>DFFF01000024.1:104891-108427 GCA_002369235.1 Verrucomicrobia bacterium UBA3783
AGGGCATCGGCGCGGGATTCGTCCCCAAGACGCTCGACACGGGCATCTACGACGGCGTGATCCCCGTCTCGGCGGAGGACGCCGGCAAGACTGCGCGCTCTCTCGCGGCCAAGGAGGGGCTCCTCGTCGGCATTTCGTCCGGCGCGGCGGCTTTCGCGGCGCTGGAGCTTGCGAAGAAGCCGGAATTCGCCGGCAAGACCATCGTCGCGCTCCTTCCGGACACAGGCGAAAGGTATCTGTCCACATGGTTGTTTGAATAACGAAAGGTATATTGCAGATGAACAAATTCCACATAGAGACGCTGGCGGTCCACGCCGGGCAGGAAAAGCACGAGTCGGACACGCTCGCGAGAGCCGTCCCGGTGTATCGGACGACGGCGTACAACTTCCACGACTCCAAGCACGGCGCGGACCTCTTCGCGCTGAAGGAGCTCGGCAACATCTACGCCAGGCTCATGAACCCGACGAACGACGTCCTCGAAAAGCGCCTCGCGGCGCTCGAGGGCGGCGCGGCGGCGAAGACGCTCTCCTCCGGAACGGCGGCGATCTTCTTCACCATCACGAACATCGCCCGCACGGGCGACGAGATCGTGGCGGCGAGCAACCTCTACGGCGGCACTTTCGCGCAGTTCAACGCGATCCTGCCGAACGCCGGCATCGGCGTCAAGTTCGCGCCGGTGAACGACTTTGCGGCAACGGAGTCAGCGATCAACGACAAAACCAGGCTCGTGTTCATCGAAGCGGTCGGGAATCCGGCGCTCGACATCGCGGACATCGAGAAGTACGCCGAGATCGCGCACCGTCATAACCTGCCGCTCGTTGTCGACGCGACGTTCGCGCCGCCGCCGCTCCTGAGGGCGTTAGACCACGGGGCCGACTTCGTCATCCACTCCCTCTCGAAGTGGATCGGCGGGCACGGTGCCGGAATCGGCGGCGTCGTCATCGAGAAGGGCGGGTTCGACTGGACCGACCCCAAGTTCGCGCTCTACAACGAGCCAGACAGGGGGTACCACGGCCTAAGGTTCGCGCATGACCTTCCGGAGCCGCTCAAGCCCATCGCGTTCTCGATCCGCCTGCTGACGGTCGGGATCCGCAACCAGGGACCAACTCTCGCGCCAGACGCCGCGTGGATATTCCTGCAGGGCGTCGAGTCGCTTCCTCTCAGGATCGCGCGCCACAGCGAGAACGCCCTCGCCGTCGCGCGGCACCTGAAGGCGCACCCGAAGGTCGCGTGGGTGAAGTATCCGTCGCTCACCGAGCCGGAGCTCGCGGCGAAGTACCTTCCGAACGGCGCTGGCGGCATGGTCGTCTTCGGCGTCAAGGGCGGAAGCGCCGAGGCGCGCAAGGTCGTGGACGCGGCGAACGGCGAGATATTCACGCTGCTCGCCAACGTCGGCGACGCGAAGAGCCTCATCATCCACCCGGCGTCGACCACCCATTCGCAGCTCTCCGACGAAGACCTGCGCAAGGGCGGCACGCTTCCTGAGCTTATACGCCTGTCGATAGGCATCGAGCATGTCGACGACATAATTGCAGAGCTCGACCGCGCCCTGGAAGCAATCTGACCCCCCGGCCCGCCGCCAAGCGGCGGCGGGCTTTTTAACATCACACAAATGCAAGGAACAAAACCATGAAGAATAAACTCATCAAACTCGCAATAATCGGAGCGGTCGCACTCTTGCACGACGCGCTGTCCGCCGGAGTTCCGCTCAACAACCTGCAGGGCGCGGGAGGCATCGCCTTCAACCCCCTTGCATATACGGCAGGGCGACCGTGGGACGGCGCAGACGGAGGCGACTCGACAAACGAGGTGGAGCACTCCTCGCTAAACGGAATCGTGTCGCGCCCTCAGTTCGGCGCATGGTACGTCAACCTCAATGACGCCGACATCAACTGGGGTGCCTTCGGCGCTGCGTTCACCATCGCAAACCGCCTCGAAATCTCCGCCGGCTATGAACTCGTCAACGCGAGGAAGTACGGCGACAGGTCGATCAACAAGTACAACCTCGGCGCGAAGCTCCGCCTTCTCGACGAGAATGCGTTCGACACCTCGTGGGTGCCGGCGATAGCCGTCGGCGGCATCTACAAGTACACGGACTCGCGGACTGTTGATGCCCTCAAGCTCGACAACGACGGATTCGACGCATACGTCGTCGCGTCGAAGCTGATCACCCAGACTCCGTGGCCGGTTCTTCTCTCGGCAGGCCTCCTCTACACTGACGAGGTCGTCAACGGCGTCGTCGGGCACAATGACTACGACCTTGTCGCCTTCGGCAACATCGATGTGCTGCCGGCGTCCAACGTCGCAATCGGCCTCGAATACAAGCAGGGCGCACGCGTCGGAGACGGAATCCGCAACCACGACTACTACGACGGCCATGTCGCATGGTTCGTCAACGACAATCTGACGCTCGTCGCGGCGTATGTCCAGACCGGTGACAAGGACAAGTTCTACCGCCATGGCTCCGCGAAGGACCTCGGCGTCGGCTCGGGTCTCGTCTTCAGCGTACAGTACCAGTTCTGACGCAAAAGGAACCAGCCGTGTAGAACATGGAGCATAAAAATCTACACGTTCTGCATGGCTAACACGTTCTGCATGGCTAAAACGGCCGATTGGCCAATGTCCGGCGAAAGGGCAGACAATGACTCCATTTCTCCAGAATGCCGCAGACGCGGTTCAGTTTCGATGTTGGACATCGCATCTCTGATGTGACGCAACCGACAATCTAACTGAACTCCGAAAGGCATTCTAGAAAATGAAAGAACAGACTCTGCCCATTCACGGCGGCATCTCGTCCGGCGCGGCGCTCTGGGCGGCCCTCGAGCTCTCAAAGCGTCCCGAGTTCGCCGGCAAGACGATCGTTGCGCTCCTTCCCGACACGGGCGAGCGCTATCTCTCGACCTGGCTCTTCGAGTAAAGAGAGCTCCGACTGAACGGCGCTCCGCAATTGAAAGGGAAAGACATGAGTGACAGACAGGAATTAAACAGAAACCTCGCGCAGATGCTGAAGGGCGGGGTTATCATGGACGTGACGACGCCTGAGCAGGCGAAGATCGCCGAACAGGCCGGTGCGTGCGCCGTGATGGCGCTCGAGCGCATCCCTGCCGACATCCGCGCGGCGGGCGGCGTCTCGCGCATGAGCGATCCCGCGATGATCAAGGGGATTCAAAACGCAGTTTCCATTCCGGTGATGGCGAAATGCCGCATCGGACACATCGCCGAGGCGCGTATCCTCGAGGCAATCGAGATCGACTACATCGACGAGTCCGAGGTGCTTTCTCCCGCCGACGACGTGAGGCACATCGACAAGACGAAGTTCAACGTGCCATTTGTCTGCGGCGCGCGCGATCTTGGCGAGGCGCTTCGCAGGATCGGCGAGGGCGCGACGATGATCCGCACGAAGGGCGAGCCCGGCACGGGCGACGTCGTGCAGGCGGTCCGCCACATGCGAAAGATGCAGAGCGAGATACGCAAGGTCGTGTCGTTCCGCGAAGACGAGCTCTACGAGGCAGCGAAGGAACTTGCCGCGCCGCTCG
>DFFF01000034.1:0-20338 GCA_002369235.1 Verrucomicrobia bacterium UBA3783
GTCTGCGAGCAGTTGGAGTACATCCAGTCCATGCCGTTCTCGTCGACAAGGCGGGCGAGCGACTGCGTGAGTTCCTCGCATGTTTCGTTGAAAGCCTCGCTCGGGCTGTGGCCGTTGGCGCGGAGGGTGTAGTACTGCGCCTCCATGACGCCGCAGAGCGCGCCCATGAGAATTCCGCGCTCGCCGACAAGGTCGCTCGTGACCTCCTTCTCGAACGTGGTCGGGAAGAGATAGCCCGAGCCGATGGCGATGCCGATGGCGAGCGTGAGGTCCATCGCCTTGCCGGTCGCGTCGCGCGCGACGGCGAAGGAGCTGTTGATGCCGGCGCCGTTAAGGAAGTTGCGGCGGACGTTCGTGCCTGAACCCTTCGGGGCGACCATGATCACATCGACGCCGATGCCGGGCTTCACGCCGGTAAGCTTGTTGTAGACATACGCGAAGCCGTGGCTGAAGTAGAGCGCCTTGCCGGCCGAGACGTACTTTTCAATCTTCTTCCAGACCTCGCCGACGGAACCATCGGACGTAAGGAGCATGATGATATCGCCCTTCTCGGCCGCCTCCTCGATGGAGAAGAGCGTCTTGCCGGGAACCCATCCGTCCTTAAGGGCGCGGCCCCAGCTGGAGTTGGGGCCCTTGCCCTTGCGCTGGCCGACAATGACGTTGATGCCGTTGTCGCGCATGTTGAGCGCCTGCGCCGGGCCTTGTATGCCGTAGCCTAGAACTGCGACAGTCTTGTTCTTCAGAACCTGCTGAGCTTTCTTGAGAGGAAACTCTTTGCGGGTCACCACATTTTCTACGACATTGCCGAACTTGATCTTCATTGGTGTTTTTCCTTTATCGCTTTGCGATATTAGGAGTATTATACCACACTCTTTCGTTGCAATCAAGCGCCCGCGCAACTTCGCGGTCTGCCACGCGACACGCGAGGCCGGGCGTAAATGCCGCGGAGAATATGGTATAATTTCCGGCGTGAAAAAGAAACCACCATCGGGAGAAGCGGGAAATGGATGAACGTTCGACTATAGCCGCCATTGCGACGGCGCCCGGGCGCGGCGGAATCGCCGTCGTGCGGATATCAGGTCCGGACGCGTTCGCCGTGGCGCGCAAGATCGCCGGGCGCGTCCCTGCGCCGGGCCGCGCCGCATTCTCGGCCTTCCGCGCTGCAGACGGCGCCCTTCTCGACCGCGGCGTTCTTCTGGCTTTCGCCTCGCCAAAAAGCTACACGGGCGAAGACGTCGTTGAACTGCAGTGTCACGGGGGCGCGGTCACGCCGCGCCGCGTGCTGGACGCTTGCTTCGCCGCAGGCGCCCGTCTGGCGCGCAGAGGCGAATTCACCGAAAGGGCGTTCCTCAACGGACGCCTAGATCTGAGCGAAGCCGAGGGCGTAATCGAACTTGTAGACGCGCGCACGCGCCGTGCGGCGGACGACGCGCTCGCCCGGCTCGAAGGCAGAGGTTCGCGCGCCTACCGCGATCTTTACGAGCGCGCGCTCGAGACGTCGTCCACGCTGGAACACGCGCTCGACGTCAGCGAAGACGAACTCCCGCCGGCGTTCGCCGCAGACGCCGCGCGCGAACTCGACGCCCTGCGCGCAGAGTGCGTCCGCGCCATTAAACGCGCAGAGGGCGGGCGCCTCCTGCGCGAGGGCGCGCTGGTGGTTCTCGCCGGACCGCCGAACGCAGGAAAGTCGTCTCTCATGAACGCGCTCCTCGGCACGAACCGCGCGATTGTTTCTGAAACGCCCGGGACTACGCGCGACTCCATAGAAGAATCGCTCGACATCGGCGGCTGGCCGGTGAGACTCGTCGACACCGCCGGACTGCGGGAAACCGCCGACACCATCGAGCGTGAGGGCGTGAGCCGGGCGGAGGCGCTGGCCGACGCCGCTGATGTCGTGCTCTGGCTTGGCGAGGGAGAACCGCCAGTGAGGTTCGGGCCGCGAGCCATGAAGGTGCATTCAAAGTGCGACCTTTCACGCGGGCCGGGGCTCAATGTGTCGTCCGTCACAGGCGAAGGAATCGACGCGCTTCTCGGCGCAGTCGCGGCGCGGCTTGAAGAGGCGGCGGGCGGCGCGGACGATTCGTCGCCGACGCCTTCCGGTCGCGAACGCTCGCTCTTGAGCGAGGCCTGTGCTGCGCTTGACGGCGCACGCGACGACCTCGTTCTGGCGGCGAACGCCGCCAGAACCGCCGCGACCGCGCTCGGGCGGCTCGTCGGCGCGGAATACTCTAGAGATCTTCTCGACGCCCTTTTTTCGCGGTTCTGCGTCGGCAAGTAGCGCCGCCGCAGACTGCGGCGCTAGCCGTTGAGCGACGGCAGTTCCTCGACGACGGGCGCGGGCTCGGGATCGACGGCGGAGGCCGGGCGCGGCGACGGGAAGACGAGCAGCATCGCCCACGCTATGAGCGCCGTCACAAGCCCGACGATCGCGCCGAGACGTATCCACGTTCCGAAACGTATCGGATGATGGCCGTGCTTTTCGAGAAGGCCCGAGGCGACGATGTTCGCCGTCGAGCCGACGACGGTCACGTTACCGCCGAAGCACGCGCCGAAGAGCAGCGCCCACCACAGGACGGAGTAGTCGGCCGAGCGCTCGACGAGCGCCTGTATCACAGGAGTGAAGGCGGCGACAAACACGATGTTGTCGACGAACGCCGACCCCAGCGACGCGATCAGCAGCACGAGCGGAATCATTCCGCGCGGTCCGCCCGAGACGTGCTTGGTCAAACTGTCGGCGAGGTTCTGGGTTATGCCCTGTTCGTTCAAAGAACCGGCTATGGCGAAAAGGAGCATGAAGAAGAGAAGCGTCCACCATTCGACGTCCTTCTCGACGTAATGGCGGGCGCGGTGGGGACGCCATATCATCAGTATGCCGGCCATGATGAGGGGCGTCATGATGAGGAACGCGTTCTTGTTCGCCGCGCCGCCGAGGGCGAGGGCGTGCTCTATCTCGTGATGGAAGGCGATTACCGAGACGGTCGCGAGCAGGATGAAGAGACCCGTCTTGTAGGGGATCTTCAGCACCGGGCCGAGGCCCATCCGGCGGTGGCGCGCCATGGCGAGCGTCATGGAGCGGATGTCCTTGCGGAACCAGAACACGGTTATGAACAGCGTCGCAACGAGCGAAGCCATGGCGACAGGCGTCGCGCCGACGAGGAACTGCGCGAACGTTAGCCCGGCCTTGTTGCCGATGAAGATTCCGACGGGGTTGCCGAGCATCGTCGCCGAAGATCCGATGTTCGTAGCCATGACCGCCATCAGGACGAACGGATGCGGACGCAGCTTGAGCGTGTCGCACACCTGAAAGACGAGCGCCAGCACGACCACAATCGAACTTACTTCGTCGACGACCGACGCCAACACCGCCGAAAGCACGCAAAGAATGAGCGAGAAGCTCACGCCATTCATGCGCTTGCGGTTGATGATGGTCTGGATCACCCAGGTAAGAAAGCCAAGATCCTTGAGCACACCGACGATGATCATCATTCCGATCAGGAAGAAGATGATGTCGAGTTCCGTGGCTTTCAGGATCGTGTGCAGCGTCATCGCATGGCACGAAATGAGAATCGCCACGCCGATGAACGCGGCGGCCACGCGCCGCTCCCAGAAGAAAAGCGTCGTCGAAATCACGCCCGCGAAAACCCCCAGCGTAATCTGCTGCGTAGTGTTTACCGCGAGTCCCGCGAACCTGCCGCCGAACGAAACCGCGAGAACGATTGCCGCCAAAAGCAGCACCTTGTAGTTGAACTTTACCATAAGAAACCTACTCGCGGAAAATCTTGTTGAGGAAGTTGCTGATGCGGATGAGGCCGACAAGTTTGGTGCCTTCGCGCACATAGCAGCAAGGTGAACGGTAGCGCGTCATTTCGCCTGCGACCTGGATCGCCGGCGCGTCTGGAGTCACTACCGGAAAATCGTCCACGAGAATCTCGCGGAGCCAGGTCTTGCGCTCATTCGCGAGAACCTCGGCGAAAGGCTCGAAGTTCGCGATGGGCGAAAGATCGTCCATCCACAGCAGATATTCGGGCAGGCAAAGCCTCAAGAGTTCGCCGGCGCGGACGATTCCGCGCAAATCGTTGTCGCGGTCGAGAACGGCAATCTCGCTCACGCCGTTCTTGATGATCGTGTCCACGCAGACCTGCAGGGTGTCCGTATCGTGCAGGAACAGGAACTCGCGGCTCATGATGTCCGCCGCCGTGATATAGCGCGGCAGATACGCCTTGCCGGACTCGAAAAAGCGGTAGATGTCCCCTGCGTTGGTCATCGCCGCGACGGTTCGCAAAACCTGGTCGTCCTTGAGCGCGGTGCCGAGCGCACGGAGAATCTGGAGATAGAGCGCGGGCTGGTTCTGAGGAATCAGCAGCAGAAACACGATATGCACCGCAGAAGTTTCGCCCGGCCACACGATCCCGCGCTCGCTCGTCGCGACCATCACCTTCGGGGTTTTCAATGTCGCGACGCGGGCGTGGGGAATGGCAAGACCGTCACGAATGACGGTCGACCCCATCTGCTCGCGCGCGATTACTTCTTTATATGTCTCCTCGTTGGGCACGAGGCGGCGAATCACTTCATCGCGGGACATCTCCCCGCAGTGGGGGACGATGTCTTCCGCGCTGAAGAAATTCGTCAGATGGATGTCATCTGGCTTCAAATCGAATACTTTCTGACGATCGCCTCGTATTCGTCGGCCTGCGCCTCCATCGATTCGACCATCTTGAACTGTGTGTGGCAGCGCACGAGGTTGTGGTCCTCGTAGGCGGTGCGGAAGTAGGTGTCGCCGGCGAGGTAGTCCGTGAGGAACCTGATGCCGATCGTCATCGTTATGAGCCGTCCGGAGAAGGCGAGATTGGCCTTTTCGGCTTCCGTCAGGAATTTCGCCTGCGCGAGATAGCCCTTGACGAGTGCCTCGAAGTACTCCTTTTTGGAGTAGACTTTGGAGAGGTCTTTCTCGTCTTCCGCCGCCGCCGCTGACGAAGTTCGCACCATGTCGCCAAAATCGTACAGTGCCGATCCTGGCATGGTGGTGTCCAGATCGATCACCACATTCGTGCCGTCGGGCGCGAGCATGACATTGTTGATCTTGGTGTCGTTGTGCGTGATGCGTTCCGGGATTTCGCCCTTCTCCATCATCGTCACAATCTTCGCCGCCTCTTCGCGCCGCGCGTCCACCCAGTCGAGTTCCTTCTTGACGAGTGCCTTGCGTCCCTTCACATCCGCCGCCGCCGCTTCATCTAGCAGGCGCAGGCGATCCACCGTATTGTGGAACTTCGGGATGATCTCCCCGAGCCGCGGCGCGGGAAGATCGGCGAGGTCGTTCTGAAACTTCGCAAAGGCGCCCGCCACCAATTCCGCCTGCGCGGGATTGGTGACGAGATCGACCGACGTGTAGCCCTCGAGGAACGAATAGAGACGCCACGGATTCTCGTAGCCCTTCACCTCGAGCGACTTTATGCCCTTCTTCGCGAGATGTCCGGTGACCCGGAGGACGTTTTCCTTGAGCATCTCCGGCGGGAAGATGTCGGTATTGACGCGCTGCAGAATGTAGCGGACACCGCCCTTCGTCTCCACCTTGAAAGTGTCGTTGATGTGGCCGGAGCCGTAGCGCTCTACGGAAGTCTGGTCCTTGATGCCCATCGAGGCCAGCACCTCGGCGAGCTGGACCGGAGTGTACACACGGTTGCTCATTACTTATTCGCTTTCTTGGCTGGAGCCTTCTTATCCGCCTTGATCACGGGAATCTGCGCGGCGGCGACCGACTGTCCGAGACGGCGGAAGTGTTCATCCGGAACGATGAGTTCGACTTTCTCGGCGGTCAAGGGATAGATGTCCTTGAGCATCGTCTTGGCAGTTTCGAGGATCACGTCGCCGCCGAGTCCGCTCGTCACACGACCGAGGAGCATCATCGACGAATAGTCGTAGAACTCGCCGTACCACGGAATCGCATGCGCGAGGAAACGGCCAATCTGGACATACACTCTGAGTGCGCGCTGATCGCCCTTCTCCATCGCGGCCTGCACAACCTTGAGACGTTCGGGGAGCTTCATGTCCGCCGGGAACTCGAAGCCTTCGCGGATGGCGAGCCAGTTGACGGCCTGCTGCGAGAACGCCATCGCGCCCACGCCATAGTCGCCCGACCACTCGTCCTTGGGCGCGTTCGGGTTGAAATCCACCGGCGCGAACGCAAGCTCGGTGATGCGGCCGGTGAGTGCGCCGGACTGGTCGATGTAGCCGACCGCCTCGGAGGAGCCCATTGCGACTCCGATGATACCCTTCTTGCCCATCGTGATCATGCCGGCGAGCGCGGAGACGTCGCCGTCGTTGTAGATTTCGAACGGCACGCCCCAATCCTTCTCGACACGGAAGAACATGTCCTGCGCGATCGGATACTTCTCGGGATTCTGTTCCTTGATGGCGCGGAAAAGACTCGCGACGCCCATTTTCTTGCCGACGAGCGTGCCAGCGGTGGAGCCGCCGATCGCATCGACGCGCGGCAACGTGGCTGCGGCTTCCTTGAGGCCGGCGGTGAGCATCGAGTAGTGGTATTCGGGATCGGGATTATTGCGCGGATCCCACGGAAATTCCTTGGAGAACACGACCTCGCCCTTGTTGAGCGCGGAGATCTTGAAGTCGCTCGCGCCCAAGTCGAAGCCGATGCGACAACCGTCGGCGACTGTTTTGACCTTGGTGAGCGTCTCGTTCATTTCCGGCATCTTGCTGAGCGGCACGACGACAGCTTCGACAGGCCGTCCGTAGAGATCGGAGAAGAAGTTGTAGTCGAACTTGCGCGCTCCGCGCTTGGTGTACGCCTTGGCGACGGGCTGGACCACGGCATCAGGACCGGAGAGATAAAGCTTCCAGCCGCCTGCGGACCACACGATGAACTTCGCGATGCGGTCGACGACATGCGACACGAACTTCACCGCGTCGGCATCAAGACGTTTGGGAATCTCGAGATCGTAGCGATAGACTTTGCCGTCCTCGCGCTCCCACGCGATCGCGACGGTGTCGTTCTTCGTGCCGAGCGACATCTCAATTGACGACAATGCATCGATTGGCGCCATGAACTCGGTGTTGCACTTGCATGCTTTTTTGTTGCATTTGCAGGCCATGTCTTTTCTCCTTGGGTTGTTGCCTCGTTTTGTGTTTGACAAACTGTCAAGTTTGTGGTAATTATACCAAAAATCGGAGCGAATTACAAGCACTTCGAAACGCCGTTCAGTGCCGCGGATGATGTGCGTGAATTTCTTCGAAACGCGCGGGGTCGACATGCGTGTAGATTTGCGTGGTGGAGATGTCGGCGTGACCGAGGAGTTCCTGAATAGCCCTGATGTCAGCACCGCGCGAAAGCATGTGCGAGGCGAAGCAATGCCTGAGGACGTGCGGACTGATGCGTTTGGGATCTATGCCGACCGCCACGGCGCGTTCCTTGACAATCTTGAGAATGCCGCGCCGGGTGAATTTGTCTTTCAGCCGCGTGACGAATACATATCTCACCGACAGATCGCCGCGCGTGAAAAAATGGCGGGCGGACCCCATATATGCATTGAGCGCGTCGCCTGCGGCTTTGCCGATCGGCACAAGCCGCTCTTTGTTGCCTTTGCCGATTATCCGCAAGAGCGAACCGTCGCCCACGATGCAGTCCACGCAAAGGTCGCACAATTCCGACACCCTGAGTCCGCATCCGTATAGCAATTCCAGAATCGCGCGGTCGCGGACATTGCGCGGATCGTCGCCCTTGCAGGCGTCGATCATGCCGAATACCTCCGCTTCCGAAAGCACGCGCGGCAAATGCCGTCCGATCTTTGCGGTCTCGAGAAGTTCCGCAGGGTTCGCTTTGATGCGTCGCGCCAACTTCAGATGTTTGAAAAACGCACGAATCGCCGCCGCCCGACGCGCACGAGTCGATGCCTTGAGTCCATCGCGCCGCTCTTCCTGGAGAAACTCGACGATGTCGTCCAGCGTCACCGCACTCGCTTCAGTCTTGCCGCGCAAAGAAAGAAACGCGGAAAAGAATGCAAGATCGCTGCAGTAGGAGGTGCGCGTATTTTCTGCGCCGCCTTGCTCGACGAGCAGAGAGTCGGCGAAGTCCTCGATGTCAGATTCTAGCGACAAAATCCTCGATGAGGGCCTTCATGCCGCTCTTGGCGCGTTCTGCCGCCGCGATCACCTCGGAATGGTCGAGCGGCGCATGGCCGATTCCCGCAGCGAGATTGCTCACTAGGCTTACGGCGGCGACTTGCATTCCGCAAGCTTTCGCAAATACCGTCTCCGGCACCGTGGACATCCCCACGACATCCGCGCCCTGCGCCTTGTAGGCGCGGATTTCCGCCGCCGTCTCGTAGCACGGCCCGGAAGTGAATGCGTAAATGCCGTCCATGACGCGCAGGTCCAGCTTCCGCGCTCCGGCATGAAGCTTCTCAATCAGCGGACGGCTGTAGATATCGGTCATGTCGGGGAAGCGCGGCCCCCATTCGGGAACGTGCGTCCCGATAAGCGGATTTATACCGACGAGATTTATGTGATCGGTGAGGATCACGAAATCGCCAGCCTTTAGGAGCGGATTTATGCCGCCTGCGGCATTGGTGGCGAGGAGCTTTTCACATCCCATCCGGCGCAGAATTTCAATCGGCAGCACGACCTTCTCCCAGCCTTCGCCCTCGTAGAAATGGCGGCGTCCACACCAGGCGGCGACAAGGCGTCCGGCCAGGCGATAGAGGATGAACTCGCCGCTGTGGCCCTGAACCGTGGTTTGGCCGAGCATGGGGATGTCCGAATACGGAATGCGCACGAGGCATTCGTCCATTTTCAGCGCATCTCCCCAGCCGGAGCCGAGGATTATCCCGAGGTCCGGGATGTCGTTGAAACACACATCCGGGAAACACCCGGCGGCAGTATCGAAATCCTCTTTTCTCATGGCCTTGCACCTCCAAAATCGACAAGGGACAGCAAGCATCCCTTTTCCTGGAACAAAGCGAAATAGTCGGGCCCGGCAAGAGTCATGACCGCGCCCGCGAGCGCAAGCCCGGTCGCCGCGCCGACGACAAACCCGAAGATCGCATCGCCCGGCTGGGCGAGCATTCCCGAAACGACCTTGCGCACAATCGCCCTCGCGATTCCGAATGCAATGATCGCGGCGACGCCTACCGCGAGCACGCGCACCGGAACGTTCTCAATCGCGCCGCACGCGAAGTCCCAGCCGAACTTCGCGACTGCGCCGCCGGCGACCGACCCCAGCAGAAATGCGAGCGCCCCGGAAAAACCGCCGAACGCGCCGAATAACGCCATCGCCAGCGACGAAGCGACAAGCACGTAATCTACGGTCGCGAATTCGCTCATTTATCTGCGCCTGGCGGCCAAATCCTCGCGATAGGACTGATACGCCTTGGCGACATCTTCCTTGCCGCCGAGCTTGCGGATGGACGCAATCAGCCCGTCGAGCGCCTGGATATTGGAAGGATCGGACGCAAGCGCACGGGAGAAGAGATCGACCGCATCTGCGGTGTGATCCTTGTATTTGTAGGCGAGTTGCGCCGCCTTGAGAAGGATATCGGTATTGCCGCCCTGAAGTTCGCAGGCGAGTTTGTAGGCCTCGAGCTGACGCTCGCTGCCCTTGGGAGTGCGGTCGGCCTTGGGCAGGATTTCCGCCTTGCCGACAATCGCCGCGAAGCTCAGAGGGTCGGCCTTGATTGCCTGTTCATACTTCGCGAGTGCATTCTTGGGGTTGCCTTTTCTGGCCAGGTCCTGAGCCTCCTGGATAAGCTTCGCCGCGCGTTCGCTGTCGCGCTGGGCCGCTCCGGGATGCGACGAAGTCTTGCGCGCAATCGCCTCGCGCAAATCCTTGATATCGACTCTCTGTACGCGCTGGACGCGAACATCGGCATCCGGCGCACGGTGCACGAACGCTTCGAACGCCTTCAATGCCGCCACATCATATCCAGCAAAGCCGTCGCGATACAGCCTGCCCAGATTGTACCACGCCGCAGGATTGCGCGGATTCAGCCTTAGTGCGCGCAGAAACGCGACACGGGCCTCGTCGTTATGCTGCGCCGACCACATCACCACGCCAATGACATTGTACGCCTGCGAGCGCACTTCGGCCGGGCGCGAAGCGTCTTCGGCGACTTTGCGGCAATCGTAGACCGCCTTGGCGTAATCCTTGGAGAGATAGGCGACTTCGGCATCGGTGAGCAGCACGTCATCGGCGTCGCCTTCAAGCTGCACCGCCTTGGCGATGTCGCGCCGCGCCTCCGGCAGATGCGCGAGCGCGATTTTCACCCGCGCCGAATTCACGAGCGCGTCGACATTCCTGTCGTTGCACTTGACCGCCTTGTCGGCGAACTTGTCCGCCGCCTTCAAATCGCGGCGCGCGAACGCCTGCCGGGACTCGGCGAGCTCCGCCGTCCCGTCGCCGCCGCCACAGCCAGCAAGCGCGGCGCAGACTGCCGACGCGCAAAACGCCTTAAGCGCGTATGATCGCAAGAAATTCGTCACGTTTCTTCTCCATGATTTCAGGGGTTTTGCCTTCAAGGTTGAGACGCACGAGCGGTTCGGTGTTGGACATGCGCACGTTCGCCCAGTATCCTTCCGTCTCCCACGCGTCCACGCTCACGCCATCGAGCTCGAACACTTTCGCCTTGGCGGCGTAAAGCTCCTTGATCTTCTTGAGGATTTCCGCAGGCGGCGTCACCGTCTTGGTGTTGATTTCGCCCGACTGGCTGTACTTCTTCAAAGGCGCGATCAACTCCGAAAGCGGCTTGTCCGAGGCCGAGACGATATTCGCGAGCGCATACGTCGCCATCGAGCTCGACTCCGCCGTGGAGTTCGCCTTGAAGTAGTAGTGTCCGGAAAGTTCGCCCGCGAAGATCGCGTCGTTCTGCCGCATCTGCTCTTTGATGAAACTGTGGCCGACGCGCGACATCATCGGCTTGCCGCCCGAGGCGAGAATCGTTTCCTCCGCCATCTTCGTGGAGCGGAGATCGTAGAAGCAAACGGCGCCGGGATTGGATTTGAGCAGATCCTGCGAGATGAGCGCGGTGATGAAGTCCATCGGGATGATCTCACCCTTCTCGTCGATGAAGCCGGCGCGGTCGGCATCGCCGTCATACGCGACGCCAAACGCATACTTGCCGGGATTGGCCTTGATGAGCGCACGGATGTCGTCGAGCGTCTCGTGCTCCAGCGGGTTGGCGGCATGATGTGGGAATTCGCCGTCGTATTCGCCGTAGAGATCGTCGTGCGTGAGCATGTCCTGCCCCTTGAAGGCGACGCTCTCGGCGATGCCCATGCCGTTGGCGAAATCCATCGCCACATGGACCGGGCGCACGAGGTGCGCGAACTTGCGCACATGCTCGCCATACGCCGCAGCGATATCGACCTTCTCGATCGTGCCCGTGCCCGCCGGCGGTTCACCGTCCGGCATGGCCGCGACGATCGCCTCGATATCCTTGATGCCGGTCGCGCCGGAGATCGGCACGGCGTTCGCTTTGCAAAGCTTGCAGCCGTTCCATTCCTTCGTGTTGTGTGAAGCCGTAATCATCACCGAGCCGTCCGCCTTGAGCGTCGCGTTGGCGAAATAGCTCATCGGCGTGGACGCGAGCCCCACATCGAGCACATCCGCGCCTTCGTCGTTGAGACCCTTGGTGAAAGCGGCAAAGAGACTGTCGGAAGACTTGCGGCAGTCGCGTGCGACTACAACTTTCTTCACCTTCGCAAAGCGCACATACGCACGCGCGATTTTGTAGAAAATCTTTTCGTCGAGATCCTGGCCGTAGATGCCGCGGATGTCATACGCCTTGAAAATGCCCATAGCGTTTCCTTTCTTTGATTTGACGCAGATTATACCATAAATCGAAAGAAAATGCAATACGCGGTCACATGTTTGCGCTTGTGCGCAGTGCCAAAACTTTGCGCCTCTGTGCGGTTATTTGCGGAAAACGGCGGCGGAGACGGCCGAAGTGAACGGCGCGACGAGCACCAGCGCGAAGCTGCCGACGAATGTCTTCACGAATTCGGCGGAGATGAGCGTGGAGTTCAAGAAGTCGGCTGGCGCAGTGCCGGTCGCGGCAAAAACCATGAGAAGCGTCAGATAGCCGCCCGAATAGGCAAGCAGCAAGGTGGTCGCCATAGTGCCGACGACCGCCCGGCCGATATTGAGGCCCGACGCAAACAGCTCGCGGAAGCCAAGCGACGGATTGTGGCGTGCGACTTCCGCGACCCCCGATGCCACGTCCATCGCCAAATCCATGACCGCGCCGGAGGCGGCAAGAATCGCAGCACCGCAGAAGATGTCGGCCATATCCAGCTTCGGTGCACCCGAATACAGGAGCTGCTGCACAAACGGCATGGTGGCGCCATTGATATGCATTGCGGCGGCAAACACGTCGGCAAGAACCAGTGACGTCGATACCCCCAGCAGCGAACCCGCGAATGCCGCCGCCCCGGTGCGCGATATTCCAACAATCGAAAATACGATCACCGCCGACAATATCGCCACACACGCAAAACACACGATTCTCGCGTCATGTCCCGAAAGTGCCGCCGGAACCAGGAACTTCCAGATTGCGAGACAACTGAAGAAAAAGGTGAAAAGCGCCCTCGCGCCCGACCACCCGCCAAAGATGCACAGCAGAACGGCAAATGCCAGAAAAATCGCCGCCGCCCAGCCGAGACGCCAATGGTCGGATGTAATCAAAACATCGTCGTCTCCGGCATTTTCCGGCAATACCACGAGCGCGACATCGCCAGGGACGAACTTTTTGTCAAGTTCCAATTGGGCACGAATTTCGTTGTCGGCGCGCATGATGCGTCCATCCGCCAATTCCACCTTGAGGCGCTGGGTGCCAAACTCCATGAAGCCATGCCGGGCAAGGCCGGAATCGTCGACCGACACTACTCGCGCACGGACTTTTCTGGCGTCGCCGCCATTGATCAGACGCGGCGAAGCGGGCAACGCCAAAAGAACCGCCGAACCCGCCGCCAGCAAAACCGCCAGCGCGATATTGGCGAAGCGGGAACTGCGGATGCTTACTGCGCTCCGCATAATTCCTTCATGCGCACGCCAAGTTCGCTGTTCTCCATGAACCCGGTGAAGCGCCAGGAGTCGACGCCTGCCGCCGTCGTCAACGCCGGCATGGCGGTATGCGCACCGCTCGACCAGCCAAGCCCCGCCTTGTGCGATATGACGAGTCGGCAAGCGTCGCCCAACGCGGACATGTCGCCGCCTTTTGCGAACGCGGTTTCGATTGCCGAGCGTTCCGCATCGTCGAGCACCATCGGATCTTGCGCCGCATCGCCCTCAAACCGGAAGCCGAACGCCTGTTCGATCAGCGGCTTGAAATCGTCGAATGTCGCGTCGGGCTTTTCCGTATGCAGCATTTTCGTGCGCCGATTGAACTCGTCCACGCTCATCGTCTGATTGACCAGCCGATCTACATACAGCGCATAGCCAGTCCCGGCAAAGCCCATCGAAAGCCCGCCGGTTTCGTGATCGCCGGTCACAACAACCAAAGTGTCGTCGGGATGCTTTTCCAGAAACGCCAGCGCGGTTTTCACGGCGTCGTCGAACGCCAGCACATCGCGCAGATTCGAGGCGGCATCGTTGGCGTGTCCCGCCCAATCGATTCTGCCGCCCTCGGCCATGATGAAAAATCCCTGCGGATTATCGAGGACTTCAATCGCTTTGGCGACCATTTCCGACAATGTAGGCTCACCCGGCTTCCCGTCAATGGAATACGCCAGCGCCTCATCGGTGAATCGCGTCACGATCTTGCCGTCAGACGCTCCCAGCGCCATGAATTCGTCTTTCGTCTTGACGATGCGATAACCCTTCGATTCCGCATAATCGTATGCATCGCCGCAGGCGGCAAATTCCGGGGCTTCGGCATCGGCGTGTTTGTTGCCGAATCCGCCGCCCGCAAAGAAATCAAAGCCGGAATCCGCGAGATCGATGGCTATTCCGTAGGTGTCGCCACGGCTTTTGCGGTGCGCGTAGAAGCCGGCCGGGGTGGCGTGCGTTAGTGTCACCGTCGTGATTATTCCGATTTTCTTTCCGATTTTGTGTGCGATTTCTGCACAAGATACAAGGCGATTGCCCTCATCATCCACTCCGGATGCGCCATTGTAGGTCTTTTTGCCGCAGGCTAGCGCGGTTGCCGCCGCGGCGGAATCCGTCACCAGAGACGAAGTTGAGCATGTCCGTGCCGTCGATTGAACCGGCAGCTGGTTGATGGCGAGAGAACCCAAGCCGGCCTTGCGCGAAAATTCCTCGGCGACCATGCGTTGCGGCGTAGACATTCCGTCGCCGATAAAGTAGAAAATGTATTTCGGCGCGGCGAAACACGCGGCGGAGACCATCCCCGCCACCACTGCAACAAATATCCTATGCTTCATAACCCATCCCAACTGTATTCAATTTTTCCATTCACATACTGGATTATATCATAAATCCTATCGAATTACAAGCAATCAACCAAAAGTGAAAAACTAGGTCAGACCTAGTTTCGCGCGAAAGTAGGTCTGACCTAGTTTCTCACTTTTGATGTTAATCCTACTAATTGCCGAGGCGAGAGCGTGCAGCGGCAAGATCGGCTTTAGTGTCGATATCGAGAGAATCGGAACGCGACATGATGTAGCCGTATGGGTTGTCGTTCAGAGACAGAGTGGGCGAAAGTTCATCCCAGAAGTTGACATAAATTGCGCCATTCACACGATAATAGGGCGGCATATCTTGGCGGCGGCAAGTAGAGGAGCAGGAGAGGACATTAGTGAGCTTGCCGTCAGCGTCAGCGGTGCGCATAAGAATCGGATGTTCTTCCACCGGCGAGATGCTCACCACGCCAGCCTTGGCTTTTTCCGCGAGGGCAACCGCGCCTTGAATATCCACGGCAGTCCGGAACGGCGAAGTGCACTGCAAGAGTACGAATTCGTCGAACTTCTCGCCCATTGCCTCAAGCCGCGATTTATCGGACACGACTGCATCAATCGTCTTGGATGTGTCCTGCGCAAATTCCGCGTAGCGCAAGAACGGAACCCAAGCACCATATTGCCGCGCCACTGCAGCAATTTCTTCGGAGTCGGTCGAAACCATAATACGATCAAAAAGTCCGCTTTTCTGGGCGGCGATTATGGTGAACGCAATCAAAGGAAATTCACCCAATTCGGCGATATTTTTCATCGGAATTCCCTTCGATCCGCCACGCGCTGGGATATATGCAATTCTTTTCATGATTCTCCTTTCATTTTGAGATACTGTTCAACAACCTTTACCGCCATCTCTGCAAATGGAATCTTGTTTCGCGGGTGTACATTGTTTGATTCGCCAAGTCCAGCAGCATAAGTATCAAGGAAAATGGCTTTTTTCTCCTTGCATACCTCTTGCTGAACCCTCCGATACCTCTCCCACGGCCTATCCATGACCGGCAAACCAAACATCACAAACAAGATATCCCGTTCTCCACGGAGCTCGTCTATCACGGCTCGCAGTGTTTCCCGTTGGTAATCTTCATCTGTTGGAGCATCTGGGATTTCGCATGTTGTTGCATTGGATTCGCCCTGATACCAAAGAATCCCTGTCAAAGGAACATTGCGAAGAGGTTGTATTCCATAATTGTAAATTTCAGCAACTGGCCACCATCGTCCTTCATCAGCATTCGCTTTTGCCGCAGGATACTCTTTTGCTACCCATGTGCAAGGAAATGCAGGATTTTTATCGATCGATGTAGAACTTTCTGCTATTGCAGCAAGGTGTGGATATATGCATTTCCCCTGTTCATCCTTTGCGCACATTCTCTCTCGCGAAAGAAAAGCTTCTGTTGGTGCTCCGCCTGCCGCAACATATACTATCACGATAGGCTTCTTTACCATTTGCGCACGCCTTATGGCAAAACTAATCCCAAGTGCGCTTTTTTCCCCGGCATTGTCTTTCGTTATCCGTTTGAAAGAAAAATCGTTAAAATCCCAAAAATACACTTGAATCGTATCGAGCATTGCCGATTCTTTTTCAAAGCGCAATTTTTCTTCTGGCGTCTTGCAGAATTCACCCCATCCTTTTTGGATGTTCGACTGCCCGGCACAAAGCCAGGCTTCGGCATCAAGATTGCGAATTTCGCCTGCAAGTTCTTCGGGACTCATCAGACGCCTCTTGCCCTTCCCAGATCCGCAGGCCTGCCAACATCTATCCAATCGCCATCAACTGGGTAAACACCGCACTTTTGCCCTTTTTCAAGCGCATTCACAAACAAATCCGTCAGCATGAAATATTTGTCTCTCGGAACGGTTTCCAGTGCCTCAGGAGAGATTACATAAACCCCTGCATTTATCATTTTAACTACGGTTGGTTTTTCCGAAAGCGCGGTTAATTCGCCGTTTTCCGTTTCCAGACAACCAAATGGAATGGTATGTTTGTAGCTGCTATATCCCATTGTAGCAAATGCGCCCATTTGATTATGATACTCGATCATGCGAGACAAATTCACATCGGTGACAAGATCTCCGTAAAGCGCGACAACAGCATGATTCTGCTTTGGCAAAAGCGAAAGCGGTCCTCCAGAACCGAGCGGCTGATTTTCCTCGAGATATTCAATGTGACAGCCCAATTTCTTGCCATCGCCAAAATAATCTTCGATAACCTCCTTCAAGTAGTTCACCGAGATATAGATATTACTGATGCCGTGGCTGATCAAGTGGAGAATTATTCGTTCGAGAATGGGACGCCCGGCGACAGGAAGCATCGGCTTTGGCACTGTTTTTGTCATGTCACCAAGGCGCGTTCCCTTCCCTCCAGCCATGATTATTGCCGCGTTCGGCAAAGATGCATTCAAAATCAACTGATTCAGCAAGTGAAGACCAACAACTCTTCTCTCTGAATCGATTATAGGCACCTGAGCGATTCTGCGAGCCTTCATTATATCAAGCACTTGAGCTCGCGAGGTTCCAATCGGAACCGTGTAGCAATCGCGGCAAACAACGCCATCAATGGAATCGTGCACTTCCATCCCGCGAAGCAGACCTCGACGGATATCACCATCTGTCATAACTCCGATAAGATGGTCGCCGTCATCCACAACAACTACAAGTCCATTTGCGGAAACGTCAAGAACCTTGATGGCATCTATTATCTTTGCGCCGTCGTATTTGAGCAGACTTTTTCTAAACATCACTTTTCTCCACTGCGCAAATCGTAAAATCGTTTTGAACACGCATTTTTAATGGGAAATGTTTTTAGAACTTTAAAGATTCTTTTGGCCGTATCTTTTTTCTCGTATGGATTCTTCGCCTTGGCAATCAAGGCGCGAAAATCCTTTGAAAACGCTTTTTTGATGGCGTTTGTTATTGCCTCGCGCTTCGGCTCGCAACATATAACCGTATCGGGCATGATACGTCCAGCTTGCCTGTTGCCAATATTTACTGTTGGAACATTGAAACTCGGCACCTCGATTACACCGCTCGAAGAATTTCCGACTATCGCACTTGCCTGCTTGACGAACGACAAATACTTTAGCGACCCCAGAGAAGAGAGCAGATGCACATTTTGCCGCCCTTTCGCGAACGCTTTGAACCTGTCTGCGATCAAGTCGCCTTCCACATCAGCGTTTGGATGCGTTATCACAATCTGCGTATCTTCCAATCCGGCAAGGGCGGCAATAATTTCATCGACCTGCGCTGTTGCGCTGCCCTGCTCGAAGGTCACCGGGTGGAAGGTAACGAGAATATTGTGTTTCGCAAACTTGAAACCAAGTTCCCTTTCCAATTCGCTTTTTGGCAACAATCTAAATTTGCGGCAATTTTCCACGCCGAGCGCACCAACATTGAATACTCTTTTTGGATCTTCGCCAAGCTGAATGACGCGACGCCGGTATTCTTCGCAAGAAGTGAAATGCAAATATGCCGCCTTTGTTATTGCATGCCGGAAAACCTCATCTGTAGCACCAATCGTGGTTTCGCCGCCGTGGAGATGGGCAATAGGTATATTATTGAGAGTACACGCCAATGCCACACTGAGCATTTCGTATCGGTCGCCAAGCAGAACCGCCAAATCCGGCTTCATATTCTGGATTACGACCGACATCTTTTCCAAAGCGTTTGCCATGATTTTCGCAACCGGCCAGCCTTTGTCTATGCCGATATCCACCTTCTCGGCAATTTCTATCCCATCCGCCTCAATCTGCTTTACCGTACAGCCATGCTTTTTGCTAAGATGCGTGCCAGAAACAATCAATCTAAAGTCAATCTCCGGATCGTCTTGCAACATGCGAATCAGACGACTTTGGATGCCGTATTCGGCGCGCGAGGTAGTAATTAGCGCAATGCGCCTCATATCAATTCATCCTCGCCATAATCGCGCATCGCCGCCGTTCCTATGACCTCATCCCATTTCATCGGTGATATTCCAGTCCCCGGACGTTTCACCGTGATATTTTCTTCGGAAAAAATCTCGCCTTTTCTTATTGCTCGTCTTGCGACGATAGACTTTCTGGCGATGGCGATATTTTTGATTTCCGCTGGCGCGGGCTTCTTTATTCCATTACCCATCGCTACTTCTACATGGCGCACGGCTTCGACAAGCGCTTTCATTTCGTGAGGCTCGACACTCGCCTTATGGTCGGGACCTTCCATGTTTCGATCCAGCGTAAAATGCTTCTCTATTATCGTAGCCCCCATCGCGACTGCCGCCACCGCGACTTCAATTCCAGGCGTATGGTCGGAGTATCCAACGGGCAACCCGAATTTATCCTTCATGGCGACCATCGCCTTGAGGTTTACCGACTCGAACGGACACGGATATTCAGTCGTGCAGTGCAAAAGCGAAACCTTAACATTCGTCAAAAATTCTAGTGCTTGCGCAACCTCGTCCATTGTCGACATTCCTGTCGAGAGAATGACCGGCTTGCCAAGCTTGTTCACCTTCCTGAGATACGGCGGATTATTGATTTCTCCAGATGGAATCTTTATGTATTCAATGTTCGTATTGGCAAGAAAATCAATACTATCCAAATCAAATGGCGCCGAAAGGTACTTTATGCCTTTTTGCTCGCAATATCCCATCAACTCGACTTGATCCGCATAACTCAACTCAAGTTTTTTCGTCATTTCCAATTGATTGCCGTCAGCACCTGTAGTGACCTTCTGGTACTCCGCTTTGGCGGCATATCTGCTGATAAGTTCTTCCGACTTGAAGGTCTGAAACTTGACTGCGCTTACGCCCGCTTCAATGGCGGCATCAATCATGCGTTTGGCTATTTCCTTGGAACCGTTGTGATTGCAACCAATCTCAGCTATTACGAAAACGCCTGACATGCTTCTCCTCTGTATTGTCGTTCAACTTTCTCGCAGGATTGCCAACATATGTACCCGGCTCGGTTATATCTTTCAACACAACCGCACCCATGCCAATTACTACATCAGAGCAAATCCATACATTATTTTTGATTTTCGCGCCAGCACCGACAAACACATTATCGCCGATTATACATTGCCCTAGCACAATTGCCCCCGGCGCGACATTGCAAAAACGCCCGATCTCGGAATTATGCTCTACTATTGCGTGGGTATTTACGATAACTCCGTCCTTCAGAACAACTTCAGAGCCAATAAACGCACACGAGCCAATAAAACATCCTTCACCGATTTTTGCCAAATAACCGATAGACGCATCCTTTGCAACAACAGTCTCAAGTTTTCTTTCTGCGGCGAATTTGCGGCGCAGTTTGTTATTTCCAGACCCGTGTACAAAGTTTGTAACATCATGAGGTATATCTTTGAGCACATCAAACCCCATAATCTTCTCGTTGGGTTGCGCATTGTCGTCAACAAATACGATTTCCGCATCTGGGCTTTTGGCTTTTATCACAGACGCAACACCGCGTCCATGATACCCGCAACCCATTAGCGCGTATTTTGCCGCCATTTTACACCCTGAACTCTTCGCGCAGATACATGTTCGAGCCAGTATTGCTGACTTTACGCGCTGGAACGCCGGCCCAAGTGGTATTTGGCTCAAGTATGTCTTTCGCCACCACGGCATTTGCGCCAATAACGACACCATCGGCGATTTTAATAGGGCCGATGATTTTCGCACCAGATCCAACCCACACCCGATCGCCAAGCTGCGGTGCGCCGCCGATGTCATACCTGCCTTGTCCGCCAATCGTCACATCGCTCAAAATCTTGCAATGCGCACCAAGCTTCGCAATGCCGCTAACAACCACTTTGCCGTGCGAAACGTGAAGTCCAGGCCCGGCACAATTTATGCCAAGTTCAATACCGGTTTTCGCCCGTAGGCGCAACTGCCGCCAATTATGGTAAAGCCTGCGCATATTAGCGATTATACCCCCCCCCCCCC
>DFFF01000034.1:20403-28768 GCA_002369235.1 Verrucomicrobia bacterium UBA3783
CCACACACACACACACACGAATATTCGCAAAGTATTCGCAATAGCAAAGATTGCGCATGAATTCGTAGTTGTTGTCTGGGAGCAAAAGGTCCGATACGAACATCTTGAGCGTACGCCGCGCCGGTCTGCCGTATGCGATACGACAGTCGGCAAGATATTGCGCAAGGTCTTCTTTAGTCTTGATCATTTGTCTTCACGCCTCAAAATGCTCATATTTTGCCTGTATTATACCAAAAATCGCATTGAGATGCAAGTGGCGCGGGCTTTGGGGCGATAAGCCCTGCCGAGCCTTCTCTCTCCACAACTAATCGTTTCCTAATATTGCTTTGGTATAATATGCGGCGAAAAGAAGGCGAAAAGGAACGAATATGGCAAATGCGATTGATATACTTGTATTTCTCGGCGGCGGCTTGGGCGCATTTCTTTTGGGAATGCACCACTTGTCTTTCGGACTGCAATCGCTCAACGGCGAACGGCTGAGGCGATTCATGACGATGGCCACCGGCAAAACGGCGGCAGGCGTGGCGACCGGCATCGTCTCCACGATTATCGTGCAATCGTCGTCGATAATCTCGGTAATGCTGATCGGTTTTGTGTCATCGGGGCTGATGACGCTCGGCGGCACGATTCCGGTGTTCGTGGGCGCGAACATCGGCACGACGTTCACGGTGTGGATAATGGCGTTTGCGCCAAGTCCAGAACTGCTGGGACTCGCCTTCACGGCGGCGGGATGCTTTTTCTATCTCGCTCCCTTCCAGTCGCGCCTGCGGTTCGTCGGGCAGACGATTGTGGGGCTGGGGCTCGTATTCCTCGGAATGTCGCTCATGAAAGAAGGCGTCTCGCCGGTGAGGGAGTCGGAAAGAATCCTCGCGGCGCTGCAGTCGCTAAGTGCTACCGGGCTCCTTTCTGCGGCGCTCGTCGCGCTCGTGGCGGCGATGTTCACCGCCGTGATCCAGAGTTCTGCGGCGGCAATCATCATTTTCATGACGCTTGCGGCCGAAGGCATCATCACCTTCGAGACTTGCGTCGCCTCGCTCTTCGGCGCGAACATCGGTACGACCATGACCGGATTCATCGCGTCCCTGGGCGGCAATGCGGCGTCGAAACGCACGGCCTTCGTCAATACCGCCATGAACGTCATGGGATCGGCACTGTTCCTGCCGCTCGCGCTCACGGTGCTCGCGCCCGTCGCGAGGGCGCTGTTTCCGTCGGCCTTCACCGTCGAGAATGGCGTTGCCGCCGGGATAATGCTCCCGGTCGCGTTTTGCGACACGCTCTTCGCGTCGCTCAGGGCGGTGCTGACGATGCCGCTCGCGCGGGTGCTCGAACGCCTCGCCTGCAAGGTCATACCCGCAAAGGAATCGGAAAAGCCGCATTTGAGCGCACTCAACGCACATGTGGCGAAAAGCGCGGTCATCGCATGCGAACAGGCGCTGGGCGAAATCGCGTTCATGGCGGAGAGCGGAGTCGACATTCTGGAGTCGGTGCGCAAACTGCTGCAAGATGCGCACGACGAGGAGACGCGCCGCCATGTTCTGCACCGCGAACAGGTGCTGGACAACGTCCAGCGCGAGATAACCGAATTCATCGGCAAGATTCTCACCACGCGGCTGGAACCGGCGACGGCGATCCGTGCACGCAACATTCTCCGCCTCGCCGACCTCTTCGAGTCGATTTCCGACGAAGGGCCGAAGATCGTGAACGCCTTGGACCGGCTTGCCGGAGAAGGCAAGAAACTCGCAGGCACGGAGAAATCGCAGATTCTCGACATCCACGACCGCGCCGAGGAACTCTTTGCATCGGTCGCGCAGACGCGCGGCGCGAACAATCGCGACCTGCGCGAGCGGGCGAAGGAGCTCAAGGAACGGATTGCCGCCGCTCGTGAAGCGCAGCTCTTGAGGATCGGGACGGACGACTCCACCTCCAACGGCGCGATTCTCGCGACGCTCGACATCCTCAACGCCTACATCCGCATCCGCTCCCTGTCGCTGGAAATAGCGGCTTTCAACTTTCCGCTATTTATGGTATAATATGCGGCGATGGACAACAAGATTCCACGCATAGCCATAATCGAAGACGATGCGTCGATAAGGATGGTGCTGCGGCTGGCGCTCAAGACGGCGCTTGGCGCGGAGACGCAATCCGCCGCCGGCGGCATCGAGGGCGTAAATCTGGTGAAATCGATGCGGCCGGACGCGGTGCTGCTCGACATCATGCTTCCGGAATTGAGCGGACTGGAGGTCTGCCGGGCGATTCGCGCCACGGCGGCAATCGCATCCACGCCGGTGGTGATGCTCACCGCCAAGGGAGAAGAGCGCGACATCATCGCCGGTTTCGAAGCCGGCGCGGACGATTATGTCGCCAAGCCCTTCTCGACCGCGGTGCTCGTGGCGCGGCTGAAGGCGGTGATGCGCAGGCAGCCGGTCGACGGCGGCAGGATTTCAATCGATTCGCTGGAGCTCGACACGCTCGCGCATACCTGCAGAATCGGAGAAAGGCAAATCGCGCTTACGCCCAGCGAATACGGGATTCTCGAAATGATGATGGGCGCGCCAAACCGCGTCTGGACGCGAGGTCAGATAATCGACAGAGTCCAGGGCGAAGAAAAAGCCGTGACCGAGCGCACGGTGGATGTGCAGCTTGTCGGGCTCAGGAAGAAACTCGGCGGCTGGGCGCGGCATATCGAAGCCGTGCGCGGCGTCGGATACAGGCTGTCGGAATGAAGATGAAAGCGAAATCCCTGCTAGTGGCGATTGTCGCTCTGGCGACGCTGGGCGCGTTCGGGGCGATTCTGTATATGCAGGCGATGAGGCTTCGCGAAGGCGTGGGCAGGCTTGGCGAAGATGTCCGGGTAAGCGTTTTCTCGCTCGACGGCAAGGTCGTCTACGATTCCGCCGGCGGCACGCTCGAAAACCATGCCGACCGCCTGGAATTCGAGGCCGTGAAGGACGGAAGCCCCCGAACGATAGTGCGCCATTCGCACACGCTCGATCTGGACATGCTGTATTGCGCGCGCAGGGTGGGCGAACACGTGGTGAGGATCGCGGTGCCGTATACGGCGGTGACCGACGCCGTCCGGCGCACGGAAAAGACGCTCGCCGCCGCCGCCCTGATCGGTGCGCTGGCAGTCATGTTCATTTCGCTGCTGGCGCGCAACATCAACGCCAAGGAGCGTCAACTCGCGGATTTGCGGAGGCTCGAATCGTTCCGGCGCGATTTCATCGCCAA
Source organism: Verrucomicrobia bacterium UBA3783 (assembly GCA_002369235.1). Lineage (GTDB taxonomy): Bacteria > Verrucomicrobiota > Kiritimatiellia > RFP12 > UBA1067 > UBA1067. The sequence continues at coordinate 23,632 of DFFF01000034.1, forward strand.
TCTGACGCACGAACTGCGCACACCGCTTACGGCGATCAAGGCGGCGGCGGAAATGCTCGGCGAAAACGGCAGCGCCCTTTCGCCGGAAGAACGCAAGGAGCTGCTGGACATCCTCGCGCGCCAGTCGGGAAAGCTCGACACCCTCGCGCAGGACATCCTTTCGCTGGCGCGAATCGAAGCGCGGCAAAACCAGCCGGCGCCGGATTTCGCGGTGTTCGATCTTCGCGACATCCTGAATGCGGCGGTCTGCGCGGAAAGGCCGCGGGCGGAAATCGCCGGAATCGCGCTTGAAGTCGTCGGCGGCGGGGATGAAAAAATCGAGCGTCCGTGCGATGCGCAGCTTGTGGAGCAGGCGCTTGCGAATCTGATTGGAAACGCCATTCTCCACAGCAAAACCGGCCGCATCGAGGTTTCGCTCTCGCGCACGGCGCAAGGCAAGGCGGCGTTCGCGGTGCGCGACTATGGGACGGGGATTCCGGCAAAAGACCGCGACCGGATCTTCGAGCGGTTCTACCGGGTGGACAAATCGCGGTCGGATTCGTCCGGCGGCACCGGGCTGGGGCTGGCGATCGTCAAGCATATCGCGACCCTGCACGGCGGCACGATCAGACTTGAACCGCTATCGAACGGCTCGCGTTTCGTGCTGGAAATCTAGGCGGCCTGCCTATTCGTGGAAGCCGCCGTCGTCCGGGGCGGATGGATCTGGCGGGCAGGCGGCAAGTTCCTTGAGCGCGGCGGCGATTTGCCGCACTTCGCATTCGGGCGTAACCAACGGCGGCATCGCATAGATGAAATTAGCAAACGGCCGGAGCCAAACGCCCGAAGAATCGATTATCCGGTCGATATCCGCACGCGCCGGAAGCCTAGGCACTTTGACGACGCCGACCGCGCCCATGACTTGGGGCAAGCCTTCCTCGCGGAAAATGCGTCCTATCGCTTCGGCCTTGGCGGTATAATCCTCGCGCTCGAAAAGTTCCAGGCTCGCGATGCCCGCCGCGCAAGCGAGCGGATTGGCCATGTAGGTGGGTCCATGCATGAAAGCGGAGGGCGACCCGCGCGAAATCACGTCCGCCACCGCGCCGGAAGCGAGAGTGGCGGCGAGCGTGATATGGCCGCCGGTCAAGGCCTTGCCGACCGTCATGATGTCGGGCTTGATCCCGGCGCGTTCGTGCGCCCAGCGCGGCCCGGTGCGGTGGAATCCGGCGGCGATTTCGTCGAACACGAGCAGAATCCCGTATTCGTCGCAGGCCTTGCGCATCTCGCGCAAATATTCCGCGCCGTAGAAATTCATGGCGTTCGCGGCTTGGAACACCGGCTCGCAGACAACGCCTGCGATTTCATCCTTGTGCCGCTCCAGGATTTCGCGGAAATTCCATGCGCGGACATCCCCGCCGGGCATGGCGGCAAAATAATGCCTGGGCATCATGCCGGCAAAGAGCGTATGCATCCCGTCCGGGTCGCTAAGCGCCATTGCACAAGCCGTGTCGCCATGATAGCCGCCTTTGAGCGCCAGCATCTTGCAACGTCCAGGCCTTCCCAGCGCATGCTGGTATTGAATGCACATCTTCACCGCCACTTCCACCGCGATGGAACCGGAATCGGCGAAGAAAATCTTGTCCAGCCCTTCCGGAGCTATCGACGCCAGACGCTCCGCGAGTTCGATCGCCGGTGCATGCGTAAAGCCCCCGAACATCACATGCGAAAGTTTCTCGCTTTGGCGCCGGATGGCTTCGACTATATGCGGATGGTTGTGGCCGTGCGCAACGCACCACCAGCTGGAAACGGAGTCGATCAGCTCCTTGCCGCTGTCGAGCAGAATGCGCGTACCGCTCGCGCTTTTCGCGAACCTCACCGGCGGCGGATTGCGGAGGCTGGCGTAAGGGTGCCAGATGTTGAGCCGGTCGTATTCAAGCGGTGTCATAGTTTTGGAATCGTGACAAACGGAACTTCGCCAAGCCCTTTGGCGGAGAGATAGCGCCGAACGACATTCATGGTGTCTTTCGCGATTTCGGGATCGGCGCCCTCGCACCAATTGAACGCCACGCCGTCAAGCGCCATGCGCCGCGCTAAAATCGCTTCGAGCGAAAGCAATGTATGGTTTACCGACCCCAGCCGCGCACAAGTGACCAGCAAAACGCTCCAGCCCATTGCGGCGGCAAAATCGACGGTAAGCAGGTTTTCCTTGAGCGGGACCATGAGACCGCCCGCACCCTCCACGAAAACGGCATCGTAGCGCCCGGCGAGCTTGGCGACCGACGCGGCGATCTTGCCGGTATCCACCTCGCGCCCTTCCAGCCTGGCGGCGAGTTCTGGAGACGAGGGGAAGCGGAAGATCTGCGGCGCAGTGGTGAAGTCGGCGTCTTCCGGGAGGCTCGCGCCCATAATCTCGCGGTGGGTCTTGATATCCTCGGAAAAGCCTTCATTCCCGGTCTGGACGAGTTTGAGCGTCGCGACCTTGAGCCCCTTCTCCATTTCGCGCCGGGCGAGATAGCCGGTCGCATACGTCTTACCGATTCCGGTATCGATGCCGGAGACGAAAACGACGCGAGCGCTCATACGACTTCGGTGGCGAGTCCAAGTTCCGCCGCCATTTTTGCCGCGAGGGCACGGATGCCGTATAGCTCGGTTTCGTAGTGGCCGCGGCACTCCATCGCCATACCGACATTTTCGGCGGCGATCCGCTCGCCCCAATTCGCCTCGCCGGTGACGAACAAATCGCACCCTAGCGCCTTGGCTTCCACAGCGAATTCGCCGCCGCCGCCGGAGCAGACGCCGATCTTGCGTCCATCCGGCGCGACACCCACGAGCCCGATCATGTTGCCGTGGTAGGAAAAAGCCTTTTGCAGACCGTGAAGTCCCAATTCTCTCGCGATGAGCGCGTTGTGGCCAAACTCCGGATTGGCGTCCAATGGAAGATGCACCGCATACAAAGCGACATTGGCGCGGATCGCCGCCGAAGCTGCTGCGTATTCGCTCCCGGTCAGCGTCTTGATGCCGCCGCCCCAGCTGATGCCGTGATGGACGACCAAAAGCCCGGCGCCGCATTTCGCCGCCGCCTCGATCGACTTGCGCGAGCCGTCGACCGCAAACGCCGCCTTGCCGATTTCGCAGCCCTCGCGCGCGATTTGCAATCCGTTGTTGGATACATCGTCAAAATCGCGCACCTTGAGCACGTGATCGAGCCAACCGACAATCTTTTCAAGTTCCATTTACAACCCTACCTTGTCGAGTATTCCCAGATAATCCCAACGCGCCTCGTCGATCGGCCCGGTCACCTTGAACTCCAAAAGGAGTTTCGCGAAAGGCCAGAGAATCGGGCGGATGAGATATTGGCCGAGGATCGACTCCTTGCGGGTAAACTCGAGGCGCACGGTGAAATCGAGATTGTCGTTCGCGATATCGTAGGCACCGGCGGCGGAAATGGAAAACAGGCTGCCTTCGATAAGGAGATTTTCGGTGCGGAAGATCCCGTCCTTTACGGTATAGTCGCAGGAAAGCGTATTCTGGTTCACGATCATCGCCACGCCTGGAACGTAATCGGCCAACGCCTTGGTCATGCCGGCAAAGAGCTTCATCTGCGCGATGTGGCCGTCCTCCACTTTCACGCGGCCATGCGCATCCATGCGCTCTAGCATATTCGTCGCAAGCGGACCCGTGCAATGGAAATCGCCCTGCAAACGCCCTTTGCGGTCGCCCAAGTCGAAGTCGAACCAGTCGGCAACCTCCTCCACCGACCCGTTGCGGTACACGACATCGATGTCCGCCGTGGCGCGGTCGGCTTCGCATCCGGGCACATGCAACGCGAACAAGGCCGACACTTCGCCGCCGCGGCTGCCGCGCGCAAATGCGTTGGTGAATGTCACCGTGTCGCCTTTGTAGGTATAATCGGTGCGCACGTCGTGGATGTCGATCCCCATGAGCTTCGCGTCGCGAACCTCGATCTTGCCGGACAAGTCGTTTTCCTCCTGGCGCTCCACGCGCGGCGACAAATTCCCCTTCACCGTCACCGACGGCGCAGTCTTGCACTCGAAGACGGAAAGCGTTCCATCGTTCAGACAGTCGATGATGTCGAGCAGATCGTCCATCTTGAGCTCGCTCATCGCGTCCACCTCCAAAAGCGAACGGTCGTTGATGCGGTGAACCAGAATCTTGCCGTCCAGCAAACGGCCTGACGAGTCGAACGCCGTCAACGGGCCGACTTCGAGTTCAAGATGCATATCGCCGTTTTCGTAATGAACCTCGATACGCAGATTTCCGTCCGCCCGGCGCATCGGAACTTTGTTGTAGAAACCAAGAATCGGATGCAGTCCGAGTTCGATAATCGTGTGTCCGGTATCAAGATCCACGTCCCAGCCGAAAAACGCGGATACCGGGCCTTTGACGCCGGTAAAGCCATCAAGATAAGGCAAGGCGACCGGGATGTCGAGAATTTCGAGATGCGGGCGTATCTGCGCCTGGGTCGCGGTGCCCTCGCATTCGCCCTTCAACCGCTTTTCGACTATGTCAAAGTAAATCCAGCCGTCGCACTTCGAGGGAAGTCTGCTGCGATCCGGCCAGGTTACGGTTATGTTGTCGATTGCGGCGCGTGTAGGCGTTATTTTGACGTAGCCCACCGCGCTTGCCGGCTTGAGACCCAGAATATCGGGACGCTCGGCGACGAGTTTGAAGCGCGGCAATCGCGGGAAACGGAAGCCCCAGGGCGGCGGAGGTTCCTTCATGAGCGACCGTGGACCGTATGCGTAGTCGCCGTCGACATAATATCCATCCGGCAACTTGTCGTAATACGCGCCGACAACTATCACCTTGCGAAGCAGGAAATTGACCGCCAGACTCTCCACCATCACCATCGGGCGTGTGGCATCCTCGCGCGAGCGGTCGTAAAGCTTTATGTCGCCAAGGTAAAGCCCCTGGCGAAATCCAAACGATCCTTCGCCCAAATGGAAGACGAGATTCTCGGGAAGCCGCGACTGGACGAAATCCTCGATCCATCGGGCGTTAAGCCGCTGCTGATGGAAAAAGAGCGAGCCAAGATAAACACAAAAGGCGATGAAGCTCCACTTCATCGCCTTGCCCGCCCACAAAAGAATTCTGCCGATTCTCTTCATCTTCAGATTGGCAGCCCCTAGGAGAGTCGAAC
>DFFF01000034.1:28858-69059 GCA_002369235.1 Verrucomicrobia bacterium UBA3783
CCTAGCCGATAGACGAAGGGGCCAAAGTGATTCGTATTATACCATATTTCAGCGTTGAAAGTCAATACCATATTTTACCGGAATATCCGGCTCGCCTTGCGTGTATTATACAATATTTTCCGCCGCCGTGCAATCCCCACGAGCAACATGGATACTCCTATACTGCCGCCTCGCTCTCCCACAGGCCATGCAGATTGCAGTATGCGGCGGCATGGAGCGTGCCAGGCTTGTCGAGCGTCACGCTGAAATTCGCGACTGGAGCAGTCGCAATGACGCCATGGGCGCTAAAATCGGTCCGGCCAAGTTCAATTGGCAGCGAACCGCCTTCTGCCACATAGTAAAGCGCTATCCAGGCAATATGATGCTCGACCGTATTCGGATGCGGAATTTCTTTGCCAACCGACACGGAAACTGAAAATGGCTTGCCAATCTCGATTCTCTCCGGCAATTCGATAACCGGAACATGTTTTTCCGCCTTCCAATCTGCCGATTTTATCATGGACGATAACATACTATACCTCCTGTTTTGCGCTTTTATGTCAGTATTTTACCATATTTCCCGATAAAAATCAAGGAAATTTCCGGTAAAGCATTGAAAATGGACGAAAATCGACTCTGTAGCAAACAATGCTAGACTACGAAGTCCAGCCTTCTCGACTACGAAGTAAAGGATGCTGGACTACGAAGTCCAGCTTTCTAGACTACGAAGTAAAGGATGCCGGACTACGAAGCAGAACCTGCCGGACTAGGCAGTCTAACCTGCCGGACTAAAAGGAGAGGATTTCGCGCTCCCAATCGCGCACAAGGACGCGCCAATCGAATCGGCGCGCCATTTCGCGTGCGCCATCGGCGATTGGTTGCAGGCGCTCTGGGTAATCGAGCAAGCCTTGAATGACCGCCGCCATTTCATCTAAAGTCTTTACGACAAAACCGCTTTTCCCGGTTTCAATCCATTCATCCGCGCCATAATCGTCGTAGACGACCGACGGAACACCGGCGGCGGCGGTTTCAAGCGTCACTTTCGGGAATCCCTCCGCCCGCGACGGAAATACATGAAGTTGAACTTGCGCCAGCAGCGGCTTGAGTTTCTCATGGGAAACCGATCCGTGGAAAATGATATTTTCAAGCCCGCTTTCCCTGCATTGGGCGGCATAGTCGACTCCGCCAACACCACCGCCGGCGACATGAAATTTGAGCTGCGGGAATCGCCGCGCAAGCTCGATGTAGTCGGCAATGCCTTTGCGTTTCAAGTCGGCGCCAATGAGGATGACATCGGTAAGTTTGTCGACCTTCTTCTCGGCGGCGAATTCTTCGTAATCCGTTCCCAAATAAAGAACGCCATCTTGATCCGGCAATCCTACCGCCGCCTTGTTCTTCTCGATCATCGCCTTGGTAATGGCAAATGATTTGTTTTTGAAGCCGTGAAATTCCCTGATGCCTTCCACGCCGCCAAATGCCGCCATCCCGCGCTCCTTGGCGATGCCGCAGTATACGCCTTCAACCGTCCCGAACGTTTTCTTGCCAAGAAGCCGCGTCAGCCATTTCTGAAGTCGCCAGTAGCCGGGGTTCTGGCAATAAACGACATCCGACCAGACAATGCCGCGCACAAGTTGCACTAGTCCCCAAATTTTTGCCGGATAGCGCACTTTGAAATACTTGACTCCGGGAATATCCTCGACCGGCAAATCGCCGCTGTAGACGACCATCGCGCCGACATCGAGCTTTTCCTTGTCGAGATAGCGGACTAGCGCCCGCGCATTAAGACATTGCGCTTGGGTCATATTGGTCCAAGCGGTCATGAAAATTCTAGGACGGCGTTTTTTCATGCCAACGATAGATAAAGAACCCAATTGACGCCCAAGGCGTAGATATTCGCGACAAAATCGTCAATCACAATCCCGCGACCGCCGGGAATATTCTGCAAACGGCGGCACGGCGGCGGTTTGATGATATCGATAAGCCTGACCACCGTGAAAAAGACGAAAATCCAGCCCCAGGAAAGAGATGCCAAGGGCAGACCCAAAACCGCAATCGGGAAAAGGAGCCACTCGTCGGCGCAAATGCGCCCATCGTCCTTGATGCCGAGGAGCTTTTCCGCACGATCGCATACGGGGATCGCAAGAAGAGTAAAGCCAAGCGCGGCGGGAAATTGCAGAAACAAAGGCAGGCGGCAAACGGCAAAAGCCAATAAAACGCCGGGAATAGAGCCGACCGTGCCGGGAGCGAACGGCGCGACAAGACCGAGCCCGAAGCCCGTTGCGATCGCCATTGACGCTTTGTCCCAGATATTCATTTCTGTTGAATGGTGGCGAGAAAGGGGATCGAACCCTTGACCTTAGGCTTATGAGTCCTGCGCTCTACCAACTGAGCTATCTCGCCAATGTCGTAAACAATTTGTATTATACCAAAAAATCCCGGCTAAAGTCAATAGGGAAAATGCAAATCGCCGGTCTCCGAACCCGGTTTTCGGGAAAACAAGAGGCAAAATCAGCCTTGGAGGCGGGAAACAAGGCCGGTGCGGCGTTCGCGCACGGTATTCGTCTTTATCGCGCGATCTACGGCATACGGAACGCCCAGAAGCATTACGAGCTTCTTGCCGCGAGTAATGGCGGTATAAAGAAGATTGCGCTCAAGCATTACATAATGCTGCTTGTGCAAAACGACGATGCAGGCTGGATATTCGCTGCCTTGGGATTTGTGGATTGTAACTGCGTATGCGAGGACAAGTTCGTCAAGATCCGCGGCTCCATACGTCACCGGACGGCCGTCGAACAAAACGACCAGCGAACGCGTCTCCTCGTCTACGTCTCTCACAAATCCAACATCGCCGTTGAATACATCCTTGTCGTAATTGTTTCTAAGCTGCATCACGCGGTCGCCCACATAGAAAGTGACCGATCCGCGCTTTATGCCCTTCGCGCTGCCGCCATTGAGGCGGCGCTGCAAGACTTCCTGGATACGAAAGTTCAAGTTGTCGGCACCAAGCGAATTCTTGCGCATGGGGGTAAGAATCTGGACATCCTCGAACGGATCCAGCTTGAACTTGCGGGGAATCCGGTCTACCATCAAATCGATTATCCGGTTTACGCAAACTTCCGGATCGTCAGTGCGCACAAAATAAAAATCGCTGTCGCCGCCGGAGAATTCGAGATTCTCGCCCGAATTTACATGATGGGCGTTGCGCACGATAAGCCCTGAAGCATCCTGGCGGAAGATAACCTCCAGCCGCGTCGACGGCACATTGCCCGACGCGATCAAATCGCCCAGAACATTGCCGGCGCCAACCGATGGCAACTGGTCGGTATCGCCAACAAACACGACTATCGCCTCATCCGGGAGCGCAGTCAACAAATCCGCCGCAAGGCGAATATCGACCATCGAGGTTTCATCGAAGATAAAGACGTCGGCTGGGTAGCGGTTCTCGTCGTTGTAGGTAAACTTGTTCGTGCCGGGATTGAATTTGAGAAGGCGGTGGATGGTTTTCGCCTCCATGCCGACGGCTTCGGTCATGCGTTTTGCCGCCCTGCCGGTAGGGGCGGCGAGCACGACATGTTCGCGGCGGGCGCGAAAGATGTCGACTAGCGCCTTGATGATCGTAGTCTTGCCAACGCCTGGTCCGCCGGTAATGATCGAGAATTTGGCACCCAGCGAGGTTTCGAGCGCCTCGAGCTGCTTGTTTGCGAGACGGATGCCGGATTTCTCCTGCCACCAATCCGCCGCCTTGGCGCGATCGACGCGTCGGCGCACTGCTGGCGTGGCGATTATCGCCTTGACCCGCTTGGCGACCTCCTTTTCCGCCCACCAGATTGCGCGCTGATAGATTTTGCGCGCCTCGCCTTCATTGCCGGGTTCGGCCACCAGCCGCCCTTCTTCGAGTTCAAGTTCCAGCGCCTTGCCGAGGATCTCCACCGGGATGCCGGTCAATTCGTTGGCGCGCAGCAGAAGATCGTTCTCGAAAGTCCAGCAATGCCCGCCTTCTTCAGCCTCTCTGGCAAGCGCATAGTCCATTACGGCGCGGGCGCGGAGAATCGAATCTTTGGGAATTCCCACATTGAGCGCTATGCGGTCGGCGGTAAGAAAGCCGATGCCCCATATATCGTCGCAAAGACGGTAAGGATCCGACTTGACGACATTGAGCGCGTCGGCGCCGTAGCGCTTGACGATCTTCGTCATCTTGGTTATGCTTATCCCGTAAGTCTGCCCGAAGATCATATTCTCGCGCATCGCTTCGTTCTCGCGCCAGCTCTCGCGGATCCTCGCGACTTTGGCGCGACCGATCTTGGGGATCAAAAGCAACTTCTGGCTCTGCGAGGAAAGCACGGTCAGCGTATCTTCGCCGAATTTGTCGACGATCGCCTTGGCGAGTTTCGGCCCTAGCCCCTTGATAAGCCCGGAGGCAAGATACTTCTCTATTCCCTTTACCGATTTCGGCGCCACGCAAGTAAGGGTTTCGGCCTTGAATTGCCGCCCGTGGACCTTGTCGGAGACCCACTCGCCGGAAGCGGAGATGTTCTCTCCTTCCCAGACAGCTTGAGCCTTGCCTACCACCGTTTCGCCGCCATCGAGTCTGATGACGGTATATCCATTTTCAGGATTATGGTAGACTACGCTCTTTACAGAACCTTCCAATAAGTCCAATTGCCGCCCCCAGCTTCTCCATGCTCGTAGCGTAGCTCATGCGCACAAATCCCCTGCCGCATTCTCCGAACGCCTCGCCGGGGACGCAGGCAACCTGATAATCCTTCAAAAGCGTCATGGCGAAATCTTCGCTCGTAAAGCCGGTGGAGCGGATATCGGAGAAAAGATAAAACGCGCCTTTGGGCATGTGGGTCTTGAGGCCAAGTTCATTTAGGCGCGGCACCATGAAATCACGCCGCTTCTTGTATTCGCGCCGCATGCGCTCCACATCCTTGTCCCCGAAGTCCATCGCTTCCACGCCCGCCGCCTGCGCCAAAGTCGGCGCGGACATGATGCCGTATTGGTGGATTTTCATCATCGCGTCGATTATGTCCGCCGGACCGCAAGCGTAGCCAAGGCGGTATCCGGTCATCGCCCAAGCCTTGGAGAAGCCGTTAAGCACAACGACGCGATTGCGAAACTCCGGGAAAGAGCCGAACGAACAGAGCGTTTCCGGGAGCGGATCTTCATAGCAAAGTTCGGCGTATACTTCATCGGCGAGAACGATAATATCGTGGCGCTCGGCGAAGCGGAGGATTGCGAGCACCTCGTCCGGCGAAAGCGTCGCGCCGGTTGGATTGCACGGGAAATTGAGGAGGAGCGCCTTGGTCTTGGGCGTAACCGCCCTTTCGAGCGCCTCGACCGTAAGCTTGAACTCGTCTTCGAAGCGCGTCTCCACCTTCACCGGCACGCCATGCGCGAGCCGGATCGCCGCATTGTAGGAGACGAAACACGGCTCATGGTAAAGAATCTCGTCGCCAGGGGCGACAAGTGCGCGAATCGCGAGGTCGATCGCCTCGGAAACGCCGACCGTCACGAGGATTTCGCCTGTCCAATCGTATTTGGCGGCAAAACGCCGCTCCATATAGCGAGAAATCGACTGACGGAGCTGAGGCGTACCGAAATTAGAAGTATAGTGGGTGCCGCCGTTTTCGAGACATGTCACCGCCGCGCGCGAAATGTGCCACGGCGTATCGAAATCCGGTTCACCGACGCCAAGCGAGATGACGTCTTTCGACTGCGCCACAATGTCGAAGAACTTGCGTATGCCGCTCTTCGGCAGAGATTCAACATGTGGCGCGAGCCTGCCCATTACTTGGCAAGCTCCTCAATAAGCGAATCGAGCGCGGCGGACGAAGTCGCGTCAAGTGCGCTCTTGATCGTCACCACTGGCTCGATAAATGTGAGATTCTTGGAATTGGCAAGCATTCCCTTGATTACCTTCGCCGCCTGCGGAGCCCAAGAACCGTTTTCGATAATCGCGACGGTTCGGTTCTGATAATTGCGCTCGGTGAGGTGATCAATATACGTGCGCATGAACGGGAATATGTCCATGCCATTGTAGGTCGTGGTCGCGAGCACGAGCTTGCGATAGCGGAACGCCCCCTCGACGGCCTCGGCCATGTCGTCGCGGGCAAGATCTGCGATTTCCACTTTCACACCCTTGGCTTCAAGCGCCTCTTTGACTTTCAGCGCGGCAGCCTTCGTGTGGCCATAGACGGAAGTGTAGCAAATCTGGACGCCTTCGGTTTCTACGCCATAGCTCGACCAAGTGTCGTAAAGCGAGAGATAGTGTCCGAGGTTTTTGTCCAGAACCGGTCCATGGAGCGGATATATCGCCTCGATATCAAGGTTCGCCGCCTTCTTGAGCAGCGCCTGGACTTGCGCACCGAACTTGCCGACGATGCCGATGTAATACCTGCGCGCCTCGCAATCCCAATCTTCATCGGCATCGAGCGCACCGAACTTGCCGAACCCGTCGGCGGAAAAGAGCGCCTTGGCGGGAGCGTCGTAAGTGACAATCACTTCCGGCCAATGGACCATCGGCGCGGCGACAAAATTGAATTCGTGGCGACCGGTCTCAAGCTTGTCGCCTTCCTTCACGACAATCTGCCGACCGGAAAAGTCGTCGCCGAAAAACTGCTTCATAAGCCTGAACGCCTGGGCGCTTGACACGATCTTCGCTTCAGGATACTTCGCCATGAAAGCGACGATGCCCGAAGAATGATCCGGCTCCATGTGCTGGACTACGAGATAATCAGGCTTCCTGCCGCCAAGCGCACTTTCAAGGTTCCCGAGCCACTCGTCCACCTTCCGCGCATCCGTCGTATCGAAGACCGTAATCCGATCATCAATGACCGCGTACGAGTTGTAGGCCATGCCGTTCGGGACTTCATACTGTCCTTCGAAAAGATCGATTTCGCGATCATTGCAACCAATGTATTTTATATCGTTTCTCATTGCATCAAATCGCAAAGAAGCGCGGCGACCAAACGGCCGGACTTCGCAAGCGATTCCTCCTTTACGTGTTCCATGGTGTCTTCAGGCGTATGCCAGAAAGAATATTCAAAATCGATGAGATTGACGGCTGGATAGCCGGCTTCCAAAAACGGAACATGATCGTCGGTTATCCGCCAGTTGAAGCGTTTCACCGCAACGCCGCATTCATCTGCGGCCTTGACTACTTTTGCGGCCAAGGATTCGTCGCAATTCAAAGGAATCGAGATTTCCAGATCTTCATCGCCGAGCATGTCAAGACAGATTGCGGCATTGACTTTGGCACCTCGCCGCTGCAATCCGGCAACGGCGTGGCGAGATCCCCACAGCCCGTCGTTTTCCTCATAAGACGAGATGCATTCCTCGCCGTCCGTCCAGACGAGCATGACATTGGCCTTCGGGAGTTCTTTGCCGCGCCACGAACCAAGCATCTCGCCAATCGCAATAAGCAGTCCGCTAGTGGACGCACCGTCATTCGCGCCGGGACAATCGACCCCGGTCTTCGTATCGTAGTGCGACACGAGGACGATCCACGGAGCGTCTTCCGACACTTTAAGTTCGGCTACCAGATTGGTCAGACGGCGACGGCCTTGCGGCATTTTGACGGTGAAACTGTCGCGGCGGACATTCAACCCCGCCGCCGAAGCGGTGTCGAGAATCCAATTTGAGGCGATTTTGCTTCGGACGGTTCCGGCGTCACGCGGAGAATGGCGTTCCACGAGTGTGCTTGCGCACGAATAAGCCTTGGCGGCGTGAGCGTCGGTAAACGTCAGCGCGGCAGCGAAAATCAACGAAACGAACATCGTCAGTTGACGTCCAGCCCGATCATCTTAATCACGCGGTCGAGGTCGTCGTTGTCGAAGAAATCGATCTCAAGAACACCCTTCGTGTGGCGACCGTTGGCGTGAGTCACACCGCTCGTAAGCCGGACCGCGCATCCAAGATGCTTTTTAAGCTTGTCGGCAAGATCGCGCACATACCCCGCAGGAATATCCGGCACGCCTGGATTCTTTGGCTGCACCGGCGCGTTACGCCGGGCGATGCGGTTCTCGAGTTCCCTGACGGTCATATGCCGGTCTATGATGTCGCGAGCGAAGAGAATCCGCTCTTTGTCATCTTCGAGCGACAACAAAAGTTTAGCGTGGCCAACCGACAAAATCCGCTTTTCGACGAGCGACCGCACCTCGTCTGGGAGTTCCAGTAGCCGCGTGGAGTTTGCGACAGTCGCGCGGCCCTTGCCCACCTTCTCGGCAACTTCCGCCTGCGTAAGGTTGAATTGCTCCTGCAGCGTGCGGTAGCTTTCCGCCTCCTCGATCGGATTCAAGTCTTCGCGCTGGAGGTTCTCCGTCGTCGTCATCACCGCCGCCGTCTGGGCGTCGGCATCGACAAGCGTCACGCGTATCTTGTCCCAGCCGATTCGCTGCGCCGCACGAAGGCGGCGCTCGCCGCAAATAAGTTCGTAGCGGCCAGCCTCGTTCTTGCGGACCGTCGGCGGCTGGATGAGCCCGCTGTTCTTGAGCGACTCGCCGAGTTCGGCGAGTTCCTCTTCGCGGAACTCGCGGCGCGGCTGGTAAGGCGAACGCTCGATTTCCGCGATCTTAAGCTCCAATGCCGTGCCGCCGCCATTTGCAGGCGACGAGAGCGGCGGCATCTTCAGCTCCGGAACTTCGCTACGGCCAGAAAGCAATCCATCAAGTCCACGGCCGAGACCGTGGACTTTCTTGACGGAACTGCCGTCGCTCTTTTGGGCTTTCTTGAGAAAGCGATTATTCGCCGAAGTAGCCATTGACGAAGGGCAGTGCCTTGATCTGGTTGTCGACGATCACGTTGATGAGACCGATCTGCAAACCCTTGGGGCACTCCTTGGCAAAATTGAAGAGACCGATCTGGCAACCGGTAAGTTCGTCGGTCTCATTGAAGATGCCGGCGATCTGGCAACCATGGACTTCTTCGGCAAGGTTCACGCCAGCGGCCATGTTGAGGCCGGTCGTCTTATTCTTGTTGCAAGTCGCAATAAACGCCGCCTGCAGACCTTCGCACGATTCACCGACCGCCAGCGCGAGTTCAACGTCAATGCCTTGGAACATGCGCTGGAACGAAATTCCGCCAATCTGGACGCCGCAGTTTTCCGCATTGCTGATATGTCCGCCGAGCGCCAGGCGCACGCCATACGCATTCTTCTGGCACCAAGTGAAAACCGGGGCGATATCGACGCCATACATCTCGTCGCGGTTCAACGCCGCACCGCACGGCACCAGATTGAGACCATAGACCTTGGGGGCATCAGTGTAGAACAGGCTGAGACCGACACCGCGCACATCCCACTGCGCATTGCCGTAAGGGATGCTAACCGGGGAAGCGAGCCCGAGCAAAATAGGCGTATAACCCTGCGCACCCTCGCCGACATCTTCGGCTTCCTGCGCAAAAGCCGGAATCGCGGCCGCAAGAGCAGCCATGAACATGTACTTCGCAAAACGATTCATTGTTTTTCTCCTTGTTTTGAGCAATTGATTGTTGATATTATATCATAATTTCCGCCGCCTTGTCAACAATCGAAAACGCAGGATATGGCGGCGAGATAAAGAGATGTCCGGATGCGCTCTCGCGGGATGCCCGTAAGTGCCGAGAGTGCTTCGCGGTAGGCGGCAAGCTGTCCAGAGTATACCGCTGCCATGCGCCGCGCAAATTCATCGGGCGTCTCGCCGCCGCGGAGTCGATTCGTCTTGAAGTCGACAATATGCGCCGTGCGCCCTGCTCCAGCGCCGGAAAAGACGACGCGGTCGAAAGTTCCAGATTCCCAAACGCCGTCCTTCAAAAGTTCATACGGTTTCTCACGCCATACCACCGCATCGTCGGACGGTTTCGCAAATACTCCTTCGCCCCACTCGATGGCGGCAAATTTGGCGTGCTCAGCCTTTCCACGCTCGGTCGCCGCCCCGAAATCATCCGCAAAAAGATCGATATCGCCACGCGATAAATGCGGGATTTCAGTCGATGGCGTGCGGCGGCGAAAAGGTGACGCGTCCTCACACAGCTGGATTTCCGTTTTTCCGATCGCTTGATCGCCCGGTTGTGGACTGGGAATTTGATTGTAGGCCAGATACTCGCCATTCTCTTTGTCCAGGCCTGCGGCGGCATCCTTGGGAACGACAAGAAACACCGCATTCCTTGCACGCGTCAAGGCGACGTAATTCGTATTGACATTCGCCAACGCCGCCACCTCCAGCTGCGACGCAAGCGCTCTTTCCAAAACGCCGTTGAACGCGGCGACATTCTTTGAGATGTGCGGCAGAACCCAATCGGAAGTGCGCAAAACATCCTGCCCGTTGTAAACGCCGTTGGCAAAATCGAATCCATCCGGCAGAACGCAAAAAACACGCTCGAAGGTAAGGCCTTTTGAACGGTGAATCGTCAGGATATGCACAACCCTTGGACCAAGCGCGTTTTCCCGCCGCGACTGATCCTTCACATATCGCGCGAAATTATCCATCGAGTATTCGCTATCGGCAAGCTGCTCGTAGTCGCGCGCTAGGCGCACAAGATCCTTCACATCCACTTCAAGCTTGGCGGCGAAATCGCAGACCGTGCGCGACAGCCCTTCCTTGAGCAGCTTTTCGCCAACGGCTGCGGCGACATCGGCGGCGGTTTCAAGTCCCGGGAAAAGAACCGTCTTCAGCGGCGAAAGGACTTTCACCGCATTCCAGCACGAATCGTCTTCAGGATGTTCAGACAGACGCAGCAAATACAAAATCGAGCTCACCGACCAATCGTCGGCGATACTAGACTTGCCTTCCCATACGCAAGCGACGCCCGCCTTCGCGATCAGCTTGGCAATTTCGTCTCCCTCGCTGTTCGTCCTCACCAAAATTGCGATCGTCTCATCCGAATTCGCGGACTCATGCGCCGCCCACTCGCGCACAACTTCCTCGACCAGCGTACGCATTTGCGCCTCGTGGTCCGTTTCATCTCCATCCGGAATCGCCTCGATGATCCGCACGAAGCCGCCGCCGGCGACGCTTTCATGTTCACGCCACTCGCACTTCCACGATTCAATCCCGATTCTTTCCGGAGCGAAAACCTTGTTGATGAAATCTGCAATTTTGCCGCCGTAGCGATGCGAAACATCGGAATCCTCGGTCGCGCCCTTGTCGCCGTCAAAGAATCCCGACTCCATCAGTTCGCGGAATGGCCTGTCGCTGCCGCCGCGCCAACCGTAAATCGACTGCTTCAAGTCGCCTACGACCATGACCGAACGACCGCCTTCGCCATCGGCGGCACTCTCGACGAGATGCTTTAGGCCTTGCCACTGGCTGTCGCTCGTATCTTGAAATTCGTCAAGTTCCCAGTGGTCGAGACGCGAATCGAGACGGAATTGAACGTCTGCAAGTTTAAGTTGCCCTTCCCCCAGTTCATTCGAAGCTTGAATCCGGGTAAAATCGGAAAACGTCAATTTTCCTTGCCGTCTGGCAACGCGGTCGTATTCATTATATATTATATCGAGAAGACGGAAGATTGCGAGCGCGGAGTCGATTTGCCTCCGCATATACCGGGAATAGAGAATCTGCACGCCATAACGGACAAGTCCGGCATCCGTCGGCGAAATTACGCGCTCCTTCCTATTGTATGTATACACAACGCCGCCTCCGGCTCCTCCAGCGAGCAATTCTGCGGCGACCGGCGAAAGCGTCTTGGAAATCGACTCGGCTCCTTGTCCTGCATTTCCTCGCTTGGCGATTTCCTTGCACAAAGGATCGTCCAGATTCCAGTCGGGGGAGTCCCATGGTTTTTCGTCAGGCTCTTCGCTCACGCCAAACTTGCGCCACATTCCCTCGCGGGTAATTTGCCGCGCCGCATCGCGATGCTCAAGGAACCAATCCTTGAATCCGCGAATTGCGCGTGAAATCCGATCCCGGCAACTGACGCTCCATTTGCCCTTTACCGCATCGCGAAAAATCCCCAAGAAACCAAGTTCATCGTTTTTCCTTGCGAGCACACGATCTACAGCGCGATCGAAAGCGTCCTTCTCCTTCCACTCGGAGAGCACATCGGTGACGCCGGAATCTATTCCCAGTTCGGAAGGGAAAGCCTTAACGATGCGCATGATAAAACTGTCGATAGTGGCAATTGTCCCGCGATGCTGAGTGGAGATCGTTTTGCGAATCAATGGGATATACGAAGGATCTTTTTCCGCCAACTCAACAAGCAGATTGATGATCTTCAAATAGATTTCCTGTGCGGCGGCGCGTGAAAACGTGACGGCGATGATCGATTCCGGCGCGACCTTGCCCTTCTTCATCAGTTCGATGAAGCGCATGGCAAGCTTATACGTCTTGCCGGTACCGGCACTCGCGCGGATCAGAAGATTGCCGAACGCCATGCGTCCTCCTCTTCACCGGGCGAATCGAAATCACCGCTCATAATCCCCGAAATCGCCGTCGCCGCATCCTGGATCAAGGCTTCGCGATCATTCTCGCCCATCTCCTTGAGCTGAACATTCTCCGGCGCGTCGCCCAGCACCAAGTGCGTCAGGCTCGCCGCTTCGTCGCCATAACACAATCCGTAAAGCGGCAACTGGACGTTGTTGGCTTTTTTCTTCTCGTACTTGCCCCAAGTTTTGTAGTCGATTATCCGCGTTCCTTTTTCGGGATGCACATCCACGCGGTCGATCTTGCCGAAAATCTCCATGTCGAGTCCGAGATGCTTGAAAGGCCGCGCCGAGCGCGCGATTTCAGCGTGGGCTATACGCCATCCTTCTTGCGCGAGATTCGCCTGAATGCGCGCAAACTCCATGACACGCGCTTCAAGCGCATCGAGCTGCAGCTCTCTGGCGAGATCCGAATCGCGATATTCGCGGCGCACATCGTCTACGAAAATCCTGAGCCGTGCGCGGATATCCTCTTCATGCGCAAGTTGTGCGCCGCGGTGGATTTGTTCATCTGCATATTGCTTCAAGACGTGGTGCACGAGGCTGCCGAAGGTCGCCGCGTCGAATTCGCGCTCATCCTTCAAAGGTTCCATCTTTAGGACGCGCCGCAGGAGATAAAGCTTGGGGCAGCGAATATAGTCGGCGATTGCCGACGGCGAGAGGCGCTTGGGCACAGGCACCGATTCCGGAAATGCTACTTCGAGTTTCCTGCCGGACGGCAGCGGCGGTATCGATTCTTTCTCATCTAATACTTTTCTGACGCGCGCGAGCAGCGCAGAATCCGGAACCTCGAACAAAAGCCGCGAGGGCTTTTTGAGGTCGCCGACATTATTTGCACGCGCCACATGGATTTTCACCGCTCCGCGCTCTCGCGTGCCGACTACTTCATTTAGGATTGCCCGATCGCGCTTCAAGCGGTCTTCGTTCGTTGCCAACCCGAGTTCGCGGCGGAATGCATCCGGCAGATATTCGTGTCCGGCAATACTCTCCGGCACGGCTCCTTCGTGAAATCCTGCGATATCAAGACTCTCCGCATCGCTCCACGCCAGCTCCAGCCAACCCTCGGTGACAAGCGTATCGGAACTTCCGGGCTCAAGTTGATAGCTTGCTTCCTTAAGCCGGATCTCGAAAAGTTCCTGCATTTCCGCAGGCGAAAGCGCGAGCCGCGAAACCGTGTCCGACGACATTTCGTCCAAAAGCGCTCTCGTCGCTTCTGCCGCCGCGATGAATTCCTTGTTCAGGTTCTTCTTCCCGCGATAGCGCGTCGAAAGTTCAGCGCGGACAAACGCCGCCAAATTGCCGCCGGACGGACACGCCTTCGCAATATTTCGCACTTCGCGCCCGAGCGACGACGCAAGCAGCGCGTGCGGCTCTGGATTGTGGAGTTCGAATCCGCGCGCCAGGAGCGAAGCCTCCATGTCGGGGAAAAGTTCCGCATCCGCAATGCACATTCTTCCCGGGCGGCAATTCTCGGCAAGCGCGTGGAAATCGCCATAGACGAAAATATCCTCGTCGCGCAAATTGTCAGTGCCGCCGTCCGGCGCGGATTGCAGATGCGTCACCTTGAGATCGGAACGTTGCGCGGCGAGAACATGATGGAAAACCTTGGGCGGATCGAGCATCGGCGGCAGAATGACTTCTTCGACCTCTTCATCAATCTGCCGTGGAGCATTCTTGGCCATGCGCATAAGCATCGTCGGGTAGAGAAGCCCATGGTCGGCAAGAAATCCGAAAAAGCCGCGCTCCACTTCTTTGAGACGCTTCCAGCGTTCGGGATAATCTGTCGAGACGACATCCTCGATCGCCAGCCCTCCGCCGGCGAGAATCCGCCACACGTCTTGGATGCGAGAGAGTGCACCGCGCATTTTCCCGCTGCTCCACTTCATCCAGCAAGCCGCAATTTCCGTTTCGGTGGCGATACGCAGATTCACCTCGTTTTCCGGACGGCACAAGCGCGACGGCTGCACTACGCGCGGCGGCAAAATCGCACGCGGAGAAAATTTCATCGCGAGATGCCGCCTGAGGTTGCGCCCCGCCTGCGCGGTGGGCACCACGACCATCAGATGCGACATGTCAAGCGCGATATTCTCCCGCGCCTTTGACGCAACATATTCGACCACCCGTTCGACCAGCTTCACTTGAGTTTCACCCCAACCTTGAAAAACGAATTCGTGGCCGTATCCGGCAGCAGTTTCCATGCCGCCAGATCGCTCGAATTGGAAACGACATATTCGCGCCTCGTCTCGTCTTTGGGCGACCAATCGATTTGCGGCTTGTTGTCGTCATCAAAGGTTATGTACGCGACAAATCTGGAATTTTCGTTCGTGGGATCAAGCAAAGCCACATAGCATTCGGCGACCGAGTTTACGCCGTTTGCCGCCGTTTGTTCGGCAATCACGGCGAGCGCGTCGACCGTCGATGCTTCAGCCACCGCCGATTCGTAGTAGTTCGTGAACCAGCTTGCGGGAATTGCAATGCCGCCGCCATTGCCGTCCGTCGCCGCCACGATTACATCTTCGAGCTCAATGTCGTTGCCCCACGAATTGCCGGTATTGGACGCGTTGATGACGCCATAGCATGTTTCAGGCAAATTGTCATACGGCAATTTTTCAACCGCTGGCAACTTTAGCGCGACATTCTCAATGTCGTTCGCGGCGTAGATTACCGGCAATGCGACTTTTATGATATAATCGTTTCCGCCCTCAACCGCAAAGCCGTATACGCCATATTCGCTCGTTTCGGTCTCTGCGATTTTCTCCGCGCCGCGATAGAGCCCGACCGTCAAGCCGCCAACTCCGCTGCCGCCGTAAGTGACGCGCCCGGACAGCGTCGCCTTCCGAGTCTCTCCCGGAATTATATTGTAGACAACATCCGAACAATCGTCAAATTCGTTGACATCCGGCAGGTTGACATCCGGCAGATTGTACCACAGGTCGTATTGGCCGCTCCAGCCCATATTCAAGTGAACATACGCATCCCCGTCATTGAAGCCGTAGCCGTCGCCAACGACGCAATGACCGCTATTGTCATTTTCTATTCCCAGCAAGACCGGATATCCGGCATCGAGATTAGAGAAAACCGCCGTCTCCAGATTGTTGGTGACGAGCATATCGACGCCACTGCCGCCATATTCCGGATAGCAGCAACCGATATAGCTGTCAAGGACCACTGTCGACTTATAGCCGAATATCTCCGACATCGCACCGGGCACTAGACAATCATAGGTTCCGCTGACGTCTTTCCCCCATTGCATATATGTCGCAACTCCTGCATCGTATGCGAGCTTGCCTATCTCCTTGCGCTCGTCCTCCGTTGCAACATTGTCGGGAACGAGCGGCATCTTCTCCCAATCGTAGACTCCGCCGATCATGGTGCAGTTGGTCGCGACATTCTCGTATTTGCAATCTCGCGAATATTGTTCAATTGCGTTGGTTGGATATTCATGGTAGCGCATTACTTGCGCCATTGCCGTAGCCACGCATCCGCACACGCAATCTTCCGGCGTGTAGTAGTTGTAGCAAAGTTCCGATTCAACCGAACCCTGCCCCCACTTGGACTTGACAAGCGGCTCGACGCGCATATCGCCGACGTTCGAAATATAATTTCCCGACATCAAACGCGCCTTGATCGCAGTCGGCGAACCGTTGGCGACCAGCCGGTTCCACTTTGAAAGCCTGTTGCCGCCGGTTCGCCTGCGCCGCGCGAGAAGTGCCGCAAGCGGCGAATTTTCATCCAGCTCCGACAAATCTTCGCCGCCGCCGGTAAAAGCGATAATCGGTTCGTCCGACGTGTCTCCTGCGACAAACACCGTGCCGAAAGTCGTTTTCACCGAAAAATATTTGCCGCCGTCTTCCGGATAGTGCGCCGTTGCCGAGACTGGCGCACCCACCGCCGCAAGCGTGCCGCCCTCGCGTGTCCAGCCGCGCACCGCCCATATGGCATCGGCCGAACTCACCGCAATCGCAAGTAAAACCGCAGTCATTATCGCGCAATCTTGTCCAACGCCACCTTGAGCAGCCTGCCCGCAAGCGCATCGCGCTCCGCCGCCGTATTGCTCCCCAAAACGACGACTATCGCCCTTTTGCCGCCGCGCTCGCCCGTCAACACGAGCGAACACCCGCCGGCCTTGATGAAGCCCGTCTTCAGTCCGTCAGCCTCTTTGACCTTGTAGCCCTTCTTCCACAAAACATTGTTGTGGTTCTGCAGCCACATCGGTTTGCCGCCGGGACCGGGAATCGTGGTCGATTTAATCGATGTCCACTGGATGATTTCGGGATTGTCGCGCAAAAGCGCCATGGCGAGTTTGGCGAGGTCTTCTGCGGTGGAGATGTCGAATCCGCGATTCGATCCCTTCGGCGGCGGCAATCCGTTGGGCGATGCGTAATGGGTGTTCTTCATCCCCAGATTGCGCGCCTCGATATTCATGAGGTCGACGAAATTCTCCACCGTGCCGCCTACTTTTTCGGCAACCATGACCGCCACATCGTTGGCGCTCTTGACCATGAGAGCCTTGAAGGCATTGTCCACGGTAATCGTTTCGCCCACCTCAAGCCCGATCTTGCTGGGCTCCTCCATCGCAGAACGTTCCGACTGCACCAAGACATCGTCAAGCGAGAACCGTCCAAGTTTCATCGCCCTGAACGCCAGACGCATCGTCATGAGTTTCGTGCACGATGCCGGATATGCCTCGCGCCGGATGCCCTCCGCCGCGAGCACTCTTCCGGTTTGCGCGTCAATCGAGAGATATGCGAGACACGGCGAGCGGCGGTGCGCCGATGCCGTCGTATCCGCCGCGGCCTGGGCAACCGGCGCTAAAACGACGGTTGCCGCCACGAGAGCCGGCCAAAGTCTCACTTCAGTTCCGCACGGGTCGTCTTCTGCAAGGCCTTCCAAAGCTCATCGGCGTCTGCGGCCGCAATCACCGCCTGCCGCGCCGCCGCCTTGGAAAGACTCTTCGTGATCGACCCCATGAACTTCAAATAGTAGGAACTGACCGCCACGGGAATCATCGCGAGAATCACGATATGCACCGTAAGCCCGTCCCACTTGACGCCCTTTCTCGAAGTGCCGATCGCCACCGTGAGCCCGCCGCCCTCCACCCCGCGAACGTGCGGGAAGGCGATATCGTGATCCGTTGCGGTGGAAAGTATCTGTTCGCGCTCCATCGCGGCGGCGACCATGTTGTCGGCGCTCTTGATGAATCCGTTTTTCTCCAGCAGCCCCGCGAGTTCGGCGATGGCATCGGCGCGATCCTTGGCCTTGAGTCCGGGAAGCATGAGCTTTTCGCCGGAAAAACGCTCGATTCCGATCTTTCCGTCGAGATCGACCCTGCCTTTGACGTTGGAGACCGTGTCGGCGTCATCGGCATACAGAATCCTTCCGCAGCTCGCGCAGCACACGAGATGCTGCGCCTTCTTCACCATCTGGACGCTCGCGATCGGCACCGACATCCCGCACGCCGCGCAGCAGTTGTTCGCGAGCCCCGCCGCCGCCACGTGATTGCGCTTGTAGAGCCGCTCGAACACCGTTTTGACTTGCGGGGAAAGCTTCGCCTTCACTGCGTCGATGCGCGCATTGAACTCGTCCAGTCTGCTGCCGTTGCCGCGCTGGCAATATTCGTCGCGGATGAGCACGAGCTCCTGCAACTCCTTGATTGCTTCGACCTGCTCTTTCATTTTGCTTCATCCTTCCTGGCTTTCGCCGGCGCCTTTTTGCCCGTTGTCACTACTTTGAAGTTTTTCTCCACCAGCCTGCGAATGCGTTCGATAGTCTCCGCGGAAAGGTCGTGCTCCATCAGGCAGGCGTCATGCTCCGCCGCCTGTTCGCTCACGCCAAGGCCCTTGAGGAATTTCTTCAGCAGCAAATGCCGCCCGAGAACGAAACGCGCCTCGCGCACGCCTTTTTCGGTAAGCTTCACCCCGGCATAAGGCTCGTGCGACACGAGTTCCAGCGCGGTAAGCTCCTTGATCGCCTTTACGACCGAGGGCATTGTGATCTTCAGGCCTTTGGCGATGTCGCGAACCTGCGCCTCGCCGGTCTTCTGCGCCAAAATATAAATGGCCTCGATATAGTCTTCGAGGCTCTCGGTTATCTGTTTCTTGTTTCTTCCTGCCATCTCAGTTTCCGCTCCAGTAGGGGCTTGTCTTTTTCATCAAATATGCGAATCTCACCGCTTCGATCGATGCATCCAGCGACACCGGGAACGGCGAACCGGATCTGACCGAATCGTAGACATGGCGCCAAAAGGCGCTGGGACCGCTGAGCGTTCCCTTCGGGAGCGCCACCGTCTCTTCCGCAATCTCGAAGCGCTCATGCCGGTCTTTGAGCGGCGGTGTGCGCACCGACGACCGGCGCCGCGGGAATTCGTGTCCGGGATCGATGAACCGCGCCTTGCCTTCCTTCGCTCCCTGCCAGACCGTAAAGCTGCCGCGATCGCCGATTATCTTGAAGCTTGGTTCTTCGTCGCCAGGCAAAACGCCGCCGGAATATTCTACGTCCGCGCTGATCTCGTCGCGCGTTTTTATGCACAGCCTCACGCAATCTTCGGAATCGCCCAGGGACGCGACGCGCTTCAAGTCGCACCAGATCTGGAACGGCGGCACCGGCAAAAGCTCAAGCGCCTGCATCACCGGCGAAATCATCGCATAGTAGCACGCGCCGCCGCCAAGCCGTTTTATGCACTGCCAATCGTCGCGGCGAATGTAGTCGGAATTCCTTATCCTGATCGAGTGGATCGTCCCCAACCGCGAATCCTTCATCGCCTGTTTGGCCAGAAGATAATCCGGCGCGAACATTCCCCGCTCCATGATGATAAGGCGGTTTTTCGCCTTGATCGCCGCACCGCGCAAAATCTGCGTGTCGTCGGGCGTCGTCACCATCGGCGACTCCAGCAAAACCCACCGCCCCGTCGCCAATGCCCGCGTTGCATCCTTGAGATGCGACGATGTCGGCGTCGCAATGTCCACAAGATCGATGTCGCGCTCGTCAAGCATGTCCGAAAACTGGCGGAACATCTTGCACTTGGGGAAATGCTGTTTGACGAGGTCGCGCCGCTCTTTGAGCGTATCGCACGCCGCCACCACTTCAAAAAGCGCAGGATGCTTGACGAACACCGGGAAATGGTCGTTGAACATCGCACGCCCAAGCCCCATCAGCGCCACGCGAATCGGCGGACGGCGATAGACCTCTTCGATCATTTCTTCACGATCTCCGTTATCGCCGACAGAAATTGCGCCACATCCGTGAATTTGCGGTACACGCTCGCGAATCTGATATACGCCACTTCGTCCACCCGGTGAAGTTCGGCCATGACCAGCTCCGCCACGCGGTCGGACGTCACCGTATCGCCATCGACCTTCGCGACCACATGATCGATCATCGTGCGGATCTGCTCGTCGTTGACCGGGCGTTTGCCGCAGGCGCGGCGGATCGCCACTTCCACCTTGGTGCGGTCGAACGGTTCGTACGAGCCGTCGCGCTTCTGAACGCGCGTCTCGTCCTTTACGACTTCCTCGTAGGTGGTGAAGCGGTAGCCGCAGCTTTCGCAGACGCGCCTGCGGCGTATTGCCGCACCCTCGCGACATCCTCGCGAGTCAACGACCTTGTCGTCGGCGCATCCGCATTTGGGGCACTTCATCGGGCTATTCCACCCTTTCGACGGTTATTTCCGGATCGATCTCCTGCAAAGCGGTTTCGATTCCCTGTTTCAAAGTCATCATTGCGAACGGACAACTTCCGCAATGCCCCACGAGCCGCAAATACACGACCTTGCCATCGATTCTCACCAATTCCAAATCGCCGCCGTCAGCCTGCAGGCCACCGCGCAAAGTCTCCAGTTTCGTCTTGATCTGCTCTTCCATCGCATCTCCTCGCCGTGTTTATTCACTTTGTTTTCGTCTTTATGCGTGTATTATAGCAAAAATTTTTCGCCACTGCAAGTGATTTGGAAAAAATCTCTCCCTGTTCCCTTACTCGCCGGCAATGGCAAGCACGGCATAAATGGTGACGGTGACGCAAATGGGTGCTATGAAAATTGCGGTGACGGCCATTGCCCAGCCCGGCGCACCAAGATACAAAAGGCTGGAGCAGACGGCGAAAAGCGATGCCGTGTAGGCGATCTGCCCCGCCATTATTGCCTTTGGACGCTTTGCCAGCGCCGCCAGACCCTCGACACGGGCGCGCACCGCCTGGACGACGGGAAGCAGCGAATAGATTCCAACCGCCATGCAGGCCGTCGGAATAATGCGCGGCGGAACATTCTGATACATACCGAAGTACCAGCCGCCAATCAACGGGGTCGAAAACGCAAGCGGAACAACGCCCAGAATCAGACCCGCAACAACCGCATACGCAAGAAGTCGCCGGTCGCCTGCATACTCCGGCGGGAACTTGATCGCCACCGTTTGCATGCGAAGCGCGGCAAAAGCCACGGGATTTGCCACACCGATTGTGACATAGTGAATGGCGAGCATGTCCTTCGGATCGACCGTCCTTCCGACGAAGGCGGCGATTGCGACCGGGGAGAGCATCAGCAGAAAACCGCCGAGCGAAAGCGGAAGCGTGAAGCGGAACTGCTCTAGGGTAAGGCGCGGAATATCGGGAAGCGACCGGGCGTCTTCGATCTGAGGCCGGTTGGGAAGCCTTGCGACGTATGGACGGGCAAAAAGCCATGTCGCGACAAGTTCCACGCCGACGCCAAATGTCAGCGCCACAAGCCCCCATCGCGGCCCGACAAGTCCCATCTGCGGGAAAGAGACGGCGAGCGCGAATGTTGCAACGAGGCGAATGAGCGTAGCATAGTTCGCCTTTGCGCTTTCGAGGCTGTCGAAAAGGACGACCATCGGAACATTGCGAAGGAAGAAAAACCCGTTCATCACGGTGCCGAAAAGCAACGTTCGCGACGCAATGCGGGAGAGTTCTGGCGGAAGGTTGAAGAGCCCGGAAAATATCCAGTCGGAAAACGGCGGCATCGCGGCTATGCACTGAATCGCCAACAGCACGGACATCATCAGCGCATTGAGGCGTTTGAAGGCGACATAGCCGACCCAGGTCTTCGCAAAGACAAGCCCGGTGGTTATAAGTCCGCCGCCGATTGCGCCAATCATGAACATGACCATTTGCCCCTGACTGAAGGCCGTGAGCGCATCCACGCCCATCGCGCCGTGCGTGACGATTCCGGCGACAAGCGGATATGCGAGCGACTGCGAGAACCCCTGCAGCAGCAGGGGAACATAGAAGCGCGTGACGCTGCCTACATTGAACTTCGACATGTAATTTGGCGCATGGTAATCGGACAATTCCCGTGATTACATGGGATATTGTATCATATACTGGACATTTTTACAAGGGGGGGGGGGCAACCCATCTCGCCGCAAAATCCATATACGCAAGCAACGCACACCGCTCCGACCCAAGGGGCGATAAGCCCTACCAAGCCGAGAAGACTGGTCTACGAAGGAAATGGAGCTGGACTACGAAGGAAAGGGAGCTGGACTACGAAGTCGAGAAGGCTGGACTACGAAGTCGATAAGTCTAGACTACGAAGTCGATAAGTCTAGACTACGAAGGAAAGGAGGCTCGACATTGAAGTTTGAGAACTAGTTTCTCACTTTTCCCACCGTCCCCCGTTCCATGACTAGGGTGCGGGCGTGGGCGGCGTCGAATGGCGCGTAGAAATGACGATACCAGGAAATAATCGTCTCGCGGCGTTCCAACTCCGGAATCGCGAGAATTTCGTCGGCAGATTTGCCAAAATACGGATAATTGTAGTCGTAACGGAAGAAATCGCGGTCGAGGATGTCGGGGTTCGGCAAATCGAGTAGCACCGTAGGGATGCCGACCGACCCACAATCGAAGGTTACGGTGGAGGAGAATGTGGCATGAAGCGCCATGCGCGGATAAAGTTCCGGCCACGGGGCTTTCGTTTCCTTGATTTGCGGGAAACGCGCGTAAAAACCAGATAAATCGTAAACATTGTTGAAGCGCGGGTGATGCTTGACCAGACACTCGTACTTATTGCCGAATCTGGCGATGAAACCGGCGAAAAAGTCTTCCATGCGCTTGACCGACGCAGCAAGCTCTTCCGGCTTGGAATCGGCGGTAAGCTGCAAGGAGAATACCATGAGATTGGGGCTTTGGCCGCGAGGTTCGCCGCCTGCGGTCTTGGAATCAGGAGAACTTGCGCGGAGAAGGTCGCCGATTACATGGACGCGGCCTGCGAGGTCGGCGGCATTGTCGGGATGCTTGAAAAAGCAGTCGGCATAGCCGGGACCGAAAAGCCAGAATTCGCGTTGCTTCATGCCCTGATAGCCGGGCAAGAGCCGGGCGGAGGAATCGAAGTAGCCGCGGTGGCGAGAATAAATGACACCATGCTGGACATCGACGACGCGGGCCGAGGGGACAATGCCGGTAAATTCGTCAGCGCACATTCCGGCCTGGGTGATTATGATGTCGGCGGCGAATTTGCGCGCGAAGAACGGACGCACGATCCGTCCGGCGAGGCGGTAGAGTTTCCAGGCTGGAGTGCGCCAAGCGAAGAGGCGGAATAACCGATAGAGCATAATGCAGCACTTTTCCAGCGCATGATAGTCGTCGAGGCGCTCCTTGGGATAGCCGCATTCGACTCCCTTCTCCCAGAGAAACACTTTCCACTCGATATCCTCGCGGTCTGCGATTGCTCGGATTATCGGGTCGAAAAACGGATCGGTCTTCTCCTTGGTGCGGAGAAACGAGCGGGTCACTATGAAAATTGCCTTCATTTGGCGATATTATACCAAAAATCGCATTCTGATGCAATGGGTGCGGCGGTCCAAGGAGCGATAAGCCCTGCCAGCGCGGACGAAAGCGTGAGAACGGCAGGGCGGACGCTACATTGCGCGGCGGACGGCGGACATTGAAAGCGAAATGGCGATGAAAGCGAGGATCGCACCGGCAAAGAGCGGCAGCGCGAAATGCTCCCTCCAGCGGTCGTAAGCGTCGGCATCGATGCGCGTGGTTTCCAGCGAATCGATTTCCGCGAGCGCCCTTTCCAGCGATTGGTCGTCATCGACCGGGAAATACACGCCGCCGGTCGTGGCGGCGATTTCCTTCAACTGGGCTTCATCGAAGACCATGTTCATCGTCAAAATCGTCTCGCGACCGAAGAAATCGCGTCCGAAGACGGGAACTGCGTCGGCATTCGTGCCCACGCCGATAGTGTAGATCTTGATGCCCATCTCGCGTGCGGCATCTGCCGCCTCCTTGGGCGCGACCGAGCCGACATTGTTTTCGCCGTCGGAAAGCAAAATGACGACCTTGGACTTGAGGTCGGCGTTTTTGAGGCGCAGGAGTGCGACGGAAATGCCGTCGCCGATTGCGGTTTTCTGTTCGTCGCCGGCGATTGGCCGACCATATGCGTCGTAGGCGATGGACGGAATCTGCACGCTTTTGAGGACGGAGAGCAGCGCCTCGTGGTCGGCGGTGAGCGGCGAGCGGGTGGCGGCATATCCGCCGAAGGTGACGAGTCCGATCAGGTCGTCGGGACGCTTTTCCACAAATTTGGCAAAGAGTTTCTTGACGACCGCAAGGCGCGTCATGTCGCGGGTATAGGCTTGAACGCCCTTTGGAGCGAGGTCGAGCGCGTCCATCGAACCCGAAACGTCCACGACCATGGCGATGGCGATGGCGTCGACCGAGCGTGTGGAGCGAGCAAGCGGGGAGCGCGGCCGCGCGGCCGCGACGATCAGAAGCGCGAGCGCGGCGATCAGCAGGAAAGGCGCGGACTTGGCGGCGAGCGCGCGCCAACCGCCGCCAGTGCGGGGAAGACGGGAAAGCGCGGAGAATTTGACGCCGCGGTCGCGGCCATGACGCAAAAGACGCCAGGCGGCAAATGCCAGCGGAATAAACAGCGTCAATGCCCAAGGTGCGGCGAAGGTCATTTGGACTCCTTGGCGTTGTCGCCTTCGAGATATTCGCGGGCGTTTCTGGTGGCGGTTTCGGACATCTCCAGAGTGGCGGCGACGCCGGCGAATTTCACCATGTCGGCCGATTCGAGAAATTCCTTGAGCAAATCGCCCATTTCCATATTGTCCACAGTGGACTTAAGTGCGAGGAATTCTTCGGTCGTGAGATTTGGCGCCTTGATCGAATACTTGCGCTGGATGTAACGGCGGACGACCATTGTAAGCTCGACGTAGAAATCCTTGAATCTGCCCTTGGCCGGCAGATTGGACTTGATGAGCCGGTCGAGCTCGACGCGAGCGCGTTCGATGGGCGACATGAAGTGTTCGCGCACTCTGCGGGCAAGCAGCCTAAGCGCGAAAACGACGAGTGCGCAAATCGCCGCCGCAAGCAGGATGACGCCCAGGACCGCGGCGACCAATTTGAAGGTCAACGGCGGCCAAACGCGGTCGGCGCGAGCTGTCATGCCGCCTGCGACCGGTTCGCGCGGCGCCGGATTCTCGAAATACACCGGGCCGTGAACTTCGCCGCCATAAGCGAACGGCGCGATCTTGTAGGCCTTGGCCCACGGTTCGGGAACGAGCCGCCAGCGCGTAGAGGTTTCGTCCTCATAGTCTTCGGCGATGCGAAAACCGCGGAATTTGTCGCGCAGCTCGATTCCCTTGGGGGTCACGACAATAAAAACATCACGCGAGGGATCGATTTGACGGTCTCCGGAAATTGTCACCTCGCCCGACGAATAAAGGACGGCGGCGAAAAGAATGGCGAAAATCATTTTTTCCTCGATCTGCGCTTGAACAGCGCACGCACTTGGGAAATGTAGGGACGATCGGTAGACACCTCGAGCGAATCGATCGCGTTGCGGCGCAAGAGCGTAGCGAGCGAACTAGCCTCGGCGCCGGATGCGGCGGCGAATTGGCGGCGCACGGCGGCGTCCGACGTGTCGACGAGCATCAGCTCGCCGGATTCCGGGTCTTCAAGTTCGACGAGTCCCACATCGGGAAGTTCGCACTCTGCGGGGTCGGAGACGGGAATCGCGATTATGTCGTGGTGGCGGCTTGCGGAAGCGAGCAGACGCTCATAGCCGGAATCGAGAAAATCGCTGACGATAAAGACAACGGCCTTGCGTTTCTGGACGGAACTGAGGAATTTGAGCGCGGCGGCGATATCCGTTTTTCCGTGCGCACCGTCTTCGGCGGCGAGCACCTCGCGCACAAGCCGCAAAACCGCACCCTGTCCCTTGCGCGGCGGAATGTATTTCTCCACTTTGTCGGAAAAAAGAACCAGCCCGATCTTGTCCTGATTGCGAATCGCGGTAAGGGCGAGCAGCGACGAGACTTCGGCGGCGACCTCCATCTTGGTGCGACGGTTTTCGCCCTTCTCGCCGCCGCTGCCGAAGCCTTGGCTGCCGGAGACGTCGATCATGAAAACGACGGTCAGCTCGCGCTCTTCGGCGAAGCGTTTGATGTAGGGAACGCCCGTCTTGGCGGTGACATTCCAGTCGATCGTGCGCACATCGTCGCCGGGAACGTAGGGCCGGACTTCATCGAACTCCACGCCCTGGCCTTTGAAGGACGAATGGTAGTCGCCGGAGAGCCGGTCGTCGACGAGCCGACGCGTAAGGATTCGGATCTTCCCCACGCGAGCCATCAAATCTTTGATCTTGCCGGTCATCAGGGGACGGGAACTTCGTCCAGAATCTTCTTGATAATGTCGTCGGTGGTGACATTCTCCGCTTCCGCCTCGTAGGTAAGGATGATGCGGTGGCGAAGGACATCGTAGACGACCTCCTTGACATCCTGCGGCGTGGCGTATGCGCGGCCTTTGAGCATGGCGTTGCCGCGTGCGGCGAGGTTCAGGGCGAGCGTAGCGCGCGGACTCGCGCCATTTTGAATATATTCATTTTTTACACGCGTTTTGAAGACGATATCGAGAATATACTCGCCGACCTTCTCGTCGCAATAGACTTCGTTAAGTTGGGAGCGAAGGAAGTCGACATCTTCGCGGGTGCACAAAGTGTGCGCCTCGGGCTTCTCCGCCTGTTCGGCAAAGCGGCGCATGATTTTGCGCTCGTCGTCCTTGGATGGCGGCGAGACGAGACATTTGAACATAAAGCGGTCAACCTGGGCTTCAGGGAGCGGATAGGTTCCTTCCTGCTCCAACGGGTTCTGCGTGGCGAGCACCAGAAAAGGATCTGGCAGCTTGTAGGTGTCGTCGCCGATCGTCACCTGGCGCTCCTGCATCGCCTCGAGCAACGCCGACTGGACCTTGGCCGGGGCGCGGTTGATTTCATCGGCCAAAAGCAGATTCGCGAACACCGGGCCTTTCTTCGGAGTGAACTCGCCGGTTTTGGGGGAGTAGACGAGCGTGCCGGTCACATCGGCCGGGAGCAGATCCGGCGTGAAGGAAATGCGGCGGAAGTCGAGCCCTAGAACCTTGGCGAGCGTATTGACGCTCAAGGTTTTGGCGAGCCCGGGAACGCCCTCGAGAAGTATGTGTCCGCCGGTCGCAAGCGCGAGAATGAGACGGTCGATAAGTTTTTCCTGGCCTACTATCACCCGCGACACTTCGTCGCGGATGGCCTGGATTTTGGAATTGTCTATCTTTGCCATGTTCGTTTCTCCGGATTATGCATGTTCTTTGAAATTCTTGACGAACGCCTTGAAGTCCGGCCAGCGCATCCGCACGAGGGATTTGGCGGCAATCTGGTATTCGAGCTGCGCGGCGGCGTTGTCGGTGTTGAACCTGAGCCGCCGCAGATAATCGTGCCACAGCGAGCGTGCGATTTCCTGCATCTGGTGCGCAGGCTCCATTTCCGAGGCCTCGCTCTTGCCGGCGCCGGATTCGATTTCCGCATACCACTTGCGCTCCAGGTCGCCGAGCGACTTCTCGAAAGCCGGCAAATCGTGCGCAAGCCAACTGGCGGCGAAATCGCGGGCGAAATCGCCACCGAAGATTTTCGGCGGCAAAAGCTCCCTGACGACCAGCGCCACGGCTTCGTCGTCCTGGTTGGAAATCATAATTCCCATCATCGCCTGTTCGAGCCGGGTTGGCGGGATGATGTCGCCGGCGTCGCGCATTTCAATGCTGTCGATCGCCGCCGATTCGCCGGTATCGTCCGGGATCGGCGGCAAATCTTCCTCGTCGTCCGCAACCGGCGATTCGGCAGGAACGACCGTCCGGCGGGGAAGCTTGCCCATTTCCTCGGCAAGCGCGAAAACCGGGACTTTGAGCAACTGCGCCGCCTCGTCCAGCAGCGCGGCGCGGACTACCGCGTTGGAGCATTGGGAAATGGTTTCCAGCACCGCCTTGGAAATGCGGCCCAGAGCATCGGCACTGTCGGGGTGAGCCTCCTTGGCGCGTTCGGAGCGGATCTGGAAGGAAACGACCGACTCCGCCTT
The DNA here is from genome assembly GCA_002369235.1 of Verrucomicrobia bacterium UBA3783. Taxonomy (GTDB): domain Bacteria; phylum Verrucomicrobiota; class Kiritimatiellia; order RFP12; family UBA1067; genus UBA1067. Next base: position 56,576 of record DFFF01000034.1, read on the forward strand.
TTCATCGATAATGCGGCGAAAGGCGTCGGCGCCCTTGGTGCGCAGAAAACTGTCCGGGTCGTCGCCGTCTGGCAGGCTCGCGACGCGCACGGTTATGCCCTCTGCCATCAGGATTCCGGCCGTGCGCACCGTCGCCTTGTGACCAGCGGCATCGTCATCGAAGCACAGCAAAGCGGAATCGGCAACGCGATGAAGCATTCTTGCATGGGTTTGCGTAAAAGCAGTGCCTTGGCTCGCAACGGCATTGGGAAAGCCGGAGATATGCAGCCGGATGCAGTCGATCTGCCCTTCGCAGACGATCACTTCGCGGTTGCGTGCGCGGGCAATGAATTTCGACGCCTTGTCGAACCCGAACAGAACCGAAGACTTGTTGAAGATCAGCGTTTCGGGCGAGTTGACGTATTTGCCGGAATTTTTGCTTTCCACGAGCTGCCGACCGGAAAATGCGACGACCCGGCCTTGACGGTCGGCAATCGAAAACATCAATCTGCCGCCGAAGCGATGGTAGCCTTTGTCGCCAGGACCTTGAGGAGTTTTTATGACGCCGGCTTCTTCGAGTTCGTCGAGCGTGAATTTGTATTTTGCCGCCCATTGCGTGATGATCGCCATGCCCTTGGGCGCGTAGCCGATAACATAATCCTTCTGCGTCGCTTCGTCGAGATCGCGCTTGACGAGATACTCTCGCGCCAATGTCGCCTCCTTCATCACGAGGCAACGGTGATAAAACTGCGAAAGCTCCGTCATCAGCGAAAAAAGACGGTTGCGCAGCCTGGCTTGAGGATCTTCCTTCTCCTCGAGCTTGACGCCGACACGCGAAGCTAATTTGCGCACCGCCTCGATATAAGAAAGCCCTTCCTGCTTCTGCACGAAGGTAAATACGCTGCCGCTCTCGCCGCAGCCAAAGCAATGGTAAAGCCCCTTGGCGGTGTCAATCGAAAAGCTGGGAGTTTTTTCGTTGTGGAAAGGACAGCAGCAGACGAAACGCGAGCCGACGCGCTTTACGCGGTGGCCATACGATTCAATCAGCTCGGCTAGATCGATACGCGAGCGGACATCCTCGATTTGCGCCTGACTGACCCTGGCCACGGCAGCCCTCGTCAGATGTGAGATGGCGTCTCGATGCCCAACAAGGCGAGCCCGGCTTTGAGAATCTTGCCGAAAAGGCGGCAGAGGTTAAGCCTGCGCGAACGCAATTCCGCCTCGCTTTTGAGGATCGGGGAGTTCTGGTAGAAACTTGAATAAAGCTGGCATGTCGCGTAAAGATACTCGGCGAGGACGCTGGGCTTGTAGGCCTCGGCGGCGCGGCGCACGACCGACGGAAACTTCAACAGCTGCAAAGCCAGCTGTTTTTCCGAATTGCTCTCCGTGGCGAAACCGGCGGCGGATACCGCCTCTGGATCTTCGCCGGCCTTGTCCATAAGCGAGCAGACGCGGGCATACGCATATTGCAGATAAGGACCGCTATTGCCGTCCAGCGCCAGCGCCTTGTCCCAGTTGAAATCGATCGCCGTGGCGGGGTCGTGGCTCAAATCCGCATACTTGACCGCTCCATAGCCTATCTGTTCGGCGAGAGCTTCATCGGCATTGCCGCGCTCCGAAAGCGTAGCGAGACAGCGTTTCACCGACTCCGCAAGCAAATCGTCGAGCTTGATGAGATTTCCCTCGCGCGTCGAAATCGCCTTGCCCTGATAGGACATGAGCCCGAACGGCACATGCACAAGCTGGACGCCGGTATAGCCCATCTTGGCGGCAATATTGAAAAACTGCTTGAAATGAAGCTGCTGACGGTCGTCCGTCACATAGATAATCCGCTCGGGATTGTATTCCTCAACGCGCGATTTTACGCAGGCAAGGTCGCTTGTAGTATAGTTGTAGCCGCCATCGGACTTGCGCACGATCGCCACGCCAAGCCCCTCATCGGAAAGATCCACGATAAGCGCGCCTTCCGACTCCTTTGCAAGCCCCATCTCCTCCAGGCGGGAAACTATCCCCGGCATCATCGGATTGTAGAAACTCTCTCCGCGGTAAGTATCGAACTTGACGCCGAGCTTCGCATACATGCGCTCGAACTCGCCGATTGAAATATCGATAAACCGCTTCCACAAGCCGAGATTTTCTTCGTCTCCCTGCTGGAGCTTCACGAGCTCGCGGCGGCACTCGTCCTTCCAGTCCTCGCTCTCCTTGGCCTTCGCGGCGGAAAGGACATAGCACTTTTCGAGGTTGGCGACGGTGAGATTTTCGCGCTCGCTATCGTTCAGGCACTCGCGATACCCCTTGATGAGAATGCCGAACTGCGTCCCCCAGTCGCCAAGGTGGTTGTCGGCGATCACATCATAGCCCAGCGCACGGAAGATGCGGTCGATGGCCGACCCGATTACGGTTGAGCGGATATGCCCAATGTGCATCTGCTTGGCGGCGTTCGGCGACGAGTAGTCGATTACGACCTTGCGCCCTTTGCCGCACTGCTCCACGCCAAGATGCGCATCCGCGCACATTTCCGAAAGGCGGCCCTCGAGCCAGTCGCCGGTTACGGTGATATTCAAGAATCCGGGACCGGCAACCTCCACCTTGAGCGGCAGCAGCGCGGCCACCTTCTCGGCAATCGCACGCGGCGGCAGTTTGAGTTTCTTGGCGAGCTTGAGCGCATCATTGCACTGGAAGTCGCCAAACTTTGGGTCCGTAGCAGGCAAAACCCGGACGAAGGAAAAATCCTCGCCCGGGAATGCCTGCTCGAATGCCTGCTGGACCAGCGCGTCCAAAATCAGGCCTCGGGTTTGGTCTTCTTGAGACCCAGCCCGCGGCTGCCTTCTTTCCATTCGCCGCGCTTCTGGAGAAGGTTGACGCGCTCGAAACGCTTCAACACGTTGCGCTTGGAAGTGATCTTGCCGGAGCCCTTGAGGGATGGATGCTGACTCATTTTCTCTTTCCTTTCAAATGTTTGAAATTCAGGCGCGTATTATATCATATTTCCGGTCTGGAAATCAAGACATATTCGCGCTTTATTCCGCCGCCGGAGTTTCCGGCGCGGGAGCGGCTTCGACGGGCATTCCCGTCTCCGGCTCGTCGCGGGGAGGCAGGAACTGGCTGTAGTCTTCCGCCGTCTTGACGCCGGCTTCGGAAATCGACCTCAGGATGATCTCCTGCACGATTCCGCGCTCGCGCTGACCCTTGAGGTATTCCGTCACTTCCTCAATCGTGGGAACGCTCTGGCTCTCGCCGACCTTGATGAGAATATGCGAGGCGCGTACCGACTCCGGAACCGCAGGCTCGTCGCCCTTCGCCTCCACGGCAGGCGTCTTTTCGGTCACGAGAATGAGGTGATAGCCGAACTGCGTCTTGACAGGATCGGAAACCTTGCCGACGGGGAGCGCAAAGGCGCAATCGTCAAATTCCTTGACCATCTGGCCATGCGTGAAGGTGCCGAGATCGCCGCCGTTGCGCGAGCTTGGGCAGCCGCTTTCGGCCTTGGCGAGTTCCGCAAATTTCGCCTTGACCTCCGCCTCCGGAGTCTGGTCGAGAACCGCCTTCAGTTCACCGATGCGCTTTTCGGCATCGGCTTCGGTCGCGGCATTCTTTGCGTTGTCGGCCGCAATGCGCGCAATGATGGAATTCGCCTCCTCGGTCACGTCGAGCGGAACCTTGGCGACTTCCGCCTTGAGGAACTTGTCGATCAAAATGCCATGTTCGAGTTCTTCGCGGGCGCGATCTTTGCCGAGCGGAAACTTCTCCATGAACTCGTCGAGAGACTTCGGAGCGTCCGGGATTGAAGACATGGACTTCACGAATTCCGCTTCACGCGCCTTGATGTCCTCCTCGGTCACTGTATATCCCGCCGCGGCGGCACGAGCGACGAGTGCACTTTCGATAATCCACGACTGGACCAGCTGGTTCTTGATCATCGTCTCGGCATATTCGCGCTGACCTTCAGGAATTTGGTCGATCTTGGCGTCCACCATCGCCTTTACATCGCTCTCGATCTGTCCGCGCGTAAGAACGCGTCCGGCCACGGACACCGCCATATCGTCCGACACGGCACTTTCCTGTTTTTCGCATCCGGCAACCGCCAACGCCGCAACGGCAAGCGCACCGAGAATCCTAGTCGTTTTCATGTTCATTTCCTTTTTCATTTGCAATCAGTTTGAGGACATTTCGGCGCACATCGACCGGAAAGTCCAGATGGAATGAATAGTATACACCAATTACCCTCGCCGCGTCAAGGAGTAATCGCAAGTTTTTTTGCAAGACGGGACGCGCCAAAGTCGACGCAACCTCAATAGATACAGGCATTTGGCGCATTCCGGGGCTGGTGAACGATCCGGTATCTATATAGAATGGCGACTCCGGCGCCTTGCATCCTGTCAGCGACGGCGAAAGCCCTGCGAGGCGCAAGACGGCAATCTCGAATTCCAGCATCCGTGCGACGAGATTGTCTTCCTCGCGATCGAGTCCAGTCTCCAGCAGCTCCATCCAGGCCTTGGCATCCGGTCCCGAAGGCGCCAGTTCCGCAACCAGATAGCGGAAGTATTCCATGAGCGCGAGACGGCGCCAATCCTTGCGCAGCGACTCGCGGAACTTGAGCGGACTGCATTCCCTGAGCGCATGCAAACCGCTTTTCGCCCTCGCATAATAAACAATCTCGCAAGTATAGTTGGCGTCGTACTGTCCCAAGAGAAAACTCTTTGGACGCTCCGCGCCCTTTGCGATTGTTGAAATTTTGCCTTCCGGCGTCAGCCAGGTGACGACATGGCTCGTGCGCGACCAGCGCCGCACCCCGAGGCACACGGCAGAAGTCTTGACCGTTTCGCCAGCCATACCTAGAGAATGCGCCCTTTAAGTCCGCGCCCGGAAACGCCTTCCACCGCGACTCTAACGATCTGGCGCCTGAAGCCGTTCGTGCGGTCGGTCGGCTTTTGCGTGGTACGCGAAGAAACCCGGCATTCGCACCAGAGATATTCGCTGGTCCAACCGGCGATTTTCCCGTCGGCAGGGAGCGTCTCGACAAGCACTGCGACCTCTTTGCCGACAAACCGGCGTTTGAACCGCTCGAGATTCCGGTTTGCAAGCTCGGCAAGCTCACGAGCCCGCTCGCGCCTGACCTCACGGGGAATTTGCCCGAAAACATCGGCGGCGGCAACCGTTCCCGGCCGTTCGGAATACGGGAACACATGCGCGTTGGTGATATTGTGCCTCAGGAAAAGTGCCGCCGACAGCTGATGATCGATCAGGCTTTCACGCGGAAACCCCGCGATTAAATCGCACCCGATGCAAAGTCCCGGCAATTGTTCTGCGGCGTATTTAAGTATCTGCTCAAGATCCTTGGCCTCGTATGGCCTGCGCATCGCGGCGAGCACCTTTTGCGAACCGGACTGGATCGAGAGGTGCAGAAACTTGCACAGATTCGCCCTTTCCTTCATGAGATCCACAATCTTGACCGCGAACGGTCCTGGCTCGATCGACCCGAGCCGCACGCGGCAATCAGGCGAAATATCGCAAAGCGCCGCCACAAGCGCCGGAAAATCTGGATATTGGCAAAGATTGCACCCCGTCACGACGAGTTCGCGATAGCCTGCATCGACAAAAGCGCGGGCTTTCGCCATGACTTCATCGAACGGCACGGCTTTCGATTTGCCGCGGAATTTGGGAACGATGCAATAAGTGCAAGAGCTGTTGCATCCGTCCTGAACCTTCAAATAAGCCCGCGCCGTGCGCATCGGCACGGGATCGCCGCCAGATGTTCCAGACGATGCCGCCGCCTTTATGATTAATGCCCGCGCACCAGGCAGACACCCTGTCACCCAAATGCGCTTGCTGGGATATTTCTCTTTGAGGCGTTTGATCTCAGACTCGCAATCGTGCTGAGCTCTGCCCGTGACCGAGCAGCCGCGGACGACGATGAGGTCGGCCTCGGTGTGCGTCTTTACGATTTTGTGTCCGGCCGCCGCCGCTTTCGCCTCTTCTTCAAGCGACTCCGCGCGGTTCAGCCTGCATCCAAACGTATCGAAACAGATGTTCACTGCCTGAGCTTCTCGCTCAAGAGTTCGAACTCCTCAAATGTCTGACCCTGAACCTTGCCCGACCACAACTTTTGCGCCATGACCGGAATTGCGTGCGAAATGCGCACTTTGATGTCTTCAACCGACACAGCATCGAGCATGTCATTCCAGAGCGCGAACTTGCCGCCGAGAATCTGTTCGCAATTCTCGGGGAACACCTTGTCGCCGATGACATTAGGCTCCCAGTTGTTGTAAAGGAAGCGGAGATTCAGGAAGTCGTAGTAGTATCCGGCCTTTGGAACAATGTATACCCAGCCGTCCGGAATGGAGACGATCGAGTATCCCGCCGCCATGGCTTCTTCCGGCTTATAGAATTGATTGCTCCAGATGTCCATGATGATATCGCGAGAAGCGATGACCGGAGTTTTGCCCTTCGCATGCGAAAGCGAACCCCAAGCGCATGCCGTATACCCGTATTTGCGCACCATCTTGAGCATCGAATCGGTAAACTTGCGGAACGCTTCCGCTTCGGCCTTGTTGTATTCGTCTGTACCGATGTGGCAGTAAGGACCGGCGAAGACCGGATCTTCGCCAGTAAGATACTCGGCGAAAATCTGCTCCAGCCACGGCAATATATCATCCTGCTTCGACAGGTCGAAATGGTCGGCGCCGTATTTCGTCGAAGCGAACTCCGGCCTGACCCGCGTAAAGGCCAGCGAATGAGCAGGCACGTCGATCTCCGGAACGACCGTAACTCCGCGAGACTTTGCGTATTTCATGAATTCGCGGAACTCGTCCTTCGTGTACGAGCCGTCTTTGGCTGTCAACTCCGGGCATACTGTGCTCTCAAGCCTGAACGCCGCGTATTTGGTCGACCAGTCCACATTGGGATCTTTGCAGATTTCATTGTCGTTCAGGTGGATGTGCAGCGTGTTAAGTTTGTAGCGGCTCATCTCCTCCACGAGGCTCATGAGATACGACATCGGCACATAGCGGCGCGCGACATCAAGCGTCAGACCGCGCACCGCGTATTTGGGCGAGTCGGTGATTTCAATATTGAGTTTGTTCAATCCCGCCATTCCGCCGTTGGCGGCGACAAGCTGACGCAACGTCTGGTTTGCCCAAATGTATCCGGTCGGCGACTCGGCCACGACCGAACACATGCCATTCGAAATTGTGATGCGATAACCCTCCGGGCCAAGTTTCTCCGCCGCTCGCGGCTGGGGAATTACAGGCAGCATTGTCATTGTCGCAAGCAATATAGCCATAGTATTCATGATATTTTCCTTATTACGGGTGAAGGTGCGGGATTGTATACGCGCGAATAAGGCGGCACGGAATCCTTGATCCACACATTGCCGCCGATTTCAGAGTGGTGGCCGATCGTAGTATCGCCGCCGAGGATTGTCGCTCCTGCATAAATGACGACATGGTCCTCTACGTTCGGATGGCGTTTTATGCCTTTCACCAGTTCTCCGGTATCGGGATCTTTATCGAAAGAAAGCGCACCCAAGGTGACGCCTTGGTACAACTTCACGTCCTTGCCGATTATGCAGGTTTCGCCGATGACGACCCCCGTGCCGTGATCGATGAAGAATCGCTCGCCTATCTGTGCACCGGGATGGATGTCGATACCAGTCTTGGAATGCGCGATTTCACTCATGACGCGTGGAATAATCGGGACGCCAAGCCTATACAATTCGTGCGCCAGGCGATGAACCGAGACTGCATACAGCCCTGGATAGGACATCACGACCTCCATGCGGCTGGTAGCCGCCGGGTCGCCTTCGTATGCCGCGTCCACATCGCTGCGCACGAGCCTGCGCACTTCTGAAAGCCGGTTGAAGAACTCCGAAACCACCTTTTCGGGGTTGTCATTTGGCATGAGCAACTTAAGCTCGCGCAGGAGGTCTCCGGTTATGTCGAGTTCCGCCGTGCGCCCGAGTTCATCATATACGCACGGATGCAAAAGCGCCATTGCATGACGCAAAATGTGTGCTACTCTTTGAGGAAGTGTCATTTCTTGCCTATCTTCACGATTATCTTAGCCGCGCCCAGATTCTTGAGCCCTACGGACAGCAAAAGTTTCCCGAACCAATGGCGCGATTCCGCCTTGACTTCACGGATCTCGTAGCCTTCAGCATCGCAAAGGCGCTTGAAATCGTCAAAGGTGACACAATGGATGTTCGGCGTGTCGTACCACTCGAATGGCAATGCCTTCGAAACCGGCAGCCGCCCCTTGAACCCGAGACAGAACCGGATGCGGTATTCGGCAAAGTTCGGAAACGATACAATCGCCGTATCCGCAATTCTGAGCGCCTCGCGCAAAAGTCCGCGCGGATTCTTGACTTCCTGCAGAGTGTCGGACAAAAGCGCCACGTCGTAATACCGGTCTGGGATCATCGCCAGCCCCTCGTCGGCATCGCACCAGAAGACATTGTTTCCGTCGGACATGGCTTCGACATAGCGGTCGATATCGATTTCCACGCCGTCGCCGACGGCGTTGCGCGTTTCTTTCATGACATTCAAGAGCGTACCGTCGCCGCATCCGATATCAATCACCCGCTTGCCGCATTCGACCATGGCCGTCGCTTTGCGGTAGAGCCGCTTTTGCCAATTCATCACTCTGGGCTTACGCGGAACCAGAAATCCGCCAACAATGCGCGAGAGGTCGCGGATGTCGGTCAAGAACGAATCGTGTCCGCGGCCCGACTCCAGATGGCAATAACTGACTTCCTTGCCGCTTTTTAGCAGTGAATTGACGATTGCCATCGATTCCTCCGCGCTGAAGAGAACGTCGCCGCCGTACGAAACGACGAGACATTTCGCCTTCACCCGCGCCATCGCCTGATCAAGCGAGCCCCATTCCTCCGCCGCATCGTACATGTCCAGCGACCGCGTTATGTGCAGATATGAATTGGCGTCGAACCGCTTGAGGAATTTTGCACCCTGATGGTCGAGGTAGCTTTCGATCTGGAAATCGGTCTTGAACGCATCTTCGCGCCTTTTGCGTTCTTCCGGCGGTGCTTCCACGAAATTCGGCTGCAGGCGCCGTGCGAACTTTTCCTGCAGGAGTTCGCGGGAAAGATAGGTTATGTGCGCCAGTTGCCGAGCCTGCGCGAGACCGAGCTTGGGGCCGTGGCCGTCGCCTGCGCCGTAGTAGTCGCCGCCCTTCCATTCGGGATCGTCGGTTATCGAAGCGCGCCCAACGACATCATATGCCAGCGCCTGGGTGTTGAGCGCGGCCGAGGTCGCAATCAACAGCGCCTTGTCCATCTCGTCGGGGCAGCGCACGATCCAGTCGACTACCTGCATGCCGCCATAGCTGCCGCCAATCAGCGCTGCCAGCTTCATCGAACCCGAAAGCCCTTTTTCCCGCCAGAGTTGTCCGAGGAACAGGCGGTATACATCCACCGCGTCCTTGAAGGTGTGCTTCGGGAACGAAGATCCGTAGGGCTTGCCGGTCTCCGGATTTACTGAAGACGGCCCCGTAGTTCCGCTGCATCCGCCTAGCACATTCGCGCACACGATGTGCCAGCGGTTCGTATCGATCGCCTTGCCGGGGCCCACCATGTTCTCCCACCATCCGCTTGGCTTTTCCTCGCCGGGACGGATTCCGGCCACGTGCGCATCGCCAGTCAAGGCATGGCAGAAAAAGACGACATTGTCTTCGCGCATCGGCGCGCCGCACTCCTCGTAGCGCACCTCGATATGTCGCAAAACGCCGCCCGCCGTGCGGAATTCGCCGCCCGGCAATTCAAGCGTCATCGTCTTCGGCTCTACTGTTCCTACGCAATCTTCCATCTCAATATCCACAGTCCATTATCGTTTTCTCGAACCCGAACACGCTCGCGATAAGCGCCGCACGGATCCACATGCCGTTGCGCATCTGACGCCAATACATCGCACGCGGATCATGATCGCAGCAAGTCGCGATCTCGTCGCGTCGCGGCAGCGGGTGCATGATTATCGAATCTTTTCCCAATAGCGCGAGCTCCTCCTCGCCAAACTTGAATCTGCTCGTGTCGATCTTCGCCGACTCGCCCTTCGCTTCGTCCCACTCGTCCTGAATGCGTGTCATATACACGGCATCAGCCGTCTTGACCGCTCCGCGCAAATCGTCGCCGACTTCAAATCTCACGCCCTTGTTGCGGAGAATCGCCGTCACGTCGTCAGGAACCTGCAATGCGTCCGGCGCCACGAAGACCTGCTTCACATCGCGGAAATTCGTAAGGAGATAGCTTAGCGACCTTACCGTGCGCCCGCGCTTCAGATCGCCGCAAAACACGACCGTCCTGCCATCCACGCCGCCTTTGTCCTCGAACGACCGCACAAGCGTGTAGATATCGAGCAAGGCTTGCGTCGGATGCTGGTCTTTTCCGGAACCGGCGTTCAAAATCGGAACCGGACGCTCGGAATTCGAAAGCTCCCAGGCCATCTTCTCGGCGAGTCCCTGCTCTGGCGAGCGCATGATTATCATGTCGAAGTAAGACGAAAACGTGCGGATCGAATCCTCGCGGCTTTCGCCCTTGAACTCCGACGATGTCGCCGCGTCACGCACCGACCCGGTCGTTATCCCGAGAATCTGGCACGCCGCCAGATGCGAAAGGAAGGTGCGCGAACTCGGCTGCGAGAAGTAAAGCATCGCCCGCTTGTGCGCCAGCACGTTTTTCAAATACAGCGCACCTTCCTTCGATTTATTGATGAATCTGATGCGGTTCGCAAGCGCGCAGAGCCGTTCGAGGATGCCGCGGTCGAACTGCTGCGCGAAAAGCGTGTGGTACGGCATCCCGTCGCCCTCGTAGCGCGCGAGATAAGGGCTCTTCTCCGCAAGGCTCAACGCCGCGAATTCTTCCCATGAAATGTCGGTTATCCTGGTCATTGACACTCCTGTTCTCTTGAAAGCTGGATGATGCGCTGGTTTGACGAACCCCGGAACTTGAGCGACGGGTCGCGCAGAGCCATCACGAAAGGACCGTCAACGAGCACATCGATGAGCGAGAGTATTTCGTCGGTGCAGCCGGTGCGCCAGCGACTCCCCTCGTAGCGCAGATCCTCGATTACGCACCCAGTATATATCCAAATCGTCTTTTCGCGGCCGTAGCGCTCGCGGAAGCGTCGCAGAAGCGGCAGAATGCCGACCTGGTTTTCCGGCTCCATCGGCTCGCCGCCTAGGATCGTAAGCCCAGAGATGTACGAATGGGCGCAGGCGTCGAGGATTTCGTCTTCGACCGCCGCCGTGAACGGCGCACCGTAGCCGAAATCCTGCGCCTCGACATTAAAGCACCCTGGACAATGGTGAGTGCACCCGGAGACGAAGAGCGAAACGCGCACTCCGTCTCCGTTGGCGATGTCGCAGGTGCGGATAGATGCGTAGTTCACGAAACGTGCAGGACGCGTTCCTTGATCTCTTGGGTGCGACCCTGATTCCAGAACTGGCTGCCGATGTAACCGCATGTGCGGCGCGCGACGTTAAGGCGCGATTCGTCCGTGTTGCCGCACTTCGGGCAACGCCACACGAGTTTGCCGGAATCGTCTTTCACGATCTCGATCTCGCCGTCGAACCCGCATGCCTGGCAATAGTCGCTCTTGGTGTTGAGTTCGGCGTACATGATGTTGTCGTAGATGAACTGCATGAGCGCGAGAACCGCCGGAAGATTGTTCTGGAGATTGGGCACTTCCACGTAGCTGATCGCTCCGCCGGGCGAAAGCTTCTGGAATTTCGCCTCGGTCTCGAGCTTTTTGAATGCATCGATCGGCTCGGTAACGTGGATGTGATAGGAGTTGGTGATGTAGTTCTTGTCGGTCACGCCCTTGATCACGCCGAATCGCGCCTGCAGGCACTTGGCGAACTTGTAGGTCGTCGATTCGAGCGGTGTGCCGTAAAGCGAATAATCGATATTCTCCGCGGCTTTCCACTTGGCCGTATACTCGTTGAGCTTCTTCATGACCTCAAGCCCGAACGCCTCGCCCTCGGGCTCGGTGAGTTTCTTGCCGGTCATGGCGAAGACGCACTCCCAGAGACCCGCATACCCCAGCGAGATGGTGGAGTATCCGCCGTACAGGAGCTTGTCGATCTTCTCGCCTTTCTGCAGACGCGCGAGCGCACCGTACTGCCAGAGGATCGGGGCGGCGTCGCTCGTAGTGCCCTTGAGGCGGTCGTGGCGGCAGCGCAGCGCCTTGTGGCAAAGTTCGCAGCGCTCGTCGAAAATGCTCCAGAACTTGTCCATGTCGCAATGGGAGGAGAGCGCGATGTCCACGAGATTTATCGTCACCACGCCCTGGTTGAAACGCCCGTAGTATTTGGGCTTGCCCTTCACGTAATTGCCGGCGTTGGAGACGTTGCCATAGCCGCCTTCGGAGCGGTCGGGAGTAAGGAACGACCTGCATCCCATGCAGGTGTAGCAGTCGCCGTGGCCCTCGGTCTCGCCGGTCGAAAGCTTGTACTCGCGCATCTTCTTCTCGCTGATGTAGTCCGGCACCATGCGCTT
>DFFF01000029.1 GCA_002369235.1 Verrucomicrobia bacterium UBA3783
GCCAAGATGTGGTTCAAGGAATTGGGCGGCATCGGCGACACGCCGTCGAATCTGCTCTCCGCCGCCGCAGGCGAGCATGAGGAGTGGACGGACATGTACCGGCGGTTCGCGGAAGAGGCGAAGGCCGAGGGATTCGACCGGCTTGCGCAGCTTTTCGCGAAGGTTGCCGAGATCGAGCGGCATCACGAAGAGCGTTATCGTCAGCTCGCGAAGAACATCGAGACCGGCGAAGTCTGGGTGCGCATCGGCAGGAATCGCTGGCAATGCCGCAACTGCGGGGCGATAGTCGAGGGCGAGACGGCTCCCGAGACATGTCCGGTGTGTGCGCATCCGAGGGCGTATTTCCAGATTGAACCGCAAAACTACTGAGGAGCGAGGCTGAAGATGCACATAGTTCTGAATCATCCGTTGGTGGCGCACCGGATAACGCTGATGCGCGACAAGAACACGAAGCCCAAGCTTTTCCGCGAGCTGGTGGCGGAGGTGACGTCTTTTCTCGCGATCGAGGCGCTCAAGGATCTGCGCACCGAAGAGATTGAAGTCGAGACGCCGATCACTGTGACGAAGGGCAGGAAGATCAAGGACAAGATTGTGATCGTCCCGATTCTTCGTGCCGGAATGGGCATGGTGGATGCGATGCTCAAGGTGCTGCCGTCGGCGAAAGTCGGGGTGCTTGGGATGCAGCGCAACGAGGAGACGGCAGAGCCGGTGCCGTATTTCGCGAAAGTTCCGGCGGCGAACGGCGACGAACTTGCGCTGGTGGTGGATCCGATGCTGGCGACGGGCGGCAGTGCGGTGGATGCGGTGGGACAGCTCAAGAAGCTGGGCTACCGGCGCATCAAGTTTTTGAATCTCATTTCTGCGCCGGAGGGGATAGCGAAGATCGAGTCGGAACATCCCGAGGTGCCGGTATACACGGCGGCGAAGGACGAGCGGCTCAACGAGCATTTTTACATTGTTCCCGGACTTGGCGACGCCGGCGACCGGATATTCGGCACACTCTAGACGCGGCAGGGCGCGGATTAGGGCTGAGGGCTCGGAGGGCGAGGCGAGAATTTCAACCACACAGAGGCACAGAGGCACAGAGTGACATTTGCACTAGACAAATACCTGAAGTTTCTTCCGGCATCGGCGGCGGTGGTGGCGGTGGAGTTTCTTTCGGGTGTTGCCAGTTGCGTAATCTGCGGGCAGATAATCGGGGAAGACGGGCTTTCCGCGCTTAATCTGATGCAGCCGGTCGCCAATGCCGTGACCTTTCTCGCATTGCTGGCGGGAATCGGCACGAGCGTTCTCTTCGCAACGGAAATGGGGCGTTTCGACAAGCGCCGGGCGAGCGAATATGCGACACAAGGATTCTGGACCGTTCTGATTCTTGGATCTTTGTCGATGCTTGTCCTGGCGCTTGTGCGTCATTTCGCCGCCGGAGCTTTCGGGGTTACCGGCGCGGTTCTCGTCGGGCTCAAGGAATATTGGCTCTGGTTTCTTCCATGTGCGCTCTTGGAGCCGCTTTCCGTTTATCTGTCGTCGCTGTGCCATGCCGATGGCGACCCGAAGACCTGCATCTCCGCGTATATTGTGCAGTTTGCCGCCACTTGCGCGTTTTCCGTCTGGCTGACGCTCCGCATGGGTTTTGCCGGATGTGCGCTCGGGACGATAATCGGGCATGTTCTCGCGGTCGCCGTTTTGTGCATGCATTTTGTGCGCAAGGAGAACAACATTGAATACGCATGGCATTTCTCGGTCTGCGACTCTTGGAGAATCTGCCGCTGTGCGATAGGCGATGCTTCGAGCAGGATTTTCGAGGGTGCATTGATTCTCGCGCTCAACCTTTATGTGGTCGCACGGTTTGGCGAAGGGATGCTCCCGGTGCTGTCGGTTGTCGTCGTCGTGCTTTCGGCGGTGGAGTTTTTCGACGGCGTACCGCGGGCGATGCAGCCGCTTGTCAGCGTCTATGTTGGCGAGGGCAACGACCGCCTCGTGTTTAGGGTGCTGCGGTATGCGGAAATCCTCGCCTTTGCGGAAGGCGCCGCGTTGGCGCTCTTATTGATATTGTTCCCTCAATTCGCGGTTTCGATGGTGGGCATAACCGACCCGGGTCTTGTCGGTGAGGCCATGACTGCGGTCCGGATCGTCGCGGCGGGGCTTGTCGGTCTGGCGTTCATGGCACTCTTCAATTCGTATTGGACTTATATCGCAAAAGAGTCGCTGGCGCTGGCGCTTACTGCATGTACGATGTTTGTGGCGCCCGTGGTGCTGTTTGTCGCGTTCGGCGAGGTCTTTGGGGTTGTGGGAGTGTGGGCGGCGCTCGCAATCGCGCCGTTCGCCGCGATTGGCGCCTTTGCATTTTTCATCTGCGCAAAGTGGGGTAGAAAGGAATTGCCGCATTTTCTCGATTGGCGCCGCGCGGCGAGAATCCGCGTTTTCGATCTCGTCCTTTCTCCAAAGGCCATCTGCGGCGTATCCGAAAAAATCCGCAAGTTTCTTGCAATCCGCAGAGGCTTCGGGCGCGACAAGGCGGATCTAACCGCGCTTTTGGTGGAAGAGACGCTGATGCTGGTGAAAGACCACAACAAGGGGCGCAAAACGCGAGCGGAGATTTCGCTGGACTTCAGCCGCAGCGACGAGTTGAGGCTCATAGTGCGCGACGACGGCGAAATCTTCAACCTCACGGATACTGACGCCGAAGTCTCGTCGCTCAGAGCCTATCTTGTTTCCAATCTCATGGTTTTTCTTCCTGCGAAGCGCAATATGACCATAACCGGGTTCAACCGCAACATTTTCCAGATATGATGGCGAAAGGGCGATAATGAAGATCGAGAAGAAAATATCGGACGGGAAAATGACGGTCGTAGTGGCAGGGAATGTGGATACGACGACCGCGCCGGAGTTCTCGGCCGCTTTGGACCTTGAAGGCGTGAACGAGGCGACGATCGATCTGTCGGGCGTTTCCTACATGAGCAGCGTTGGTCTGAGATGCCTGCTCGTCGCCAAAAAGACGATGACCGCGCAAGGCGGGGAGATAAAGCTCAAGGGCGTGCAGAAACCGGTAAAGGATGTGCTGGACATGACCGGCTTTTCCAGCTTTTTCGAGTTTATCTGAAATTTAAATCAAAGGAGACGACATATGAATCAATTGGACGAAAAGACGCTGGCGGCCATAAAGCGGCTGGAGGAGGATATTCTCCGTGACGGTCGCGTGGACAAGGCGGAAACCGAGATATTGCTCAATTTCGCGCGTCCGCTCGCGGCGACAGACAAGGAGATGGCGGAATTCGTCAGGGCGCTGGAGGAAGTGCGCGAAGACGGCGTGGTGACCGGCGACGAGTCGTTCAAGATTGCCGCCCATTTGAGGTGGCTCGTGCGCGAACGCGGTCCGACGGCTCCTGATACCGGATTGCTGGGCAAACTGTTCAAGTTGGGTTCCAACCGTACTACCGTCCGCACCGAAATCGTGGCGGGCATTACGACTTTCATGACCATGGCTTACATCCTCGCCGTCAATCCCAACATCCTCTCGATGGCCGGGATTCCGCGCGGCGGCGTTTTCGTGGCTACGGCGGTGGCGGCGGTGGTCGGCACGCTCTTGATGGCGTTCATGTCCAACTATCCGTTTGTGCTCGCTCCGGGCATGGGGCTCAACGCTTTCTTGACCTTTGGCGTCGTTTTAGGCATGGGCTACAGCTGGCAGTTCGCGCTTCTCGCGGTCTTCGTGGAGGGGCTTGTCTTTCTTGCGCTTTCCTTGACGCCGGTTCGCGAAGGCATCTTCAATGCAATTCCTTTCTCGCTTAAAAAAGCGGTCGCCGCCGGCATCGGTCTTTTCATCTGCCTTATCGCGATGAAGACTGCGGGCATCATCGTGGACAATCAGGCGACGCTCGTTTCCATGGTGCGGTTTACCGATGTCCCTTTCTGCACCCACGGCATTTGCGCGGTTCTCGCGCTCGCGGGAACCATACTTACCGGCTTCATGCTCGTCAAGGGCCTTAAAGGCGCCATACTCTTCGGCATTCTCGCCACATGGGTGCTGGGCATGGTTGCGCAGGCGGCCGGCATCTACATTCCGGATCCCGCCGCCGGCTTCTTCTCGCTTTATCCCGACTTCTCCGTAAAGGGCATCGCCGACAACTTCCGCGAGTTCGGCTCCACTTTCGGCGCACTTTTCAACCCTGAAGGCTGGACGCTCACCAAAGACGGTGCGATTGTCCGCTCCGGCTGGGAGCTCGTGCGAACGCTTGACTTCTTCGTCGTCATGTTCGCGTTTTTCTTCGTTGATCTTTTCGATACGCTCGGCACCTTGATCGGCGTTTCGATGAAGGGCGGATTCTTGGACAAGGAAGGCAAACTCCCGCGCATCTCCGGTGCGCTCTGCGCCGACTCCATCGCAACGTCCGTGGGCGCGGTGTTCGGCACCTCGACCACGACCACCTTCGTGGAATCCGCCTCCGGCGTGATGGCGGGCGGCAAGACCGGGCTCACAGGCGTGACCTCCGCCGTGCTCTTTGCGATTGCGATCGTGTTCGCGCCCGTGTTCCTCGCGATTCCGGGCTTTGCCACTTCGCCTGCGCTCATCATCGTCGGCTACATGATGCTTTCGTCCTGCGCCGACGTCGACTGGTCCGATCCGCGCGACGCGGTGCCGGCGTTCCTCGCCGTCGCCGCCATGCCGTTCACCTACTCGATCTCCGACGGCATAATGTTCGGCGTCATTTCCTACACAATCATCAATGCGCTCTCCGGCAACTTCAAGCGCATCCATTGGATTATGTATATCCTCACGGTGCTTTTCGTCGCCAAGTATGCGCTGATGTAACCCGGCGTGCAACATCAAAAGAAAGACCCGTAAAATGGCCAATAACAACGAAGTGACATATGGCTCGTGGCAACTCTCGCAGCTCCTTTCGGCCGCCGGGAGTTTCACGTTCGCCGACGGCAAGGCCGATATTGCCGAAACCAAGGCGTTGATCGGTTTGGTGCATCCATTCGCGGAAAAGGATGCGGATCTTGCCGAACTCGAAAATCTGCTCGTCGCCATAGCCGAAGACGGCATGGTGACTGCGGAGGAATCTGCCGCGCTCGCCGCGGCAATAGCGAGGTTGCGCGAGAAATTGCGTCAGCCCGACGCCGTCTACGATGCGCGTACGCTGGGACTGCCCAAGATGGGGCTTTTGGGTGTGCAGCACATGTTCGCAATGTTCGGCGCGACTATTCTCGTGCCTATCCTCACCGGGCTTTCTCCGAGTGCGACGCTGCTGTGGGCGGGCTTGGGCACGATCCTTTTCCACCTCCTCACCAAGCGGATAGTGCCGGCGTTCCTCGGTTCGTCGTTCGCCTACCTCGCGGGATATTTTGCGATGGCCGGCATGGCCGGAACTCCTGGCTATGAAGATTGCTCGAAGTCCGTCATGCTCCAGTACGCCTGCCTCGGCGTGGCCTCGTCCTCGCTCGTGTATTTCATCGTCGCGTGGTTTGTGAAAGCCTGCGGCGTGAAGCAGGTGATGAAGTTCTTCCCGCCGGTCGTGACGGGTCCGATCATCGTCGGCATCGGTCTCGTGCTCGCGCCGGTTGCGGTCAACAGCTGCACCAGCAGCTGGCCGGTCGCGCTCGTCGCCATCTGCACGGTTATCGGGTTTTCAATCTTCGGACGCGGCATGTTCAAAATCATCCCGATCTTGATGGGCGTCATTTTCTCCTATCTCGCCGCCGTTGCGCTGGGGGCTGTGGGGCTGGCGCCGTCGATCGACTATTCGGGCGTCGCGTCGGCGGCATGGATTGGCCTGCCTGTCCAATACGGCAATACCGTCTTCCCGCTTTTGGCCCATCCCGACTGGGGCAAGATCGTGAGCGCAATCGCAATCGTCTTCCCGCTCGCCTTTGCAACGATCATGGAGCATGTCGGCGACATTTCGGCGATCTCGTCCACCGTCGGACGCAACTTCTTCGAGAACCCCGGCTTGCATCGCACCATGCTCGGCGATGGCTGCGCAACCTGTCTGGCGTCGCTCTTCGGTGCGCCTGCGAATACGACATACGGCGAAAATACCGGTGTGCTTTCGCTTTCGCGCGTGTACGACCCTAGAGTTATCCGCATTGCCGCCGTGCTCGCGATCCTCGTGTCCTTCTGTCCCAAATTCTCCGCATTCATCGGCACTATCCCCGCTGCCACCATCGGCGGCGTTTCGTTCATACTCTATGGAATGATCTCCGCAGTGGGCGTGCGCAATCTCGTCGAAAGCCAGGTCGATCTGGGCAAAAGCCGCAATATGCTCATCGCCGCGCTCATCCTCGTGCTGACGCTGGGCATTTCCTTCTCGTCCGATGGCGCCGTCAAGTTCAAAGTCGCATCGGTCGCGATTTCCCTCTCCGGTCTCGCGGTCGGTGCGCTCTTCGGCATCGTCCTCAATGCGATTCTTCCGGGCAAGGATTTTTCGTTTTCTGAAACCGCACCATCCATCAAGGACGCCGACCGCTTCGGCGGCCGCAAACACACAACAAAGGAGAAACAATGAAAAAGCTAATCGTTTCATGCATCGCGATTGCCGCATTCGCGCCGGTTTTCGCCGTCGATGACGTCGCGGTCGCGGATGAGAAGGGAGAAGAGACAGTCGCTGTCGAGGAGGCCGAGGATACCGGCGCACCCTTGTTCTGGGGCTTCGGCAACTACGGCATCTACTCCGGCTATCAGCTCTATGGCGCACTGCTCAATTCCGAACCGACGCTGCAGGGCTACATTGAAGCCAATGTCAACATTCCCGCAAACCTCGGCTATGTCGGCGTAGGATTGTGGTCGAATACCGACCTCACCGACAAGCGTCGCGACCTCTACGGCAAGGCGTTCAACGAGTGGGATCCCAATGTCCACTACGGCAAGACGTTCTGGTTCGACGACGAAGAGAAGTGGGGGCTTGCCTACCGCACTTCAGTCGTGTGGTACTACTATCCCCATCATCGCGGGCACGACCACAACACCCACGGCAAAGACCACTTCCAGTTTGGCCGCAAGACGATGACCACGATGGATTGGAACCACAGCTTCGAACTCGTCAACCCCTATGTGATTCCGTTCGTCAACTGGGTGCACGAGTATCACGAAAACAAAGCCAACCTCTGGGAAATGGGCGCCAAAAAACCTCTCGCCGTGTGCGAAAATCTGACGCTCACCCCGTCGATGACATGGACTTACCGCAGCCACCGCTACAACTGGTGCTTCCCCACCGCCGGATGGACGGAAACCCACGGCAGCGGTTTTGCGTCGGTCAAACTAGGCCTGGATGCAAACTACCAGCTCACCGACCACATTGGCGTTTTCGCGAAGATCTACTATTGCCACATCTACGACAAATCGCTGCGTGCCGCCGCCGAACACGGGTCGGGCGGCGATTACAGCCAATACAAGGATTTCGCCTGGGGCGGCGTCGGCCTCACCTTCAATTTCTAAACGAACCTTGCAATTCCGGCGGAAAAATGGTATAATACACGGCGTCGGCGGCGGATTGTGCGGCTCTAACGGAATTTCTTCCGCGAGTGCGGAGGAAGAGCAGCACAAATCCGCTCCGGGAAGAAAGGAACGCAACGATGAACAAAATGATAGCGGCGGCGCTCGTGGCTACGGCCATGTGCGGTTGCATCACGGTCAACAAGAACGACGGCGGCGAAGCGTGCTTGAGACCGCCAACAATCAAGGATGTCGTGCACGAGAAGTATTCCGTGGGCGATTCCCCGGTCACCGCTACTGCCAATGCAATGGGCATTTGCGGCTTCATCATCATCGGCGATCCTGAAGTGACCCACTGGGCGGACGCCACCGACGATGCCAGACTCCCGCTCAAGAGCTCGGCCGCAGTCGCCAAGAACGGCGCCTACTCCAAGGCTTGCGAGCAGAATGGCTGCGACGCACTCGTCGGCACCCGCTACACGGTGAAAAAGACGAGCTATGTCGTGTTCGACAAGGCGGTGGCCACAGTCACCGGCTATCCGGCCAAGCTCGAAGGCGTGGAACTCATCAAGGCTCCGTGCGGCAAATGCCCTTGCCCGCCCCCGGCCAAGTGAGAAACCAGGTTTGATATTAACCACACAGAGGCACAGAGCGCACTGTGCCTCTGTGTGGTAAAAAAAAAAAAAACAAAAAACAACAACAAAAACATGAATCAGGCCGAAAAGGAAAGACTCGCGAGAGTCGGCAAGAAGTTCAACGCCAGGAAATACATCGAGACGGAAATCGAAGCCATCCGCAAACAGGTTGGCGACAGGAAGGTGCTGCTCGCCATGTCCGGCGGCGTCGACTCCTCGGTGTGCGCAGTGCTCCTCCACAAGGCGATCGGCAAACAGCTCGTCTGCGTCTTCGTGGATCACGGCTGCATGCGCCTCAATGAAGCGAAGGAAGTCAAAAAAGTCTTCAAAGGCAAGTTCGGCATCAACCTCATCCAGATCGACGCCGAGGAGCGGTTTCTTGAAAAAGCCAAGGGTATCACCGATCCCGAACTCAAGCGCAAGTGCATCGGCGGCGAATTCATCAGCGTGTTCGCCGATGTCGCGCGCGAACTCAAGGAGAAGATGGGTGATATCGACTTCCTCGGCCAGGGCACGATCTATCCCGACATCATTGAATCCGGCGTCGGCGGGCACAAGGCCGTCAAGGCGCACCACAATGTGGGAGGACTCCCTAAGGACATCATTTTCAAGGGGCTCGTGGAGCCGGTCAAGTATCTCTACAAGGATGAAGTGCGCAAGGTGGGCACGCTCCTGGGCATCCCCGAAGCGATGGTGATGCGTCAGCCGTTCCCCGGACCCGGTCTTGCGGTCCGCTGCATTGGCGAACTCACGAAGGAGAAACTCGACATCCTCCGTCAGGCGGACTTCATTTTCCGCGACGAGATGGCGAAGGCGAAGCTCGACAAGAAGGCGCAGCAGTTCTTTGCGGTCATGACGAACGTCAAGGCGGTGGGCGTCAAGAACAACGCCCGCACTTACGGCTACGTGATTGCGATCCGCGCGATTGCGACCACGCAGTTCGTGAAGGCCGGGATTGTGGAGCTGCCGTTCAAGTTCGTGACCGGCGTGGCCGAAAAGATCGCAACGAAAGTCAAGGGCGTGGGCCGCGTGGTCTGGGACGTGACCCCCAAGCCGCCGGCGACCATTGAGTGGGAATAAGATGCGGCGCGGGCAGGCGATGACCGAATACGTGCTCGTGATGCTGGCGATCGTGGCGTTGTCCGCGGTGCTCTGGCATTGCGTGTCGGCGGTCAATCGCCATGCCGAAACGACGACGGGACTCATCGCGCTTGATTGCCCGTGAATTTTAACACGCACTCAGCCCTCAGCCCTCAGCCCTAACTTAATCTGTGTGGCAGATCTGTGGGGAACGGAAAAAAGAAGGGAACGACAAAACATGAAAAACAAGATGCGTAAAGCCCAGACGATGATCGAATACATCATCATCGTATGTCTGATCGCCGTATCGCTCATCGCCGTGTTCACCTATCTCGCGCGGGCGATCGGCAAGAAGACGGCCGGTGCCGCCGAAGCGCTCTCCAGCGAGGAGGGATCGAAGGCGAAGTCCGCCGCAGAGGGCATCAGCACCGATTCCATCAAGTCGCTCGGGGAATAAGACGCCTTGAGGAGCGGACAGGCGATGGTCGAGTCGCTGCTGGCGGTGGTGTTCATCACCGCCTTCATGCTTGCGATGCTGTGGCTGTCGCGGCTGCTTACGGTGAAGATGCTCCTCAACCACGCGGCGGCTCGCGCCGCCCGCGCACGAACCGTGGGGCTCAACGATTTCATCTGCGTAAAGGCGGCGCGGGTCGCAGTCTTGCCGGTCGCGGGCAAATGCCTGTGGCCAGACAGCGCCCACGGCGAACTGTCGTTCGAAGAACTCTCCTCCCGCCTGCCGCTTTACATGAAGCGCGAGGACGCCCCGTCCGCCGCCGGATGCCTGGACTACGAATATTGGCACGCGCTCGAGGTGGAACCGGGCGGCAAGACGCGCACCAGGATGGATTTTTCTTTTCTCGATGTGCCCGTTTCGCTTGAAAGCGAGTTCAAGATCGAAGAGCACTATCACGACTACCTCATGAAATGAAGCCGGCATTCGAGGTCTCCGCCGTTTCCGACCAGGGATTCGTGCGCAAAAACAACGAGGATTCGATACTCGTGCGCGAGGCGGACGGACTGTTCGCCGTCGCCGACGGAATGGGCGGCGGCGCACACGGCGAATTGGCGTCGCGCTGGCTGTGCGATGCGCTGGAAGGCGCGAAGACGCGCGGTGAAATCGAACGTGCGGTCAAGACCGCGAACGAGCGAATCCTCTACTACGCCAAGGCGCACAACTACCGCATGATGGGCACGACGCTGGCGCTCGTGCTCGCGCAGAGAGACGGCAAAGTCATG
Source organism: Verrucomicrobia bacterium UBA3783 (assembly GCA_002369235.1). GTDB lineage: Bacteria > Verrucomicrobiota > Kiritimatiellia > RFP12 > UBA1067 > UBA1067. The sequence goes on from DFFF01000029.1 coordinate 10,384, forward strand.
GCGGGATGGATTGGCGACAGCCGAATCTACCATTTGCACGACGGCAAAATCGCGCTCGCGACCCGCGACCATTCGGTCGCCAATGTCATCGACGACGCCGACAAGGGCAAGCTGGACATCCCCGCGGAAGACTTTCTGCGCATGGTCGCAATCGCGATGAACGACCGCTCCGCGCTCAATCTGCTTACTCGCGTCGTAGGCATGGAAGAGCGGCTGGAACTCGACCTCAAGATGCTTGATGTCGCGCCGGGCGACCGGATTCTCATTTGCTCGGACGGCGTCCATTCGCTTTTGACCGACGAGGAAATCGGGCGCGGCCTCGGCTCCGGCGATCCCATTCTCACCCTGTCGGCCATGGTGCGCGAGCGCGGCGCGACGGACAATTTTTCGATGATTGTGATGAAGGCGAAATGAAATGGACGGAAAAGACATCAGGCCTTGCGTGCTGACCGTTGCCGGAAGCGACTCCGGCGGCAACGCGGGCATCGAGGCCGACCTCCGGGTCCTGCACGATTTCGGACTGCACGGCTGCGTGGCGCTCACGGCGCTCACGGCGCAGAATCCGTCCGGGGTCGCGGCGATCCACAATCCGCCGCCGGAATTTGTGTCGGCGCAGATCGCGGCGGTGAAGGGCGTTTACGATATCCGCGCGGCGAAGACCGGCATGCTGCCGTCGAAAGCGATAATCGCCGCCGCGGCCGGGGCTTTGCGCGGCGCATCGTTCCCGATCGTCGTCGACCCGGTGATGATCGCCACCTCCGGCGCGAAGCTCATCGAAGATGACGCCGTCGAGACGCTTGAGAAGGAGCTGATTCCGCTCGCCGCGCTCATCACTCCCAATCTCCCCGAGGCTCGCCGTCTCGCGCGAATGGAGAGCGAGGACGACGCCGCCAGACTCGCCGCCGCGCTCTACGCCAGGTTCGGCGTGCCGGTGCTCGTAAAAGGCGGCCATGCCGAAGGCGAAATGATGGTGGATGTGATGTTCGACGGCAAGACGACGGTCAAGGTCGCCGCGCGGAAAATCGAAAATCCCGTCTCCACCCACGGCACCGGCTGTTCGCTGTCGGCGGCGATCGCGTCGTGCCTCGCGCTTGGCGAGGATCTCGCCGCCGCCGTCGCCCGCGCCAAGAAATACGTCTATTGCGCAATCCGCGATTCCTATCTCGTCGGCGAGAATTGCGGCGTGCTTTCCTTTGCGAGGGACTGACGGATGCTGCCGCAGGAATTGACGCTCGAGGAATTCAAGGCCGAACTCAAGAAAGGGGTGCGCGCCGTCTTGCAGGTGCGCCATGCCGAGCGCCCGAAGATGGATCCGGACGACCCGTCGTTCGGCGATGCGCTGCCGATTACCGAGGAGGGTTGCCGCACCGCGCGGCTCCTGGGCGAAGAGCTGAAGGATTTTCGCTACGCGACGGATTTCGTCTCTTCGCCCTTGCGGCGCACGACGATGACTGCGGAGCTCGTCGCCGCAGGCATGGGTCTCGCCGCCGCGAAGATCGAGGAGGCGCCGTGCCTGGGCAACGAATCGTTCTACTACCGCGACACGGCGCAGGTGCTCGAGGTCTTCAAGGTCGAGAACTTTTTCCCAGCTTGCAAGACCTACATGGAAACCGGCATTCTGCCGGGCTTCAACGATCTCTACGCGGCGAGCGACGCGCTCGAGAATTGGCTCGACTCCCGTCATAGGCGTCAGCTCCTCGTCGCCGCCACCCACGACCTGTATATCGCCGCTTTCCTCTGCGCGAAAAACCGCTCGGAACCGTATGTTCCTGAAAACTGGGTGCGGTTTCTCGATGCGGCGGCGACGCTTATCGATCCCGACGGCAAACGCCGCTACGTGATGGTGCGCACCGGACTTTCCACCGGCATCGTCGGCGTGCCCACCGGCAACCCCAACGACCGCGCATAAGATGCTCGAGCGCTTGCAGAATATTATCGCCCATGCCGGCGTCGCCTCCAGACGCGGCGCGGCGGAGCTTGTCGGCGAGGGGCGCGTGACGGTCGATGGCGTTGAAGTCCGCGAGCCGGGTGCGCGGTTCGACTCCGCATCCGTGTGCGTGCGCATCGACGGCCGCCGCATCGCCGCCGAAGAACCCAAGCGCACCATCATGCTCTACAAACCCGTCGGCGTCATCTCTTCGCGGCGCGACGATTTCGGCGGCAAAACGGTGCTCGACCTCATCGCCGGAAAAATTCCCGAACGCCTCGTGCCGGTCGGACGCCTCGACAAGGATTCCGAGGGTCTGATGCTCATGTCGAACGACGGCGGCCTCGTCAACCGCCTTACGCATCCGCGCTACGAACATGAAAAGACCTACATCGTCAAAGTCGCGGGCAAATGGTCGGAGGAGAAACTCGCCATCCTGCGCGGCAGCGTGGAAATGCCCGACGGCTATGTGATCCGCCCCGTCCCCGTCGAGGTCGTGCATGTTTTCCCCGATCACACGCTCGTCCTCAAATTCGTCCTCAAAGAAGGGCGCAAGCGCCAGATCCGCTACATGTGCTCGGCGGCGCATCTCGTCGTGCTTACGCTCAAGCGCGTGGCGGTAGGACGGCTCGAACTCGACCGCCGCCTGCGTCCGGGCGAATGGCGCGACTTGACCGCGCAGGAATTGGAGCTTTTGAAATGAACCACCTTTCCGTATCCGGCGCGTCCATCGCCGCCGTGCGCACCCGGCTCGGCGGCATGGAAGTCGACAACCTCGAAACCGCGCGTCTCGTCGCGCCCGACCGCGCCGAGGCGCTCGTCAAGACGAGCGGCATCCTGAAGCGTCGCGTCGCCGCCAAGGGCGAGACTTCGCTCTCGCTGTGCGTCGCGGCGGCGCGCGAGCTCATGGCGTCGGTCGCCGTCGCGCCCGGCGAAATCGGCGCGGTCGTCTCCGTCTCGTTTACTCCGCAAATGGCGATGCCTGGAAACGCGCATCTCGCCCAGGCGGCGCTCGGGCTCGCGCCGGACGTCGCCGCCTTCGACCTCGCCCACGCCTGCGCGGGCTTCATCCACGGCCTCTATCTCGCCGCGCGTTTCGCCGCCGATTCCGGCAAGTGCGTCCTGCTGCTCGATGGCGACGCGCAAACGCCGCTCGCCGACGCCTCCACGGCGATGCTCCTCTCCGACGCCGGATCGGCCACGCTCGTCCGCCCCGACCCGCGCGGCAAAATCGATTTCGCGTTTCTCGCCGACGGCTCGCGCGCCGATGCGCTCAAGGTCGAGGGCGGCAAATTGCGCATGGACGGATTTGGCGTATTCAAGTTCGTGGCCGACGACGTGCGCCGGTTTCTCGAAGAATTTGTTTCGCGCACCGGCGATGTCGCCGCTTTCGTGCCGCATCAGGCCAATGTCTACATGGTCAAGTCGCTGGCGAAATCTCTGGGGCTTGAGGGCCGCGTTGTCATTACCGGCGACATGGCCGGCAATTGCGCGTCGGCCTCGGTTGCGCTGGGGCTGGAGAAGACCTTTGCCTCCAATCTCCACGGCGGCGTTTTGCTCGCCGGATTCGGCGGCGGACTTGCCGCCGCCGCCGCGAGGATCGAACTGTGAAAAAGACGTCCCCGGAAGAGTTTCTCGCGTTTGCCGCCGGTGTCCTCGGCGTCGCGTCGCTGACCATGGATGACGCTTGCGGCGAACTCGCGCTCTGGGATTCCGTCATGCATCTCAAACTGGTGATGGAGACTGAGGCCGCATACGGCATCTCCATCCCGATCGAGCGCATCGCAGGCTTGAAAACCGCAAGGGATTTCTATTCGCTTCTGCCATGACGCGCATCAAGCTTCTCTCCGATGTCTCCACGCAGCTGCTCGCGACCGAGTTGAAGCGGGAGTTCGAGGTCGTTGAAGCGCCCGGTGCCGGCGGATATGTCAAAGAACTTCTGGAGCCTTCGATTTCCGGCTGCGATTTCACCGTGCTCGCGCTCTATGGCGAGAGCGCGGTCGAACCGCCGCCCGGCACGATTGTCGTGAGTGCTCCGTCCGACGCGAAGTTCCGCGACGAACGGATGATGCAGCTCGCGTTTTCGCCATGGTCGCTCGCGGGACTCAAATATCTCGCCGCCCGGATCCGGGGCGCGGTCTCGGTCAAGAAAGTCCTCGCGCTCGATTACGACAATACGCTGTGGCGCGGAATCGCGGGCGAGGATGGCGCGGATGCCGTCGTGCCGGAGACGGGCCTGCAGTCGCTCGCGAAGGAACTGGAGGCGGGCGGCGTCTTGCTCGTCGGGCTTTCGCGCAACAATGCGGGCGATGTCGCGCCGGTGTGGCGGCGCCCGGACATGGTCTTGAAGGAAGACGATTTCATCCTCCAATACGTCGACTGGGAAGAGAAATCACGCAATCTGGAACGTGCGGCGGCGAAATTGAATCTGGGGACGGAGAGTTTCGTGTTTGTGGACGACCGCGCCGTCGAACGCGCCAAAATGCTGGATGCGCATCCTGAAGTGGCGGTATTTTCCCCGGACGGACTTTCCGCCATTCGCGGCGCGTTCCGCGCCGATGGCGCGTCGCGCACCGCCTCCTACCGCGCCCAATTCTCACGCTATGGCGAATACCTCGAGACTCTCGGCATCGAGACGGAAATCCACGATGTCCGCGAGGACGAATTCGCCCGTGTTGCGGAGCTTTCGCAGCGCGCCAACCAATTCAATTTCACCACCCGCCGCTGGACGGCGGAAGAAGTGCGGAAGATCGCCGCGACGCCCGGAACCGTCTTCAAGACGCTCCGCTCGCGCGATCGTCATGGCGACCTGGGGCTCGTCGGCTACGCGGTCGCGAGCGGCGGCAGGATTACCGACTTCGTTCTCAGCTGCCGGGCGATGAACCGCGGCCACGAGCGAGAGCTTTTCGAGGCGATGGGCGCACTGCCCATGGACTTCGTCGCCACGCCGCGCAATGCACCCGCGCAAAAGTTTTTCGAGGAGGTTTCGCGATGAGCGGATATTGTGTTTTGGTCACCGGCGCCACGGGCGCCATCGGATCGGAGGTCGTCAAACTCCTTCGCGCCAAAGGCTGCACGGTCGAGGCGCTCGGGCGCGAAATCGACATGACGCGCCCCGAGGCGGCGAGGGAGGCCGCCGACTTCGTGAAGTCCGCCTACGATGGCGTGTCGGGCTTTATCCACCTCGCGGGCTTCGACGCCCCCGCGCCGCTTGGACTCGTTGATTCTCTGGTCGCTACCGACCTCTATCGAATCCATGCGCTTTTCCCGATGTTGTTTTTGGGATGGATGGCGAAGAAAGCGAATCATGCGCCCGGCGCCGCCGCCGTGCTCGTATCGTCCGCGGCCGCGCACGCGCCCAGTTCAGGACACGCCGCATACGCGGCGGCGAAGGGTGCGCTCGAAGCCATGGCGCAGGCGGCGGCGGAGGAACTCGATCAAAAGGGCGTCCGGCTTTCGGTCGTGACGCTGGGGCCGGTCGATTCCAAAATGACGCGCAAATGGTTCGACAAAACGCCGCCCGAAAAGCGTCCGCCGCTCGCAAGTCCGCAAAGCGCCGCCGCAAAAATCGTCGAGGCTTTCGAAAAGGGAGGTATGGTATGGAAAATCGGGTGATCGTCGCCGGGGCCGGCATTTGGGGGTGCACCCTCGCGCGGATATTGGCAGAGGCCGGATATCGCGTTGAGGTTCTCGAAAAACGTCCGGTCATCGGCGGCAATGTGCGCTGTGAGACCGACCCCGAAACCGGAATCGAGGTGCATGTCTACGGTTCGCACATTTTCCACACGCATATTCCCGAAGTCTGGGAATTCGTCAACCGGTTCGTGCGATTCAACGGCTATCAGCACAAGGTGCTCGCCCGCCACGGCGGCAAGACGTATTTTTTGCCGCTCGGCCTCGCGCTGATCAACCAATTCTTCGGCGTGGAATTGACGCCGGGCGAGGTCGCCGGATTTATGGCCGAAGAATCGCACCGCACGGCGATTTTCGACGCCTTTTTCCGCAATTACACCTCTAAACAATGGGGAAAAGCGCCGGAGGAAATCGACCCTTCGATAATCAGGAGGGTTCCGGTTCGCGCAACTTACGACGTCAATTACTTCAACGATTATCATCAAGGAATTCCGGAATCTGGCTATAATTCGCTTTTTGAACGCCTTTTAGCCCACGAAAATATCGAAATCAAGACGAATTGCGCCTTTGAATTGCCGCCCGGCGGCAAACTCGATTGCCCGGTCTTCTATTCCGGGCCGATCGACGCGCTTTTCGGCTTCAAGTTCGGCCCGCTGCCGTGGCGCACCTTGCGTTTCGAGACCGAAAAACTCGATGTCGCCGACGCCCAGGGCACAAGCGTCGTCAATTATGTCGATTCCGACGTCCCCTACACGCGTCAGCACGAGTATAAACACTATCACCCAGAACTGAAAGCGGTGATGGAGTTCCCCAAGACAATTGTTTGCCGCGAATATTCCACCGCCTGGCAGCCCGGCGACGAACCGTATTATCCCGTAAATAATGAAGAATCCGCCGCGCTTTTGGCGAAATACGAGGCTTTGGCTGGAGAAATCCCCAATCTCACAGTGGGCGGCAGACTGGGTCAATATCGCTATTTCGACATGGATAAATCGATTGAAGCCGCGCTTGCGGCCGCAAAAAACTTTTTGGAGAAAAATCAATGAATCTCAAAGATTATGTGAAGGAAATCCCCGATTATCCCAAAAAAGGCATATTATTCCGCGATGTGACCGGGATTCTCGAAAGCGCCGAGGGGTTCAAATGTGCGCTTGATATGATGGAAGCGGCGCTAAAGGATGATAAAGTCGACCTCGTAGCCGCGCCCGAAGCGCGCGGATTTATTTTCGGGGCGGCGCTTGCCGACCGGTTGCGCACCGCGTTCGTGCCGGTTCGCAAGCCCGGCAAGCTCCCGCGGGCGACCGTTAGCGAAACTTACAACCTCGAATACGGCACCGCTACGCTGCATATCCACGCCGACGCCATAAAGCCCGGACAGAAAGTCGTGCTCCTTGACGACCTGCTTGCGACCGGCGGCACCGCGCTTGCCGCCGCTCATTTGATCGAAAAACTGGGCGGCGAAGTCGTCAGAATGGTCTTTCCGATTGAGCTTTTGGGCTTTAATGCCAGAAACACCACGCTTTCCGGCTATAACGTCACCTCTTTAGTCCAATATCCCGGACGCTAGACTTCGTAGTCCAGCCTCCTTTCCTTCGTAGTCTAGCCTCCTTTCCTTCGTAGTTCAGCATCTTTTCCTTCGTAGTCCAGCCTTCTGGTCTTCGTAGTGCAGCCTTCTGGACTTCGTAGTGCAGGCTTCTAGATTACCAAGTCCGGCATTGTTGACTACGAAGGGTGAAAAGGTGAAACTCATTGGGTGGAAAACGGAATCGTTTGGGTGGAAAGTGAAAACGCATTGGGTGGAAAACGAAATCGTTTGGGTGGAAAGTGGAAACGCATTGGGTGGAAAACGGAATCGTTTGGGTGGAAAGTGGAAACCCATTGGGTGGAATCGGCGGAAACTTGGCAGGCTCCTCGCGTATTCGCGTGTATGCTCTCGCGCGTGTGCGCGGTAAGTATAAATAAAATAACTGGCTTGAAATTTATATTATCAGGATTATCAGGTGATTTTGATTTTGTCTTATTATCAGGATTATCAGGAATCATGATAAATATTATTACTAGAACATACCGCGCATACGCGCACACGCGCAAAGGGACCTTTCAGGTCAAAAGGTTCAACCTTTTTGCGCTGGCATTTCAATATCGTTTCCGTTCCCTGTTCCCCGTTCCCTGTTTTAACCACACAGAGGCAAGATGCGCCGCAGAAGCTTTGCTTCGGAGGGCAGATTCGCCGCAGGCGAACCCGAAGGGTGCGCAAGCATCCGCGAGGCACAGAGAAATTTCATATCCTCCCTGTGGGCGTCACAAGTGTCCCCAACCTCTGCGCACTCTGCGTCTTCGCGTCTCTGCGTTAAAAAAAAAAAAAACAGGGAACAGGGAACGGAGAAGAATCCTTTAGCCTTTTCTCATTACCACAAAAAGGGGGTTGACAATGCGGCGGGATTTTTGCTATAATGGACACAGACTTGTAAAGGTTTGGGCGTCGTGTTGAGGAGCCGATGCCTGCTGAAACAGCATTGCATGACTGAAAACAGCCTATATTGTGCGCATTTGCGCGCCTACGATTGGTGCGATAGTGGCATTGCACCAATCGGGCGCAGCGCTCTCGGCGGCGGAGCGGGGCACGCCGCCCTGCCAAATCTTCCGCTCTGCGGACTCCTCTTTCCCCCCCCCCCGTCGCGTAAAGCCACAGCGTCGGACTGTTCATTTTCCCATCTTACCCCCGGGGTCGAACCCCGTCGGGGCATTTGCGCTTTACCCGAGAATTTGTCAATTCTAAAGGAGGAACAGCAGTGAAAAATTACCTGAAACTATCCTTGGTTGCCTTGTTTGCCGCCATAACCGGCGCAACATGGGCAGTTGAGCCGGTCGCCGTCTGGGATGGCGACTTTAGTTCCGAGGCGCTAAACAAATTCTCCAGCGCCGGCATAACACTCGTCGACTGGCAACAGACGCATGGCGAGAATAATTCCAGCGTCACCATCGATCGTGCGAATCAAGGCTTGATGATTCAATCGACAAAGGCTATGCCTGGCATTACTGTGCTTGCTCGTTATTCTAATTTGGCAAAAGGCACGAAACGGCGCGTAATCGCTGATAGTTGCGTATCAAGCAACAATGAAGGCAGCAGAACAGGTATCCAGCTTTTATCTAATGGTACGCTGAACGGCGTCTGGGGGACAGGTGAATATGGAACGGCGTCAGGCTCTATTGCAGCCAGCGGCGTGTTGGCGTTTGTTTATTCGACCGCAGGAACATACCTCTACTATGGCGCAACGACTGATGCTATCAGCAGTACGGCATCATGGGGAGACTCCAGCTTGAAATCCTCAAACGATACGAGCATCTATGGTGCGGCCATTGGCGGATTTGTCGCCAGTTCGTCAGCCAATGGATATGAAGCCGCGCAGGGCATGAAAATTGAGGCCGTGGCGGTGTTCAACAAGGTTCTGTCGAACGCAGAGATGAAAGCCTATATATGGCCATCGGAGATTGAGACGATTCCGGTTGTCGAAGACACCTCCGTTTCCGCGATCAATGCACGTGTCACGGCGTCGACCGCGAGAGAGGTGATCGTTTCCTTGGCCGACGGCGTGACGGTCGAGGTCGATGAGGCGTTTGCCGCGGCTTCCGTGCCTGTCGTGATTGCGTCCGAAGGCTCGATTACGCTTTCCGCAGAATCCCAGCCCGATGCCTCCTACTTCACGAATGCCGATTTCAGCGGCGTGAAGGGCGGTCTCCTTCGCTCTTGGCTCACGCCCGGCGTTGCCGGAATTAACTTTGGCAGCACCGTCGGTTCGGACACAACGGGAGCGCTTGTCAGCTGCGATAACTGGATTTCGGATGGGAAGGGCTCAAACGACAAAACAGGAACGGTTACATCTTCCGCATTGTTTTCTGACGGTCTGTCGGTGGCGACTTGGCATTATGTCAACACATGGTCTTCTGGTTCGGGAACACTAATTAACGGTTATCTTGACGACGGCTCTAAGAACGGCAATGGCGCGGAAGTTCACATTTCCAACGTGCCTTATCAGACCTATGATGTGGTGATTTATTGCAACTCCGACAGCAATCCCGGCAACTTCCTTGCGAAGACCGTAAACGGCACGACCTATACATGGGACTCCGATGCCGGTGCGGTTGTCGAAGGTTCCGGCACTTGGGGCAAGGCGGCACTTTCGATTCCCGTCTATGGCGTCAATGCGCTCCGCATCAAGAACTTGACGGGACCGCTTACGATTTACGGCACACCCAGAAGCGGCAGTAGCCGCGGCTGTATCGCTGCGGTGCAGATTATGCCACCGGATACACCCGACAATATCCGCACCTATACGCTCACGCTTGATGGCTCGGACACGACCTGGAGAGCGGGCACTTGGACGCTTGAGGGCAACACGGTAGATGCTCCCACCGCCGGCAACGTGAAGATTGTCGCGAGCGCTTCCACCACGGTGACGGTCGATACCGCCGTGAGCCTAGGCACTTTGACGGTCGAGAACAGCACCGACGCGGTCGTCTCGCTCGTTCCCGGCGCGAACGGCTCGATCAGCACCATCAATGCTACCGTGAAGAGCGGTGTCTTGAAGCAAGGCGCGGCGAATCTGGTCGCAAACACATTGACGGTCGAGGACGGCGGCACGTTCGACTTCGGCGGCTTCGCTTCGCAGGCGAACGTCCGTATCGCTGGCGACGGCGACGGCAATTATCCTTGGGCGCTTACCTCAACGGGTGACGCACCGCTGGGCAACTGGATATCGCTTGTTCTCGACGCCGATGCGACAATCGGCGGCACAGGCACGATTACGTTCGGCAAGAACCAGATTGCCGGCTACATCAACTACAACGGCCACACGCTCACCAAGAGCGGCACAGGCGAACTCGTCCTCACGAACGGACGCACGGTCACGGATGGTACGGGCACGCTTGATATCGTCGGCGGCAAAGTAACGCTCAGCCAATACACCTGTATCGACGGTTACGAGACAATCTACGCCAACACTGCGGTAATCGTCCACAATGGCGCGGAGCTTAGTAATGGCACAAACCGTGGCGTCTGGATCGATACGCTCACCGTGGAATCCGGTGCAACCGTCACGACGACTGGCGCCGACATCACGACTGGCGCCGACAACTATTTCGGCGTCACGACCGCGCTTGTCACCGAAGGCGCATTGACCACGACGAAGCTCCAGTTCAATGACGATGCAACGGTCACGCTCGGCGGCGACTTGACCCTCACTGACTTCGTGGCGAAAGGCGACAATGCGAATACCACGGTCGGCGATGTGGCTCTCGTGCTTGCGGATGGTACGGAATCGGCGACAGTGACGGTTTCCGGCACGGTCGATGCGGTCGGCACGGTTTCCGTCGGCTCCGGCATCACGCCTGTCTTCTCTGGTGAAAGCGATGTCACGGCGACGCTCAGCTATGCGGCCGATCCGTCCCCGACGGTAAGCACCGCGCTCGCCTTTACGCAGCAATCCAACTGGAAGGGCACGGTTGTTCTCGACTATGCGATTACCGGCGTAAGCACCGGCTCCGTGTTCCAGCCCGGAAAGTACGGTAACGCCAACTCAACGGTCTGCCTTGGACAGGGCGCGACCAACATCTTCCTCTCCGTGCGCGGCTCGTCAAATTTTGGCGATATTGATACCAAGCTCTACTTCAAGGGCGATGTGAGCCTCAGAAACGGCTGGGGTACGGAAGCAAAAGCAACGACAATTCCTCAGCTCGGCGCAGATGAAGGCGTGACCTTCACGACCCGTCAAGGTGCAAACACGAGCAACGGCACTACATACTACACCATCACATCGCTGAAGGACTTTGCCGGTACGATTGCTCTCAGCGATTTGACGGCTGTCACGATTGGCAATGTTGAAATGGATGCGCTGCCTGAAAAGGGTGCGCTGGTCGTAAAGGCCACGACTGGTACTGGTGCCAACAAGGGAACTATCTCTGGCTCTGTCACGGTGAACGATGAAACTGTTGCGCTCGTTTTTGACACGGTCAATGATGTGAGCGGTCTCTATAGGCCCAACACTGTTGACATCACCATCCCCACTGTCGACAATGCGACGGTTGCTGTGACGGTCGATGGCGTGGCGGTCACGCCCGAAAACGGCGTTGTGACGGCTCAAGTCGGTGCGGTGGTTGTCGTCACCTACACGGCTGACGAAGGCTACTTCTTCGGTAACTCGACCGAGAAGGTCGTCGAAATCGCAAGCGTTGAAGGCGATACGGCTGTCACCTCTCAACAGGCCGGCACCACCTCAGCTGCTGTCGCACAAGATAGCGAAGGAACCTATTACTCCACCGAGATGGACGGTATTGGCTGGTTGCTTTCTCACCTCAATACCGCGGGTGCTTATGTCCAACTTCTTGGCGATACGACAGGTTCCAATATCTATGGTGGCTATGGAGTCGCGTACGATGCCGCCACTAAGCAGTATGCCAAGTCGGTTGCGATTATCGTAGTCCAAGGCAATGCGGCCCCGGGCTACAGAACCGTTCAGGCGGCTCTTGATGCGGCGACCGATGGTCAGACCGTTAAGTTGCAGGCCAATTGCGTTGAAGAACTCGTGCTCACCAACGGCGAAGAGGCGAGGACTGTGACAATTGACGCTAATGGCTCTGGTCAGACAGTTTATACTTACACCGCACCCACAGCGGCAAATAATACCTACACGGTTGTCGCTGGTGAGACGGTGAACAATGGCACCACCTACACCGCCCGTGATTGGTCCACCTGGACGGTGACGGTTGCGACGACTCATGCCTCTGTCGCGGGTATTACTGATGGCGATACAGTCAGCGAGTCTGATCCGACTATCACCTTCACGGTGACGCCTGATCAGTACTACAGCGTGTCTTCGGTAACGGCGAACGACACGCCGCTTACGCCCGTAGCTGGCGTCTACAACTACACGCTTGAGGATAATGTCACAATTTCCGCCACTGCGACCCGCGATCAGGTGACGCTGACGATCCCTGAGGTGGAGCACGCGAGCGCGGTTGTGACGGTCGGTGGCGTCCAGCAGGAAGTTGCTGATTCCTACACGATCAATAAGGGTGAGAATGTTGTCGTCACTTGGACGGCCGAAGCTACATGGAAGATTACGGATGGCGCGACCCAGATGATCAACCCGATCACGGAACCCCAGACCGCAACCGTTCCGACGGTTGAGCTTGATACCAAGACCTTCACGGTCGTCGTTCCGGCGAATACGACGGTGACGGTGACGGGCGCGACTAAGAATGGCGACGGCACCTACACCGCAACAATCGGCGACACGGTTACGATCACCTACACGGTGACGGGCCAGTTCGTTGGTGAGCCCCAGCAGCAGGTAGTCGAGATTACGGGCGATACCGTTTCTATCCCCACCCCTGGCAACTACGTCTCCCCAGTTCCGGCGGTTGCTCAGGTTGGAACAACATACTTTGCTGACTTCGCGTCTGCTTTGGCGGCGGTTCCCGCTCAGGGCGACACGGTGACGCTTCTCGCGCCTCTCGCGCTCAGCTCGACGGTGACGCTGGACAAGAGTGTGACGCTGGACCTCAACGGCAACAACGTGACGGCGACGGACTGCCGCGCGTTCCATGTGACGGCGGGCGCGTTCGAGATCACCGGCGAGGGCGTCGTCAGCGCGACGGCGACCGAGGAGATGAGGGCGCAGGCGAAGCCTTCGTTCAGCTCGTCGAGCTCGGTGATCCGCGTCGG
>DFFF01000013.1:0-133 GCA_002369235.1 Verrucomicrobia bacterium UBA3783
TCCACTTCCCGCTCTGGCGCTACAAACCGGACGCGGAAGGCAAGAAGCTTACGCTCGACAGTGCCGACAAGAGCGCAACCGTCTCCTTCGCGGAGAAGGCGCTCTCGAAGGATCTTGGCGAAAACCGCTTCAA
>DFFF01000013.1:285-674 GCA_002369235.1 Verrucomicrobia bacterium UBA3783
CTCCTCAAGAAGCTCTCCGAGATGTAAGTCTCGCACAAAGAACATCTGCGGCGGCATCTGCCGCCGCAGATGTTGGCAATTTAGAAAGGGGAGTCAGACAACCATGGCACAGGCGGGCAACGCCTCGCCGCCGGCGACGCCGAACTTGAAGGACGCACAGACGGGTGCGCGACGGTGAAGGCGTTCAACGAGGCCGAGAACTACAACGGTCCCGCGCAAACCGGTGCGGCGGCAATCCCGCCGCCGCTTCTCTCTTCTCCTTCGTATGGAAGTTTAAAAAGGTTAGACCTTTTGATATAAAAGGTTGGACCTTTTAGGGTGAAAGGTTGGACCTTTTAGGGTGAAAGGTTGGACCTTTTGGTATAAAAGGTTGGACCTTTTGGGTAAAA
>DFFF01000013.1:753-69426 GCA_002369235.1 Verrucomicrobia bacterium UBA3783
GGACCTTTTGGGTAAAAAGGTTATATCTTTTTGTGTCGGCATTCTGATGCGGCTTTTTGACCACGGAATACACGGAAGGCGGGGAATAGGGAACGGGGAATGGTAGGGTTTATCACCACTTGGGTCGCCGCACCTAGTTCAGCCCCCCTTTACTTCGTAGTCCAGCTTCTTCCACTTGGTAGTCCAGCCTTCTATACTTCGTAGTCCAGTTCCCTTCACTTCGTAGTCCAGCCCCGTTTACTTGGTAGGGCGATGCGCCCTACCTTCGGCGCGATGGGGGCATCGCGTCCTTCCGCGGCCTTTCGCGTGTTTTGGGGTATTGACTTTTTGCGGCCGAATATGATATAATACAAACAACCTAGACGGTGGGATGGCCGAGCGGTTAGGTCGCGGACTGCAAATCCGCTTACAGCGGTTCAACTCCGCTTCCCACCTCCATTTTTTTATATATGACATTGTTCTGGGGTATCTTGATGGCTGCGCCCCTCCTTGCAGCAGGCGGGGGGATTGCGTTTTGGAACGAAAAGACTGACAATCTTGTTTCCCGGTTCGAGAATTCGCGTACGGCGGCGGCAGTGTTGACATTCGTCGCTTGGTTCTGGGCTGGCTACGAGATGTGGACGATGGGGATTGATGTTTTCGATAAAATGCTCAAGATTTTCCCAGGGCAGATTTGGCTTATGGCGGCGATGCTGGGGTATCTTACCTTCATCTGGATGCCCGATCATTTGAGCGTTCGCGCCTTGACCGGCATTCTCATGCTTTTCCCCGCCGCGCTCTTCCGCACGACGCGGCTTCTCGTTCCGGCGGGCGGATTCGCCGCCGTGCATATTCTCGTCGCCACAGGCTACGCTGCGGCGATTTGCGGAATGTATGGAATGTTTTATCCATGGCGGCTGGAGAAAGCGTATGCGCTTGTTTCGGCGCGTCCTAAATGGCGGCGTTCAGTCGGTTGTGTGCTAATCGCCTGGGGAGCAGCGGTCATGGTTGCAGGAGTTTTGGCATGAGAGATATTTTGTTGATGATCGTCATCTCCGGCGGCGGTCTGGGAATGTTTCTTCTTGGAATGAAACATCTCTCCGAAGGCCTTCAAGCCGTCGGCGGACAGGGGTTGCGCAAGTTCATGGGACTTGCGACTACTCACCGCCTCGCAGGCGTAGGGACTGGCATCGTTTCCACTTTGATCGCGCAGTCGTCTGCGATTATCACGGCTATGGTCGTCGGGTTTGTGTCTTCGGGGATGATGACGCTCTCGCAGGCGATAAATGTCATAATCGGCGCGAACATCGGCACGACGGGCACCGTATGGGTCGTCGCCATGGCGCCGTCGCCGGAGGTGATCGGACTTGTCGGGCTTGCCGTCGGCGGCATTTTCTACTTCTTCATCAGACGCGAGGCGATTCACAACTTGGGTCTTGCGGTATTGGGTCTGGGGCTTGTATTGCTGGGGCTTTATTTCATGGCCAAAGGCGTGGTGCCGATCAAGAACAATCCTTCGGTCTGCGCTGCGTTCCAGAGTATTGAAGTCAAAGGGGTTTTTGATGTCATAATGATCGCCATCGGGGCGATGATGATTTCTGCGGCGATCCATTCTGCGGCGACAATCGCCATCGCCATGACGCTTGCTTCGCAGGGGCTCGTCTCCTACGAAGCGGCGATCGCCACGCTCTTCGGGGCGAACATCGGCACGACAGTGACGGCATGGATGGCCGCGATCGGCGGCACGGCCGACGCCAAGCGCACCGCGCTTGCGCACACGCTCTCCAATGTGATCGGATCGATAATCTTCATCCCGTTCGCACTGCCGGTTCTCGTGCCGGTGGGCAAGGCTTTGTTTCCGGGATGGAATATTGTTACCGAGACTGCCAAAGGCCCGATGCTCTACGGCATCATGGCGCCGATCGCCGTGACTGACACCATTTTCTCGGTTCTCCGCGGTCTCATAACTTTCCCCTTCGTGAAACCGTTCGCACGGCTCATCGAGCGCATCATCAAGCAGCCGGAGAACGAGAAGCCGCATCTTTCCGCGCTCAAGTTTGGTGCGCGATTCTCTCCGGTCATCGCGTGCGACCAGGCGCTCACTGAAGTTTCATTCATGCGCGACAGCGCTCTCGACCTTCTCGCCACGGTTCGCCGCATCCTTGTGGGCGAAGGCTCGGAGGCGGATGAAAACCACATCCTCCACCGCGAGGAGATTCTCGACAATGTCCAGCGCGAGGTCACCGAATTTCTCGGCAGCATCATGACCAAGCGCCTGGCGCTCGATGTCGCGGAGCGCTCGCGCCGGCTGTTGCGTCTTACCGACGAACTTGAATCGGTGAGCGACGAAGCGGCGGCGATTGTCCGGGTATTGCGGAGACTCGGCAAACAGAAGCAGAAGATTTCAGATGTTTCCGCAAAGGTGCTTTTGGATGTGCACGACCGGGTTTCGCAATACGCCGGGACGATCAGCGGGTGGATCCGCTCTCCTCGTCCGATGGCGCTTATCGATCCGGTGTGGGCGATCAAGGAGTCGAGCGACATCCACCAGTTCATCCGCGTCAGCCGCAGTACGCAGCTTGGGCGCGTGAGCGTGGACGACCCGGAAAGCCCGCTGCGCGTTCTCGGCGAACTCGATATAATCAACGCCTACGAGCGCATCCGTTCTTATTACATGAATATCGCCGAAACTCTGGCCGGCGGCAAACCGAAGTAAAACCGTGGCAATGAAAGACAGCGATGGTCGCGTAATGTTCGCGCCGCCCGGAAAGACGGCCAAGGACGATGTCCGGAGCGTGATCAAGTTCTTCCGCCTGCGTCAGGGATTTTCGAAGCAGGTCTTGGACGAGGCGGAGGCGGTGGATTGCAAGGTTTCCGCCAAAGGACGTCTTGATTTGCGCCGGAAATTCATCTTTACTTGCGACCCTCAAAGCGCACGCGATTTCGACGATGCCTTGAGTCTTGAGACCGACCGCAAGGGCAATCGCATCCTCGGCGTGCATATCGCCGACGTAAGCCACTATGTCCGACCCGGCAGCGCAATCGACAAAGAGGCATACCGTCGCGGCACGAGCGTATATCTGTGCGACACGGTGCTCCCGATGCTCCCCGAGGCTTTGTGCAACGGCATGTGTTCGCTGGTTCCGGGCGAAGACCGTTACGCATTTTCGGTTTTCATGACCTTCGACAAAGAAGGGCGCATGACCGCGCACCGGTTTGCCAAGAGCGTGATCAAATCAAAAATGCGCTTCACTTACGAACAAGTGATGAAGATCATCCGCGGCGGCGAAGACAAGGCCCTCAAACTAAAGAAGCCGGAACTCAGGACCGTGCGCGAGATCCATGCGCTCGCCCAGCAGTTGCGCTCGGCGCGTTTTGCCGCCGGCGCTTTGGATATTGCGATCCCGGAAATGGAAGTCGTGCTTGATGCGCAAGGCGAAATGGCCGGGCTGAAGGCCGTGCCTTACGACGAAAGCCATCAGATGATCGAAGAGTGCATGGTCGCCGCCAACGAGGCTGTAGCCAAAGAGCTCTGGCAGAAAGGCGTCAAGATCATTGCCAGATTCCACGACAAGCCCGACCCCGAAAAGCTCGACCTGCTTCGCGCCGAACTGCGCGGACTGGGCGTCAGAATGGGCAATATCGAAAACGCCAAGGTCTTTGCGCGGTTTTTGAAGGAGATCAAGTCGCATCCGCTCTATTCCACGATTTCCGTAATGATCCTGCGGAGCATGAAGCGCGCGGTGTACGATAGTGCGGCGATGGGGCATTACGGGCTTGCAAAAACCTATTACGCGCATTTCACCTCGCCGATCCGTCGCTATCCGGATTTGACGCTGCACCGTCAGCTCGCCGATTATCTTGAGCGCACATCGCAGAATCTTCGTCCGCGCAAAGTGCCGCCCAAGACGCTGGCCGAGTGGAGCAGGCATTTGAGCGAGACCGAGCAGACCGCCGCCGACGCCGAGCGTGCGCTCGTCGAAATCAAGAAATACCGTCTCCTCGAAGATGAACTTGCTTCGCGTGTGCCGATCGTCTACGAGGCGGTAATCGAGAAGTGCGCGAACTTCGGCTGTTTTGTGAGCGTTCCGGAGCTTGCGGTTTCGGGATTGGTGCATGTGAGCAATCTTTCCAACCGCTTCCTGCGCTTCAACATGCACGATCAGACGCTTGGGCATTTCCGCCCTGGCGACAAGCTCAAGGTGGTGGTGGCCCGCGTCGACATGCGCGAGCGCAAAATCGATTTCATGCCGGTCCAGGAGGGCAAAAGAGGAGGACGCAAAAAATGGAACTCTCGATACTGATAAACAGATTCAACATCAAGGGACGGCTTGTGGCGTTGCAGCCTTTCGGCAACGGCAACATCAACGATACATATCTTGCGATCTACCGCAATACCTTTACCGAGACTCAAGTCATTCTGCAAAAGGTCAACAAGAAGGTGTTCCCCCGCCCCACCGATATCATGGACAATATGCATGAGATCACGCGCCATTGCCATGAAAAGCTCGAGGCCGATGCTATCGCCGGTCGCGACGATCGCGTGTGGCAGATGCCGCGCATCATAAAAACGAAGGAGGGCGCCGACTTTACAATCGATGACAATGGCGATGTGTGGCGCGTGATCACGCGCATAATGTCGGCCCACGCTTTCGATCTCGCCCAAGGTCCGGAACACGCTCTCGAATGCGGTGCGGCGCTTGGACATTTCCACTACCTCATTTCCGACATGGATCCCGCGCTCATAGCCGATCCGCTGCCCGGCTTTCACATTACGAGCGGCTATCTCAAGGCTTACGACAAGACGCTAAGAACGAAGAACGCCAAGTCGCTCATTGGCGCCAGCATGGAAGCGAAGCGTCTCGTGAAGTATATCGAGGAGCGCCGCGATCTCGCGCTATGCCTGGAAAAGGCGGAAAAGCGCGGCGAGCTCAAGAAGCGCATGTTCCACGGCGACCCCAAGGTCAACAATATCATGATCGATGACGTCACCGGCAAAGGCACGGCGATGATCGATCTCGATACCGTGAGTCCCGGACTTATCCACATGGACTTTGGCGATGCGCTCCGCTCCATCTGCAACCCGGTCGGCGAAGAGGAGACCAACCTTGCCAAGGTGGTGTTCGACGAGGATCTGGCCATGGCCTTCTGCAAGGGATACATAAAAGAAGCCGGCGCCTTCCTTACCGATGCCGACCGCGAGTATCTGTTCGATTCCATCCGGCTTCTGCCGTTCGAGCTGGGTCTCCGGTTTTTCCAGGATTATCTCGCCGGCAACGTCTACTTCAAGACCAGCCGCCCCGAGCAAAACCTCAACCGCGCCCGTGTGCAATTTCGTCTGTGCGAATCGATTGAAGCGCGCGAACGCTCAATCCGCAACGTGCTCAAAAAACTATGATCGCTGCAATCATTCTTGCCGCCGCCGTCAAGGTGGCATGCGTTGGCGATTCCATAACCTACGGCTATGGTCTGGCCGATCGCGAGAACGCCTGCTACCCAAACCAGCTCCAGCAATTGCTGGATGCCGAGAGCAAAGGCGGATACGAGGTGCGCAATTTCGGCAATTCGGGCAGGGGAATCTATCTCGATTCCATGCGCGGCAGCGAAAAGCGCGGCTTCAAGTGGATGCCGGAGCACAAGGCGGCGCTTGAATGGAAGCCGGATATTGTCGTCTGCAATCTTGGCATCAACGACAATGGCGAATACATCAAGGAGTACACCGGAGCGCGCAAGCGCGGCAGCTGGGCGGCCGACTATATCGCGCTTCTGGAGGACTACAAAAAGGCAAATCCCAAGGTAAAATTCTACATCTGGACCAAGCTTGCGCCGCTCGCGCCGGGACAGCGGTTCTACCGCTCTCCCGAGCCGTTCTTGATGCAGCGC
Organism: Verrucomicrobia bacterium UBA3783; assembly: GCA_002369235.1. Taxonomy (GTDB): domain Bacteria; phylum Verrucomicrobiota; class Kiritimatiellia; order RFP12; family UBA1067; genus UBA1067. Next base: position 6,616 of record DFFF01000013.1, read on the forward strand.
GATCTGGAGAGGGTGGCCAAAAAGATGGGGGCCGAGGGCATAGACATGCAGGAGCCGCTCAGGGCGGAGATGGATGCGATTTTGGCTTCGGACAAAATCCACCCCAACGCCCAAGGCGCCAGAATCATCGCCGAGACCACTGCCGCGGCATTGCTGGGCAAGGCTCCCAAAAAGCACTACGAGCCGCCAAAGGACGGCGAAGTGTGGCTTTGCGTGGGGCAAAGCAATATGCAGAAGGGCTGGAACGAATTCGGCGTTCACGGCGACGAGCGCGAGCGTTGCGCCAAGGAACTGGCTCAGCTTTCCAAGGTGACCGTCAACTTCTGGGATTTCAACACCGGCAAGTGGACGCGCCTCACTCCGCAGAACGGCGGCGCGAAGTCGGCCTTTGGCGTCAGCTTCGCAATCCGCCGTGCGCAAGAGAAGAAGACGACGGTCAACATGGTGTATGTCGCGGCCGGCGGCGCACCAACCGAAAGTTTCCTGAGCGAAACGACGATGTGCCAAGTGGACAAGGACGGCAATGCCGTGTATCCGCATTTGATGGCCATCGCCACCAACCGCCACCGTCTCGACGCCAATGACGACTTCCCGTGCAAGTGGGTGGCTCGCGAGTATCCGCGCCGCTCGGGCAATATGGAGGAAGGCCATTGGTGGCCAGTCTCGCTCATGTACGACGAGGGTATCAAGCTTACGCGCAATCTGTTTGCCAGCAAGGATTTCAGGCTCGACGGCATCTTGTGGTACCAAGGCGAATCAAACGCCACTTTATGCGTCGGCAATCCCGATCAGCCGCTCGACAGCGCCTATATGGAAGAGACGTTATGCGCGGTGGTTGAAGAACTTCGCGGCAAACGCGAAATCCCGTTTGTCATGATGGGATTGCCAAAGATGAATCGCCCGTGGGAGCCTTACCGTGCGGCGCAGGCCAAGGTGGCCAAGGAGAAGGGGTGCATCTTTGTCGATACGTTCGCGGCGGGCCTTGGCGAAATGAACGATGTCCACCCGCGCAACAAGATTCCCTTTGCGGAACTCGCAATCAAGGAACTTAAGAAAGCGGGCAAATGAATCGCTTGCTGGTGGCGAGTGCCGACTTGGCTGTCGAACAGCCGGAGCTTTCGCGCGAGAATCGGCAGCATCTCAAGGTTCTGCGTCCGGAGCCGGGCGAAATTTTCGAACTCTTTGACGGCGCGGGGCGCTTTAGAGCCTACCGCTGCGATGGCGACAGACTCCAGGCGGCGGGCGCGGTCGCAATCGCTCCCCGTCCGCCGGAGCTTGCGCTTTTCGCCTGCATCGCCAAGGGGTCGCGATGGGATTGGACGCTTGAAAAGGCTACCGAACTTGGCGTCACCCAAATCGTGCCGCTCGTGTCCGAACGCACCATCGTGCGGCTCGATCCGTCCGATCTGGAACCCAAGCGCGAGCGTTGGCAGCGGATTGTCGACGATGCCGCGCGCCAATGCGGTACGCGCTGGGTGCCGCGCGTCGAAACGCCTGCGAAGCTGATGTCGGCGCTGCCGCAACTGCGCGAGCGGTTTACGGTGCTGGGCGCACTCACCGATCCTCCATCGCCGCCGATCCTCAAGGTCATGGCCGGTTGGCGAGGCGAAGCGTTGGCGCTGGCGATAGGACCGGAGGGCGACTTTTCGCCGACGGAACTCGAAGCGCTGATGACGGTATCGCACCCGGCCTCGTTCGGCAACACCATCCTCCGCACCGAGACGGCCGCGATTTTCGGTCTTGGGGTGTTGGGAGCCTGTCAGCATGCGCGAATATAGCCTTGTTGAAATTTTCCGCTCGTTCCAGGGCGAAGGGCGCAATACGGGTAGGCAAGTGGTGTTTGTGCGCTTTGCCGGCTGCAATCTTGCCTGCCCTTGGTGCGATACCGACAAGTCGCCGCGCTTCCGTCTTGAACTAGCCGAATTGCTGGCTGAAGTCAAGGCATTTGGCGTCAAATCCGTCATTTTGACCGGCGGCGAGCCCACAATGGTCGAGCACATGGAAGAATTGATCGCCGCGCTCAAGACCGATGGCTTTTGGATTGGCGTAGAGACCAACGGCACGAACGCACCGGAGTGGCTGCAGTTTGTCGATTATGTGGCCGTATCGCCCAAGCTTGAATATGCCGGGCGCACGGTGCTTGCGGCGGCGGACGAAGTGCGAATTGTCGCTTCTGGCGGCGATGCGGCGGCGATTGCGGCATTTTGCCGCGAGATGCGGCGGAAGATCGCCGCGACCGATTACTATGTAAGCCCCTGCGACAACGATGGCGAGATCGACTTCGCGACCGCAAAGGACGTATTGTCGCGGCTTGACGACTGGAGCCTCAGCGTCCAGCTCCACAAAATTCTGGGTTTCCGCTGATGGGTGGCGAGCCTGAAATAATTTTCGAGGATGGCGACCTTTTGGTCGTGGACAAGCCGTGCGGCATGATCGTCCATCCTGCGCCTGGTCACGAGCAAGGCTCGCTTACCGGATGGGCAGTGCGCCATTGCCCGGAAATCGCCAAGGTCGGGAGCGTCTCGCGTCCGGGCGTGGTGCACCGGCTGGATATCGAGACCAGCGGCGTCATGGTGCTCGCCAAGACCGGCCTTGCATACACGAAGCTCCGCGAAGCTTTCGAGGCGCATTCCGGCATCGTCAAAAAGTATCTTGCCGTAGTCCATGGTGCGATCAAGCCGGCGAAGGGGAAACTCGAGACGCAAATCGGCCGCAAACCCTGGGATCCAAGGCGCATGGCGGTCGTCGAGTCGGGCGGCGAAATCGCGCGGACGGCGTGGGAGACGGTCGGCCGTTCGGGCGGCGTTTCGCTTGTGGAGTTTGTCATCGCTACTGGCCGCACGCACCAGATTCGCGTTCACGCCGCGCACCTTGGCCATCCCATTGCCGGGGACTCTCTTTACGGCGACCGGAAGAAAGACGCGAATTTGCGTCCGCGTCCCACGCGGCTTATGCTCCATGCCGTGCAACTCGAGTTTTCGCATCCTCGCAGCGGAGAAAGTCTGGTTTTCGCCGCGCCGCCGCCTCGCGAACTGATTTACGTAAGATAAGCAATGGCCGAAGTCCCCGTCACCAAGGTTTCACTGTTGGGCGCGATTGCCGCCAGCCCCGAGAATGTGCGCTGGACGGAATTCGCTCGCCGCTACACCCCGATGATGGAGGCGTTCCTTGCCGGGCATTTCCCCTTTCTCGAAAAGGAAGACATTATCCAGGATACGCTTCTCGCGCTCGTCAAGATACTTCCTTCTTACCGCTATGCGCCGGAAGAAACCGGCCACTTCCACAACTACCTTACCGGAATTCTCTACCGCAAGGCCCAGAAGGCCTGCACCAAATCCGCCCGGCGCAAGGAAGTAATGACAGCCTACAAGGAAGAGCCCAAGGTTTCTTCCAATGTCATTGCCGCCGAAAACGCCGAGTTCGAGTGGCGGAAGTCGATTTTTGAAATTGCGCTCAAGGAACTGCTTGCCGATCCGTCGGTGAAGGAGCGCACTAAGCAAATCTTCCTGCGCGTGGCGGTGAAGGGCGAAAAGCCCGAAGATGTCGCGGCGGCCTTCGGAATTGAGCGCAATGCCGTAGATCAGGCGAGGAACCGCACGATGCAGAAACTTAAATCCATCGTCGCCGCGCTTATCGCCGTGCGCGAAGAAGGGCAGATATGAGCCTTGCGCTCGAAAACGAACTTGCGGACTTTCTGCGCGGACACGAAATGCCGCATTCGTCGTTCCTTGCCAAAGAGGGCGATTTCGTGGGCGAGTGGCGCATTACCGCATTTCTCGGACGCGGTGCCATGGGCGAGGTTTTTCGCGCCGTGCGCGACCGGGATGGACAAATCGCCGCCCTCAAGATTCTCGCCCGCGACGATGCCATCGCCAAGGCCCGCTTCAACCGCGAGGCCATAATCCTCAAGACGCATCCGCACCGCGCATTCCCGCGTTTCTTCGATTATTCATCTGGCGGCGAACATCCTTTTCTGGCGATCGAACTCTTGGAGCCTTTCCCGCTGCCTGATTCAGACCGCGATGTCGCTTCGTTCATGCTCGATTTGTGCGAAGGCGTGGGACTCTTGCATTCACTGGGAATCGTCCATCGCGACATCAAGCCCGAAAATATCATGCGCCGTCCCGACGACCCTAGACCGGTGCTTATCGATCTGGGGCTGGTCAAGGTGGACGAATCGCTCACCAGGTCCAATCTCTCCATGGTGGACGGACGCCTTGTGGGCTTGGGCACTCCCGGCTACTCCGCGCCTGAACAATTTTCGGGCGGCAAGATTTCCCCTGCGGCGGACATCCATGCGCTCGGCTCGCTCATCGACCAGTGCTTTTGCGGCAAGCCTCCGCGCCAGTGGGATCGGATTGTGCGCGGCGCCACTTCGTCGCTCCCGGCGCACCGCTACGCGACGGTGGCAATCTTCGCGCTCGCCATTCGCCGCCGCTTTTTCCTGCGCAATCTGTCCATCGCGCTTATCTCCATTATCGTCATCCTTGCCGCCGCCTGTCTTCTCCTTGCGCTTCAAGTGATTCCTCGCCTCGAAGGTCCCCTTGCTTTCTGACGCGATTTTTGGTATAATGTGCCTGTATGTTGGAGGATTTTGGCGAAAAAATATTCAAATATGCCATGTGGACTGCCGGATTGGCAGTCTTCACATGCGGCATTATTTGCGCTTATACGCCGTATGTCCAATCTCAGGAACTTAAGCTTGAGAGCGACAGGATATCGGAGAAAATCGAACTCAAGCGCAAGGAAATCGCCAAACTCAACGATTATCAGCGGCGTTTCAGGATAGACCCCGATTTCGTCGAAAAGATCGCGCGCGAGAACAACCGCGTCTACCCCGGCGAACTTGTCTTTGTTTTCGAGGAGTAGGAGCATGGCCAATTTTGCGCGGCTTCTTCTGGGAATCGCCATGTTGCCGGCCTGCTGGGGGTTTTCCCGCTCGCTTGTCGATGCCGTGTTGTTCGCCAGCGGCACGGAATCTGCGTTTTCTGTCGAGGCCATGAGCCTTCTGGGTGGCATTGCCGCGTTCGCGCTTTGCTGGTCTACCATCTCCCACCCGATCCGCACTTACGTCTTCGGCCATGAACTGACCCATGCGCTGTGGGGGCTCGTGTTCGGCGCCATGCCCTCGAATATCAAGGTCGGGGCGGCAGGCGGCAGCGTCCAGCTCACCAAGACGAATTTTCTCATCACCCTCGCTCCGTATTTCTTCCCGTTCTATACGTTTGTGGTGATAATCGCAGCGCTCGTCACCTACGCATTCTTGCGCCCCTTGCCGTTTTTGCCGCTGTGGATGTTTTTGATCGGCTTTACATGGGCGTTCCATGTGCTTTTTACTTTGCAGACGCTTACCCGGCGCCAGCCGGACGTCAAGCTTTACGGGCGCGTCTTCAGCTGGACTTTCATATTTATCGCCAACATCGCGCTCATGCTCGTTTTCCTCGCGTCGGTGACGCCGCTTGAGTTTGCGCAGCTTTGGAGGATTGCAGCGCTCCGCGTCGGCGGGGTTTACTGGAGTGTCGCAATTTTCATCTGGAAGGGAATATGTATCCTAACGTCCTGGGGTTGCCGTTTCTTCACACGTACGGCTTGATGATTGCAATCGGGTTCTTCCTCGCGTGCGCGGTCTTGGAGCGCGCATTCGGGCGGAAGGATCTCGGCAATCTTGCGGTGGCGCTCGTCCTCGCCGGCATCGTCGGTGCGCGCGCGAGTTATGTGATCGAGCATTGGCAAAGCGAGTTTGCCGCCGATCCGATATCGGTCCTTTACGTATTTCGCGGCGGGCTGATGTTCTACGGCGGACTTATCCTTGCCACCATCGTGTTTTTCGGCTGGTGCTTTTGGCGGCGGCAGAATCCGCTCGCAGTCGGCAATCTCGGCACGGTGGTCGTCCCGCTTGCGCATGCCTTCGGGCGCATTGGCTGTTTTTGCTATGGCTGCTGCTACGGCAAGGTGTCCGATTCTCCGTTCGCGGTCGTTTTTCCGGTCGGGTCTCCGCAATATTTCATGGATGGCGGCAAGCAGCTCCCGGTCCTCCCGACCCAGCTTTTCGAGGCGGCGGCGCTTTTCGCGCTTTTCGCATTGCTTTTCTTCGTCTACCGGCGTTATCGTCGCTACACGGCCGGCCTGTATTTCATGCTTTATGCGGCAATCCGGTTTTCGCTTGAATATCTGCGCGGAGATCCCCGTGCCGCAATCGGGCCGTTTTCAATCTCCCAGGCGATTTCCATCGCCATGTTTTTGTTTGGCGCGGGGCTTTTATTCCATGAGCGTGCATCTTATCGTCGGTGAAGACGACTATCTCGTGGAACGCGCCGCCCGCGCCGCAATCGGCGATCTCCCGGTCGACGAAATCGATTCCGCGACTTCCGTCAACGCCGCCTTGCAGTTGTCAGACATCTCCAGAGTCCGCTCCGAGGCCTTTGCGGAATCGCTTTTCGATCCTGTCCGCGCCGTGTGGTGGCGCAACATCGGGTTTCTGCCGGGCGGCGACAGGGGCGGCAAAGGCGAAGACGGCGGCAAAACCTCCGAGGACGTGAAGCTCGCGCTCGAAAATCTCGCCAAGGCCATCGCCGCGAATCCCCCTGGCGAATCGGTGAAACTCGTCATCTCCGCGCCAAGGCTGCTGAAGACGTCGATTTTCGCGAAGACGCTGCAGGGCGTCGCGGACGTCAAATTCTTCGAGACGGCGAAAAGCTGGGAGGCTGCGAAGAACGCCGCCGTGTTCGCGTCGGATTGCGCCGCCGAAATGGGGCTCAGGTTCGATTATGGCGCGGTGGATTTGTTCTGCGCGAAGGTGGGCGTATCGTCGCGCTCGATAATGTCGGAAGTTTGCAAATTGCGCGACTACCTGGGCCCTGGGCGCACGACGATAACAAAAGACGATATCGCCGCCATCACGAGCGCGGGGCCGGGGACCGAGCCGGAGATGTGGGCCGTGGCCGACGCCGTGATGCGCCGCAATGCCGACGAAGCGCTTGCCGCCGCCATGAATTTCAAGGATGACAGCGGCTTTCCGGTTCCGGTTTTGACGACTGTCGAGCGCACGCTCCGTCAGATGCTGGATTTCGATTTGATCAAGGATTCGCTTTCGCCTTGGCAGGCGCGGAAAATGGAAGAGGCGCTGAAAAAATGGCGGCGCAGCGAATTGCGCTCGGCGCGATTCCGCTTCCTCAACTTGCGCGAACGCGCGGTGAGCGGCAGCGCCGACGCTGGTGAAATGCTCTTTGTGGAAATCGTCGGCGCGTGCAAAGGGAAGGGGCTTGGCAGATGATGACGTATTCATTCCCCGGTTTTATCGATGTCCATGTGCATTTCCGCGATCCCGGGATGACGGATGCGGAAGACACTGCGTCCGGCGCGGCGGCGGCGGCGGCCGGCGGTTTTGCCGCCGTCGTCACCATGCCCAACACCAATCCCGCAGGCGACAGTGCCGACTGGATACGGCGTCAGCGCGACGGCGACTATCCCGTCGAAATCATCCCGTCCGCCTGCATCACGAAAGAGCGGCAGGGAAGGGAAGTGTCGGATATGCAAGCGCTCGCGGCGGCAGGCTGCGCGTTTTTCACCGACGACGGCTCGTTCGTCGCTGACGATAAAGTGATGCTGGAGGCAATGCGAACCGCCGCCAGACTCGGGATGTGCATTTGCGAACATGCGATGGATCCCAAAGTCCAGGCCGGCGGCGTCATTCGCGATTGCGACCTCGCGCGGCGGCTTGGTCTTCCCGTCATCAGACCGGAGACCGAGACCGTCGCCATCGAACGCGATTTGAGCCTCTGCCGCGATACCGGGTGCGCATTGCATATCCAGCATATCTCGACGGCGCGCGGCGTGGAGCTCGTTCGCAACGCCCGGCGCGAAGGGCTCCCGGTCACCGCCGAAGCCACGCCGCACCACCTCGCGTTCTCGTGCGAGGAGCTTGTCTTTGACGACGCGAACTTCAAGATGGCGCCGCCGCTGGGCGACAACGACGACCGCGCCGAATTGCGCAAGGCCGTGAAAGACGGGGTATTGATGTTTGCGACCGACCATGCGCCGCACCCCGCCGCGACCAAGGACAAGGGATTCCTGAAAAGCGCCAACGGAATAATCGGACTTGAAGCGGCCATTCCGATGACATGGAAAATCATGGTCGAAGAAGAAGGCATGGATGTGGAGGCTTGGGCGAAAGCGTGGTGGGAAATGCCGCGCCGCATCGTGCGCAATCTGCCGCCCGTCCTGGCGCCGACGGTTGTGAAAGTGGGCGAGCCATACAAGATGAATGTGGACAAATGGAAGTCGCGCTCCAGAAATTGTCCATATAACGGCTTGACTTTCACCGCCGCAATATGATATAATACTTACACTTTATTCGTTCGGAGCGTAGCGCAGTCTGGTAGCGCGTTTGCTTCGGGAGCAAAAGGTCGAGGGTTCAAATCCCTCCGCTCCGACCATTCCCGATTTAGAATATTCCCGACACATCCTAGTTTCTCGCTTTTCAAGTTCTCAAACTTCAATGTCAGCCTCCTTTGCCTTCGTAGTCTAGACTTCTCGACTTCGTAGTCCAGCCTCTTTGCCTTCGTAGTCTAGCCTTCTCGACTTAGAAGTCCAGCTCTCTAGACTTGGTAGGGCTTATCGCCCCGCAACCGCCCTGCCTTCGCGAACGAAAGCGGACGAAAGCGTGAGATAAAACTCAACGGTCGCAGGACAATTGAAGAATCGAAAAATCTCCCCCGATGGGGACAAAAGCGTCCTGCCGACATTGCGGATTGCATTTTGGGCGGGAAAATGGTATAATATATAGTCAATATGAAGAATACCACGAGAAGGGTTTTGACGACGGTTGCCGCCATTGTGTCGTGTGTGGCGGCGGCGGATGCGGCGGCGCCGAGTGCGGCGACACTGAATACGCTCGAAAAGGGCGTCGTCGCGATTGTCCATTTCGGGCCGAACACGTTCACCGGGCGGGAATGGGGATACGGGGATGCTCCGGCCGAGGTGTTTGCGCCGGAGAAATTCAATGCCGCGCAGTGGGCGGCCGTGGCGAAGGCGGGCGGAATCCGGCGCATCATCCTTGTCTGCAAGCATCATGACGGATTTTGTCTGTGGCCGAGCGCGTACAATGTCGACTACACGGTGGCGAACACGCCGTGGAGGGACGGGAAGGGCGATCTCGTGAAGGAAGTCCGCGACGCCACGATCGCCGCCGGGCTCGAATTCGGCGTATATCTGTCGCCATGGGACCGCCACCATGCGGAATATGCGCGTCCGGCCTACACGGAGTATTTCCACAATCAATGGGCGGAGCTGATGGACAATTACGGGCCGATTTCCGAAGTCTGGCTCGATAGCGCCAACGGCGGCGACGGATGGTATGGCGGCGCCGGCGAAATGCGCAAGATTCCCGAGGCGTCGGTCTACTACGACCATCCGCGGCTCTTGAAGGCGATAATCGAGAAATGTCCGCTCGCCGCGATATTCGGCATGGATACCGACCGCACGCTGCGCTGGCCGGGAAATGAACTCGGCATCGTGCCGGAAGCGGACGATCTCGTGCACAACGGGCTGTTCCAGCCGCCGGAAGCCGATACGCCGCTCAGGGGAAAATGGTTCTGGCATCCCGACGACCAGGCCAAGAGTCTGGAGGAATTGATCGACTGCTACTTTGCAAGCGTTGGCCGCAGCGGAATCCTCGATCTTGGGCTTGCGCCCAACCGGGAAGGGCTTATCGACGATGGCGACGTGCAGCGCCTCAAGGAATTCGGCGACTGGCTGCGCCGGTTCAACCAGGTCGACTACGCGAAGGACGCCAGGTGCGAGCGTCTCATTACGGGCGAGTGGCGCTGGATTCTTCCGGAAGCGCGCACATTCGACGCCATCGATCTGGCCGAGGATGTTCGCGACGGGCTGCGGGTCGCCGCGTGGAAGGTCTTCGCCGACGGACGCGAAATCGCCGGCGGCGGGCAGATCGGCTACCGGCGCATGGTCCGGCTTGATGCGCCGGTGACGGCGAAAGAGATCCGCGTGGAGGTAGAGAGCGACGGCAAGGAGTCGCTCCGCCTTTCGCTGCGGGAAGTCTGACCGTCCCGCTTTTCGCCGCCCCGGACCGATTGGCACCATGGACTATTGTGTTTTGCGCGGATTTTTGATATAATACACAAAAATATCTAGGAGACATGAAAATGCATCCGTATCGTACCCACAATTGCAATGAACTTAGAGCTGCGGACGTTGGCAAGACGGTCCGTCTTTCCGGGTGGATGTTCCGTCTGCGCGACCATGGCGGCATTTTGTTTGTGGATCTGCGCGACCACTATGGCATCACGCAGATCGTGGTCCATCCCTCGCGCAGCTTTTTCGGCCAGGTGGAAAAGGCCCATCTGGAGAGCGTGTTCACGGTGACCGGCGAGGTGAAGCTCCGCACGCCGGACACGATCAACCCCAAGATGGCGACCGGCGAGATCGAGGTCGAGGCCAACGAATTCGTGATGGAGAGCGCAAGCGCGGTCACGCCCATCTACATCCCGGATGAAAAGGCGGACGAGAGCGAGGACGTGCGGCTCAAGCACCGTTATCTCGACCTGCGCCGCGAGAAGCTGCACAACAACATTATCCTCAGGTCGAACGTGATCAAGTTCCTGCGCGAGCAGATGTGGTCGAAGGGGTTCAACGAATTCCAGACGCCCATTCTCACTGCGTCGTCGCCGGAGGGTGCGCGCGACTATCTGGTGCCCAGCCGCATCCACCGCGGGCAGTTCTACGCCTTGCCGCAGGCGCCGCAGATGTTCAAGCAGCTCTTGATGGTCTCCGGCTTCGACAAGTACTTCCAGATTGCGCCGTGCTTCCGCGACGAGGCGGCGCGCGCCGACCGCAGCCCCGGCGAATTCTATCAGTTGGATATCGAGATGAGCTACGCGACGCAGGACGAGATTTTCGCGGTTGTGGAGGACGTGGTCGGCAAGACGTTCGCGAAGTTCTCGACGTGGCAGTGCAACGCGGCTCCGTGGCCGCGCATCAAGTACCGCGACGCGATGATGACGTACGGCAGCGACAAGCCCGACCTGCGCAACCCTCTGAAGTGGGTTGACATGAGCGACTTCTTCAGGCGCGCGTCGTTCAAGGCGTTCGCGAACACTGTTGAGCAGGGCGGGCTCGTCAAGGGGCTGCTCGTCAAGGGCATTGTCGGCGTCGAGACCAGGACGTGGTTCGACAAGCGCGAGCACAACGTGAAGGAGAACGGCGGCAAGGGCCTCGGCTACATCTCGTGGACGAAGGAGGGCGAGCTTAAGGGCCCGATCGCCAAGTTCCTTACGCCTGAGCAGCTCGAGGAGATGAAGGGGATTGTTAAGATGGAGCCTGGCGACGCGCTCTTCTTCATGGCGGCTCCGGTTGACGAGTGCCACCGCCTCTCGGGGCTCGTGCGCACCGACATCGCCAACCACATGACGAACAATATCTGCGAGAAGAACTGCTACCGGTTCTGCTGGATTGTGGACTTCCCGTTCTTCGAGAAGGATCCGGAGACGGGCAAGATCATCTTCTCGCACAATCCGTTCTCGATGCCGCAGGGCGGTCTGGAGGCGCTCGAGACGAAGGCGCCGCTGGAGATCGAGGCGTATCAGTACGATGTGGTGTGCAACGGCATCGAACTTTCTTCGGGCGCGATCCGCAACCATCGCATCGACATCATGGAGAAGGCGTTCGAGATCGCCGGCTATTCCAAGGAAGTCGTGCAGCAGAAGTTCGGGTGCCTCTACAACGCATTCCAGTTTGGCGCGCCGCCACACGGCGGCATTGCGCCCGGAGTGGACCGCATGGTGATGCTGCTTACCGACACTCCGAACATCCGCGAGGTCATCGCGTTTCCGATGAACCAGAAGGCGCAGGATCTCATGATGAACGCGCCGAACTTCGTGACGGAGCAGCAGCTCAGGGAGCTGCACATCAAGATCCGCGGCACTGAAGGCCAGAGCGCCGCGCCTGCCGTCTGATGGGGAAAAAGCGTCTTGTATTCACGCTGAAGGCGTGGCCGGCGGTGTTTGGCATCACGGTCGCGCTTTCCTATCTTACGGAGCTCTTCGCCAAGCATGCCTTCGGCGTGGAGTTTCCCGAACAGGCGCAAGTGCAGGTGATGCGCGACTTGTTCAAGAGCGGCAATGTCGCGCTTATCGCCGTGAATCTGGTGCTGGTGCTTCTGGCGATGCCGGCGATCGAAGAGGTGCTTTTCCGATGGATTACGCGCTTTGGGATGTGGCTTTGGGCGCCGATGGCGGCGGCATTCAGTTTAGCGCACTATATCGACTACGGAAGGCTCGCCGCCAATGGCGAATTCGCATTCACCGGCTGGAACGGCGCTTTCCTCGCGCTGTTTCTTTTCGGCCTTTGCCAGTCGTGGATATACCGCAAGACCGGTCGGCTGTGGTGCGCAATGCTGAACCACGCGCTGTTCAATACGACCAACCTCGTCTTGCTTTTCATCATTCCGGCCTGAAGTCGCAGGCAGAAAGGAATAGGATATGAACATGATCATGCTTGCGGTGTCGTTTTTCGCCGCCGTCGCCGCGCAGGAGATTGCGCCGCTAAATGGCGTAAGCAGGGAGAAAGAAACGCTTCCGCGCTGGTCTTGGGAAGGTCGGCACGGCAAATTCATGGAGCAGATAGCCAACGGCGAAAAGGAGTATGACATCGTATTCGTGGGCGACTCCATAACCGAACTCATGCTCGATGGAAACCGCGGCGGCCGCGAACCGTTCGACGAGGCGTACGGCGAGTTGAAGACGTTGAATCTCGGAATAATCGGCGACAGGATCGAAAACGTGCTGTGGCGTCTGGAGCACGGCGAGCTCGACGGCTACAAGGCCAAGGTCTTCCGCGTGCTGCTGGGGACGAACAACATCCCGAAACGCTGGACGCCGGAGCGGCTCGCCGCGGGCGTCGGACAGATTGTCGCGACGATCAGGGAAAAGCACCCTGAGAGCAAGATCGAGATACTTTCGATTCTGCCGCGCAACGACCGCAAAAGTCCAAAAGACGCCATGCAGCGGATTAAGGCGGCAAACGCGCTCTATGCGCAGCTCTCCGACGGCGAAAGCGTTTTCTTCGTGGATGCGACCGGGCTTTTCCTGAACGAAGACGGATCGGTCAAGAGCGAACTGTTCAAGGATGGGCTGCATCCCAATCCCGAGGGCTACCGGGTGTTGTTCGGCAAAGAGAAGCCTGTGCAAATAAGGTTGATGGGGAAACACGGTTGAAGATCGTCAAAATATCGCCGCACGGATTTTGCGCCGGAGTGACCGGAGCACTTAAAAAGGCGCTCTCGCTCCAGGGTGAAGTCTATTGTCTTCATGAGCTTGTGCACAACGAGATCGTAGTCGGCGATTTGCGCAAGCGCGGTTTCAGGTTCGTGGAGGACATCGAGGACGTTCCGGAGGGCGCGACCGTGCTTTTTTCTGCGCACGGCGTCTCCCCGCAAGTCCGCCGCCGCGCCATGGAACGCAAGCTCAAAGTGGTCGATGCCACCTGCCCGTTCGTCCAGCGCGTGCATGATGCGGCGAGGAAATACGCCGAGGAAGGCAAGTTCGTGTATGTGATCGGCAAACGCGACCATGCGGAAGTCAAAGGGATACTGGGGGAAATCAAGAATCCGCAATCGCCTTTGCCGCACAAAATCGCCGTAGTGTCCCAGACTACGATGAATTCAGATCTTGTGGAGAAGACGATTGCGGAACTCAAGAAGACCCACGAAGTGGAGACGATGGCACAGGTGTGCCACGCGACGAAACTCCGTCAGGATGCGGTGCGCAATTTCACCGGCGATGCTTTGCTCGTGCTGGGATCGGCGAACAGCTCCAATACGCGCGAGTTGGGCGAAGTTGCGAGGTGCGGAAAGGTCTTTCGCGCCGGAACGCTCGAAGAAGTGAAGGCGATTGATTTTTCCGGCGTGGAGGTTCTCGGCGTCACATCCGGGGCGTCGACGCCGGAGAGTTTCTACGAGGAGGCGACACGCTGGCTCCATGAGCGGTTTTCCGGTTGAAAGCGCGATCGGGCGCGTACGCGAGGCGTTGGGCGCGAACCATCCGGTCGTATTGCAAGCGCCGCCGGGCAGCGGCAAGACCACGGTGGTGCCGCCTGCGCTCATAGATGAAGCGTGGCTTGACGGCAAGAAAATCGTGATGCTCGAGCCGCGCCGTCTCGCGGCCGTGCGCAGTGCATCGTTCATCGCCGCGCAACTTGGCGAAACTCCCGGCGGCAGGGTCGGCTATTCGATCCGGCTGGAGCGCAAGGTCTCGCGGGCTACGAGACTTGAAATCGTCACCGAAGGCATGCTCGCGCAGCGCATCCTCGCCGACCCCGAACTCTCCGATACCGGGCTTGTCATCTTCGACGAGTTCCACGAACGCTCGTTGCAGTGCGACTTGGGGCTTGCGCTTGCGCTGGATGTGAAGCGCGCGCTGCGTCCGGATTTGCGCATCATGGTGATGTCGGCGACGCTGGATACCGAAAGCATCGCCAGACACCTTGGCGCCGATACCATAACCGCCGAAGGGCGGATGTATCCGGTCGAGACCAGGTATCTTGGGGATGTGTCCATGACGGCGGCAATCAACATCGCGCTAAAGGAAACGGATGGCGACATCTTGTGCTTTCTGCCGGGTGCGGGCGAAATCAAGCGCGTGGCCGAGCAGGCGGCGGGCGTCGCCGCCGGATCCGGGAGCATTGCTCCGCTGATCGTTCCGCTATACGGTTCGCTTTCCAAGGAGGAGCAGGACAAGGCGTTTTGCAGGAGTTCGAGGCGCAAGGTTGTTTTGGCTACATCGATCGCTGAAACAAGTTTGACATTGCCGGGGATTACGTGTGTAATCGATTCCGGGCTGATGCGCGTGCCGAGATTCAGGCCGGGCACGGGAATGAGCGGACTGGTGACGCTGCCGCTTACGCTTGACCGTGCGGAGCAGCGGCGCGGGCGCGCCGGACGCGTACGGCCGGGAGTATGCTACAGGCTTTGGAGCGAGAGCGAAAACGCCGTCCGCGGCAAGGCGATGACGCCGGAGATTTTCAATGCGGACCTGGCGCCGCTGGTGGCGACGGTCCGTGCCTGGGGAGCGCGGCGGCGAGAAGACCTGCCGTGGCTCGATCCGCCGCCCGAGGCGGCATGGAACCAGGCGCTCGCGGTAATCGAGTCGCTGGGCATTCCGGCGGCGGAGTTGGGCGAATATCCGATGCATCCCCGCCTCGCGGCGATGATGATAAAGTGCGGTCGTCCGGCCGCAAGGCTGGCCGCGATTCTGGAAGAAGGAGGGGCTTCGCACGAGACGGAAATCGGCAAAGTGCGTCTCGGCGAGCGCCAGAAACTTTTGATGCGTCGCTTTGAGCGTCTGGCGAATGACGCAGACGGTGCGTTTTCGGACGGCTACATGCTGTCCTTCGCCTACCCGGAGCGCGTCGCGAAAAACCGCGGCAACGGAACATTCAAAATGGCATCGGGGAAGGGATGCCACTTCGAGCCCGGCGATGCAATGGGCGGCTGCGAATTTGTGGTCGCCGCCGAACTTGACGACCGCGAAGGCGACGCCAGGATTTTTCTCGCTGCGGAAATAACGAAGAGCGAAGTTGAAGCGCGGTTCGCCGGTGCGATAAAAAGCGAACCGTTTTGCGAATGGGATCGGAGGACCGAAAGCGTCCGCTTTGGCGTGCGCCGGAAGCTTGGAAATCTAACGCTCGATGAAAAACCAGCGTCAACAGCCGATGGCGTTGAAGATGCGCTATTGGAGGGAATACGACAAAAGGGCGTGGACAACCTGCCCTGTTGGACGAAGTCTGCAATCGCGCTGAAGGAGCGAATCGCCTTTGCATGGGGTTGGGACGAAGAAAAATTCCTCGAAGCGTTAAAGGGTTTCGTGGGCGGCATTGTCAGATACCGGGATTTGGAGAGTGTGGATTTGTGCGCGGTGATGGAGTTCATGCTGACCGATGCCGGGCATTCCCGCGTTGAGCTCGATCGTCTTGCGCCGGCGCGGATTGAAGTGCCGTCCGGCAGCCTGATTCAAGTGCGCTACGGCGGCGACGAACCGCGAATGGAAGTGCGGCTGCAGGAGTGCTTCGGGATGATGGATTCGCCAAAAGTCCTTGGCGGCAGGATGCCGGTCGTGATGGTGCTGCTTTCGCCGGCGCAGCGTCCGGTGCAGATAACGAAGGATTTGCGCGGATTCTGGAAAGAAGGGTATGCGCTTGTGCGCAAGGATATGCGTGGACGGTATCCAAAACACTATTGGCCGGAAGATCCGTTTTCGGCGGTGCCCACGAGGAAAACGAGGCCGAAGAATGTTTGAGTGCGAGCTGTGTCCGCGAAGATGCGGCAGGAGACCGGGATTCTGCGGCGCAGGGGAGATGCCGCGCGTCTTCCGGTGGGGGCCGCACTTCGGGGAAGAGCCGCCATTGGTCGGCAAGGGCGGCTCCGGGTGCGTGTTCTTCTCGCGCTGCACGCTCAAATGCCTTTATTGCCAGAATTCTCCGTGGAGCTGGAAGGGAGAAGGACAAGACAAAACAATCGGAGAGCTTACGGCCATATTCCGGGAGCTTGCGGTGAATGACGGGTGCTCCAATTGGAATCTCGTCTCGCCCACTCCATATCTGCCGTTCATCCGCGAGGCGATAGCGCCGCTGAAAAAGGAAGGGATAGCATTGCCTGTCGTCTGGAATTCGTCGGGATACGAGCGCGTGGAGACGATAGGGGAGTATCGCGACCTTTGCGATTGGGCGCTTTTCGACTTGCGATATTCGCGCGAGGAGACGGCGCGCAAAGCGAGTGCCGCCGTCGATTATGTCGCGCACGCCAGAGCGGCGCTTAAATTCGCCGTGGATGAGGTTTGCGGACCGGAGCGGACGATATGTCGCATTCTCGTTTTGCCGGGGCATCATGAAGAGGCGATCGAGAATCTCGCGTGGATTGCTGCGAATCTGGGCACGGAGATCATGGTGTCGGTCATGGCGCAATATACGCCCGCCTACAAGGCGCTTGAAACGCCGCCGTTCGACCGCAAGCTTACCGAATACGAATACGCCGAGGTGGCCGAGGCCGCGGCGGATTTCGGGTTCGAGAACGGTTGGACGCAAGCGCTGGAGTCCTCAGACCCGGCATTGGCGCTTCTGGGCGAGAATATGACTAAAGGTCATGGCGCCGTGCGCTGAGAGCGCGATGCGGAGGAAAGAAATCCGCAGAGCGAAAAAGCGAATTTTGCGGCGGCGGCGAGCGCGAGATACGCTATGAGCGAGGCAATGCTCGAAGGTGAGATCCACAATAGCGCGAACGGCAGGATAAGATTCAATGGAATCCACCATTTGAGAAAGCCGAATCTGGCGGCGGAGGCTTCGGTGTTGGTGTAGAGGCATTGGAGTTGAAAGAGAATGTTGATTCCGGTCAACGCCGGCAACGCCCATGCGAACAAGGCGTTCGTTTCGCCGCCCGGCAAGACCGCGAGTATCCATTTTCCTGCAATCGCGAAAAAAGAGGAAAGCAATATGCCCGCGGCGATGATTGCCGCCGCAGTCTTGATTACCAGCGGACGCAAAGATTCGCCGCGCTCGGCAGCTTCGGCGGTGTAGGGGAAAAGGACGGCGAGCAAGACGCCGGACACAAAGCCCAAAATGTCGGAAAAGCGCGTAAGCATGTAGAATGCGGCGGTTTCGGCATTTGGGAGATTGCGGCGGAAGACGGTTTGCTCTGCGAATCCCAGCATGGCGGCGGAGAGCTGATAAGCGAGGATGAGCAGGAAGAGAACGAGAAACCGCTTGACGGCGGGGCGGCGCCAATAGGCGTCGGCCTTGACCGCGAGTTCGCGCCGGAGGAAAAAGACGGAGAGGGCGATATTGGCGGCAGGCGAGGCGCTTTGTCCGGCAAAGTAGCCGGAGAGCGGACGGAAAGGCATCGCCACGAGCATTGTCAAAAGGCGCACCGGGGCGCACAAGACATGCAGGAGCGAGAGTTCGCGGAATTTCTTCAGGCCCTGCAGCGCATTGACATATACTGGCGCAAATGCGCCGATGAAGCCCGAAGCCAGAATGAGAATGCCAAGAGAGCCTTCGGATATGCGAATCGAATCCATGAAAAACGGCATTGCAATCCGGCTGAGGAGAATGGAGAGCATAAGGAAGACGAGCGCGGCGGCGAACACCCCTGATAGCAGCGCTTTCATTTTCCCGAATTCCTTTGCCGTGGCCAGAGAGGTTATTTCCTTCATGAAGGACATGGCAAACGCCGAGACCGGTGTCGCCAGCAGGGCGGCAAAAGACGCAAGCGGCAAAACCGCGCCAAGCTCGTCGGGCGATATGAATTTCGGGACCAGCCAGACGCCGACAAACAGGTTGAGCAAATCCGCCGAGCGCATCGCCATGAACAGAATGATGGAGTACCACCAGAATTCTCCGATCCGGCTGCGAAATCTATCGAGGGTCGTTTTCATCTGCCGTGGAATTTCCGGAACAATTCATTGTTCGAGGTGAAGATCATGATGGGCTTTCCTGCCGGAGTGACATACGGCATGCGGCAGGCGGAGAGGTCTTCGACGAGCATTTCGGACTGTCGGGCGTCGAGTTTGCATGGGCGCTTGCGCATGGATTTGGCGAGCGAGCGGGCGATCAGATCCTCCTTCCAGTTTTCGCCGACCTTGCGAGCGGACGAAGCGGCGAGGTCTTGCGCGAGGGTCGACAGGATGTCCGCGAGCGGCAGGTTGTCGCCAAGTTGCGGAACGGCGTCTATCTTGAAAGTGTCGATGCCGAACTCTTCTATCGCAAACCCGATCCGTTCGAGTTCTTTCATGGAATTTTTTATGCGCACGGATTCTGCGGGGGAAAGTTTGACTGTTTCCGGGAGAAGCAGGCGTTGCGACGGAATTGACGCTTTTTGGAGTCGCTCGAAGGCGATGCGCTCGTTCGCCGCCGCCGGATTTATCGTGACAACACCATCTTCGGTTTCGATTAAAACATAACCAGAGTCAGTACATCCGAGGACATGGAACGTCTTCCACGGAAGCGACGATTTCTTTGGCGCGGTTTCCGGGAGCGCAAGCTGGACGGGCACCGGCTGCGGTTCGACAGGGTTTGCAGCGGGCATGTCGTTTGCGGCCGTCGCGGGCGGCGGTTTCGACCTTTCCTCCGACTTGTCCACCGCAGCCTTGGCGAGGGTGGAAGGCGGCATAGCCGCGAAGGAGGATTTCGCCGCAGGCATGGCGGTCGCGGGGCGACCGCCATCGGTTGCACCCAGTCCCAAGGTTTTTTCGATTGCGGCGATAAGGGCATTCTTGACCGCAGAGTTGTTGCGGAAACGCACTTCGCGTTTGGCGGGGTGGACATTTACATCGACTTCGCGCGGCGGCAGATCGATGAAGAGGAAAAGCGCTGGTTTAGCCTCTCCCTGCCGGTGCGGATAAGCCTCTTTCAGCGCGTAGGCGACGGACGGCGCGGATGCGGAGCGGCCATTGATGAAGACATATTGTTCGCGCCGGGTGGGATTGGAAAGATTCGGTCTCTCGATAAATCCCTTGATGGAAATCTCGCCGGATTGCGAATCGACCGGCAGCAGGGATTCGGAAAGTTCCTGCGGAAAGATATCGGCAATGCGGTCTTTTGCGGCGGCTGCGGGCGGCAGATTGTAGAGTTCGCGTCCGTCAAGCGTCAGGGAGAAGCCGATTTCCGGGTGCGCCAGCGCCTGCGAGACGAAGATCTGCCGGATATGACCTTCTTCAGTGGCGTATGCGCGGAGGAACTTGCGTCTGGCGGGGACATTGCAGAAGAGATCGCGCACCTCCACTCTGGTGCCCGCCGGGCATCCGGCGGAGCGGACCTCGGCGACAGTCCCGGCGTTCACCTGAATGAACACACCTTCATCGAATTCATGCCGGCGCGTGGTGATCGAAAAACGCGAAACGGAAGCGATTGAAGGAATTGCTTCGCCGCGAAAGCCGAGCGTAGCGATATTTTCGATGTCGTGGACGTCCAGAATCTTGCTGGTTGCCTGGCGTTCAAGCGACAATAGCGCATCGTCCCTTGTCATTCCGCATCCATCGTCTTGGATCGATACGAGTTTGCGTCCGCCCTGAACGATGGCGATGCGGATGTGCCGCGAGCCTGCGTCGATCGAGTTTTCGACGAGTTCCTTGACTACCGATGCCGGACGCTCGACCACTTCGCCGGCGGCAATCTTGTTCGCCACATGGAGAGGGAGGACGTGGACATGGCCGTCAAGGTTAGAAGCCAAGGGAAATTCCTTTCCTCAAATAGGTAGGTTCGTCCATGTTCTCGCCGTGCCAGATTGTAGCCTCGCTCTTGACGAATCTGTCGTTCTTCTGCCCGGAGCCCGAGAGGACCGATTTCGGTTTGTTTCCGGATGATTCTTCCGGCGTCGATTCGAAGAGCATCGCGACTGCGGCGATTCTGCCGCCAAACGATTCTTCGTCGTTCACGGTAGCGAGGTCGAAGCGCATCGGTTCGCTGAAAGCCTTGCGCAGTCCTCCTGCGACGATTCCCACCTCCGATAGCCGCAGGTCGTCCCCGGCGAGGATTCCGCAGAGGATGGCGCGCACGGTGCCGGTGCCGCCGGAAACGGCAGGCGAAGAAAGAAGTCTGTCCAGCGCTTCGCGAGCCCGGTTCTCGCCGCTGGTTTCCACGGCGGCGAAACGGCCATGCCCGGCGCGCGAGAGGATGTTGCGAAGGCGTTCGGCGTCGAGCCGCAGGTAGCCCGGCTTCTCCAGGAGCCGCCAGAAAAAGGTGATGCCCGTTTCCAGTCTGGCTCTTGCGATGTCGAAGGCTTCCTTCATATTGTCGGTTTCGGCGGCGAGGTCGTTGAGCGGAATGAAGAAACTCGCGTTCGCGGCGTCTTCGATCATACGCATCACGCTGCGCGCATGGCGTTGTCGGTCGTCGCCCTCGAAAGTGAAGGGCACGGTGGCGAAGACTATCGAGGGAATGCCTTTGCGGGCGAGATGCTTGACGGTTTCGAGCGTAGCGCCGCCGCCGGTGCCGCCGCCCAGCGTCGTTACGATCACCGCTATCCGCACGCCATCGAGATGGGAGTCGATCGCCGATATCGACTCTTCCGCCGCCATGCGTCCGGCAACGATGTCGCCGCCGGCGCCGCGTCCGGCCAGACGATTGCCGCCGAGCAGGACGAACGGCTCGCACATCTGCGCCGTGGCGGCGTCGGTATCGCACATGATCGTGCGCAGATTGCCGTCGAACGCATCGCGGATTTCGCGCGCGATCGTCGATCCCGCAGTCCCGATTCCCGCAAGCAGAATTGATTTCGTGCCGTTCATTTGAAGATTCCTTTGAGAGTGTCGAAGAACGAATGCTCCTCCGGATATGCAGCGCGAGCGGCCAGCAGCGCTCCGGCCGCAGTCGCGTACAGCGCAGGCGACTCGTCTTTAGGAAGCCCGGAAATGCGTTTGGGAATGCCGATCTTGGCCGGGATGCCGAGTTCTTCCTGTATCAGCGTATCGAGTTCGCGCAGCTGGGCGCCGCCGCCGCACAAGACGACCCCGCAATGGAGTCTGGCGAGAAGTTCCTTTTCTTCCAGATGCTCGCGGATGATGGCGATCAATTCCTTCATCCGTGCATTGACGACGATGCTCAGCGACCGACGTGAAATCGAACGCTCTTCGCCGCCTGAGGAAGAAGGGGACAGGACGATGCGGCCGGCTTCCTCGTCGTCCGCGATGGTCGCCTGGGCATGGCGGCGCTTGATGACTTCAGAGAGCGATTGCGGCAGCGAAAAAGCGTGGACGATGTCATTGGTCACATGGTCGCCGCCCACTCCGATCGATCCGGCGTCGACGAGAACTTCGTTGTCGTATACCGCGTAGCCGGTCGATCCGCCGCCGAGATCGAGGACGAGAACGCCGTTTTTCTTTTCATGGGCGTCGAGCACGGCTTCTGCGGCGCAGGTGCATGCGAAAAGCGGATCGCGCAATTCAAGGTGTGCTCCGTCTGCCGCCGTTTTGGCGTCCTGAATGCGGTTTTTGTCGGCGGTAAGATGAAGGACGTTGAGTTTGAGCGCCCGACCGGACATGCCCAGAGGATTCAGGATTCCCGCCATGTTGTCCACGGCATAATCCTGCTCGGCGATGTCCAGCGATGCGAGATCGCCGGTGGCGCCGGCGATCTGCCGGGCGTTTTCGGTGACACGATCCACATCTTCCTGAGTGACGTTCCGGCCGGATATCGCCGTCGCGCTTTGCAGTGGCGTGGCGTTCACGTGCGAGCCGTTTATCACCAGAAACGCATTGGCGATGTCGATCGATCCGCCCTCGGCTTTGCTTTTGCGCTCGATTTCCCCGATTACGCTGCGCACCGATTGCGTCGCTTGATTGATGTCGATTATCTGCGATTTGCGCACGCCGGTCGACGGAATCGACGCAAACGAGACGAGCTTCATTTCTTCCCCAGCCTCGCTTTCCCCTATGGCGAGGACGGTGCGCGATGTTCCTATTTCCAGCGTGGCGTATACGGTGCTGCTCATTTTATCGGCTCCTTGGTGTCGGCGTATATTTTCCCGGATTCGGTCGCATTCCAGATGACGTTGTTGCCGGTAAGGCGCGCATTTATCGCATCGCGCAGGTTGCGCAAGGTGCGAACCATGTTTTCCCTTGTCGCATCCGAAGGCGCTTCCATGCCTTCCCATGCAATCTTGGCGCGCTGGTAGTTGCCCAGCGTAGTCCACAGGAAATCGGTTTTGCCGGTGTATATTTCCAGAATGCCGAGTTCCTGGAATTCCGGTTCCTGCGCGGCTTCGATCAGTCTGAGCGCGGCGAGCATGTTGCCGGTCATGCGCTCTCCGCTTTTCGGGAGTCCCGGTGAGGAGGGGACGCGGATCACCGGGAGCGCCCCGGTGTTGCGGGCGTACTTGAACGCTACGCCTTCGGAATCTGCGACGAGGAAGCTTTCCTGCTTTGCGCCTTGGAGATTGATCCGTGCGATAGGTTCGCGTTCGGTTACGAAAATCGTCACCTTGGACGGCAGGCGCTTGGTTATCGTGATGTCGCGGATAGTGTGGTATTTGTCAAGCATCTCTTTGCGCTTGACGGCGAAATCGGTCGTCCACAAATTTGCGCCTTTTCGGTGCAGATCGAATCCCTCGCGGATTGTTTCGGCCTTTATCATCTTGCCGGTCGATTCCACCAGAACCTGCAGTTGGGGATCGTCGATGACGCATTGCTCGATCCAGCAATCGCGAAGTTTTTTGTAGGCGAACAGCGATCCAATCGCCGCAGCGCAGACAAGCGCCATTACGAGAAGGACAAGGATTTCCTTTGCGCTTTTGGGTCTGGAGACTTTGTTTCCGGAGTGGAGTTTTCGCTTACTCATGATCGCAACTCGCTTTCGAAAGAATCAAATCGCACACCTGTCCGAAGGAAAGTCCGGTCTTCATGCCTGCCTTGGGAACTAGCGAATGCGAGGTGAAGCCCGGAGACGTGTTGAGCTCGAGCACATAGACCTCGCCTTCGGGAGTGACGCGGAAATCGACGCGGGTTACGCCGCGGCATCCAATCGCATCGCAGGCGGCGGTTGCGATTTCGGACAGTTTCAGCCGTTTGGCCTCTTCTTCGTCCACAAAGGGATAGCGCGTTTCATTGCTGTTGTATTTTTCATCGTATCCATACCAGCCGTGCGGTGTGACGATTTCGATTGCCGGCAATGCCTTGCCGCCGACGACCCCCACGGTCATTTCGCGCCCGGGGACAAACGCTTCGACAAGAATCTCTTTGCTGTCCGGCGACATGACACTGGATGCCGCCGCCAGCGCACCGCGCCACTCTTCCGGTCGTGAAACTTTGGTTATGCCCACCGAACTGCCGTCGCACGGCGGCTTCACCACCACCGGCAGCGCAAGCGGGCAGACCGGCGCATCGGCCGTGACCGTAGTCCATGGCGCGGTGGGAATCGAGTTTTTGTCAAGAATGCGCTTGGTGGCGATTTTGTCCATCGCGATCTGCGATGCTTTCGCACCGGGTCCGGTATACGGGATGCCAAGCCGGTCGAGTTCTTTCTGCACTCCGCCCGACTCTCCCCAGCCGCCATGCAATGCAATGTATATTTTGCTTGCGCCGGAAAGATCCACGCTTGCGAGCGACTCTTCCTTAAGGTCGATTTCCGCGACTTCATATTTGCCCAAAGACCTCAGTCCTTCGGCTATATTGCGTCCGCTCAAAAGCGATATATCGCGCTCGCTCGAGCATCCGCCCATCAAAACAAATATTTTTTCCATAATTACTGCTGTGTATTATAGCAAAAATTATGATATAATAACAGTATGAAGATGCATTTTTGCGGAATTGGCGGCGTAGGCATGGCCGCACTTGCCGCGCTTTTGAAGAGCGAAGGGCACGAGATCGACGGTTGCGATCTCGCGCTTTCGCCGCGCACGGCGTGGCTGGAGAGTCTTGGAATCAAAGTGTTTTGCGGCCATGATGCGGCGCATGTCAAATCTGCCGAGCTCGTCGTCTCTACGCCGGCGATGGCTGCGGATTCGCCCGAACTTGCCGCCGCGCGGAAAACGATCATGCGCGGCGAACTGCTCGCGAAAGTGTCGTCATCCCGCAAAACGGTGGCCGTGTGCGGATCTCACGGCAAAACCACTACCGCCACTTTCACCGCAAAACTCCTCAAAGAACTGGGCGACGATCCGGCTTGGGCGATCGGCGGCGAGACTGGAGATTTCCCGGTCGCCGGATTCGGCAAAGGTCCGCTCGTCGTCGAAGCCGACGAATCCGACGGCACTCTTGCCGGATACCGCTCCGAGATTCTTGTCGTCACCAATTGCGAATACGACCATCCCGACCACTTCAAGACCAAGGCCGACTATATTGCCTGTTTTGACGCCGCGCGCAGGAATGCGAAGCGGATAGTAGAGGCGGAAACTTTATCTTTAGAGGACTGGAATATCCCTCTTTCCGCGCCGCACAACCGGCGCAATGCGCGGGCGGCGATAGAAGTGGCGAGGATTCTCGGCCATTCAAAGGAAGCGATAGCAAGAGCGCTTCCGGCGGCGGTTGCTGCGCTCCCAGACAGGAGATTCGAGCGTGTGTCGTCTGGTGTATATATTGACTATGCGCATCATCCTACCGAAATGGCGTGTGCAATCGCCATGGCTCGCGCCGAATGCAAAGGCCTGCTCAAGGTTCTGTTTCAGCCGCACCGGTATTCGCGCACGAAGGCGTTGCTGAAATCTTTCCCGGCGGCTTTTCGCGATGCGGATGAAGTCGTCCTGTGTCCCACCTACGCCGCATTCGAAAAACCGGTCGAGGGCGGCGATATCGCAGATCTCTACAAGGAACTTCGCGAAAATCCCCATGCTTATTCGCTTTCGCTCGCACGAAGCTGTCGCGAAGCCTGGACCCATGCAATGCTGACGCGCAAGGAGGAGGATGTCGTTCTGGTGCTCGGCGCAGGCGACATCGTGAAGGTCGTCGGCCCTGAAATCCTGCCGCCGCGACGCACGCCGCTTGGCATGGGATCGAACACTTGGCGGAGCGACTTGGCGACGAACGAGGAGTTTTTCGCGGTCGACTCTCCGGCGGGGCGGCCTGGCGCAAGCCTCGGAATCCCGTGGATGGCGGGAATTCCCGGAACGATCGGAGGGTGGATCAAAATGAATGCCGGTGCACACGGGCATTCAATCTCCGAACTTGTCGAAGCGGTAAAGGTGGACGGCGTATGGACTGTTCCCAAGTTCGGATACCGCACTAGCGACATCAATGGCGTTATTGAAGATGTGCGCCTGAAGCCGGTTCCGCCCGGACCGGGCGCGGAGGAATATCTTGCGAGGCGCAGGAAGTTCCCGGTCGGCACGAAGGGCAGTGTTTTCAAAAATCCCGACGGCGATTTCGCCGGAAGGATTCTCGAAGCGGCGGGCGCAAAGAATCTTTCAGTCGGCGGCGCGAGGGTCTGGAGCGAACACGCGAATGTCATCGTGTGCGGACCTGGCGCCGTTCCTGGCGATTTTCTCGCGCTTGCGCGGCTGATGCACAATCGCGCCTTTTTCGCCTGCGGTATCTCGCTGAAGCCGGAGGTGGTCGGGATCGACACGGACTTCTGAAGGGAGACGAGATGAAAACAAGAGGCAGGCATCTTCCGTTCGACATCCTTTACGAAGACGGCGACATAATCGTCATCGACAAGCCTGCCGGCATTCTCACTGCGCACACCAAGGTCATCGGGCGCGAAGCGCGCGAAAGCCAGTGGACGGTCGAAAACCTCTTGACGGACTATCTTCGCAAGGGACAGGCGAAGTCGCGGAAAAAAGCGTGGCTTGTGCATCGTCTCGATCGCGGCACGAGCGGCGTGATGATGGTCGCCAAATCGGAAGAGACGGCCAATTGGTATCGGGACAATTGGCACGAACTTACCGAAAAGACGTATCGGCTCAAGGTCTCCGGGAGGATGCCGGCGAGCGAAGGGGAATACCGCAGTTTTCTCAAGGATGACGACCGCACGATGAAAGTGCGCAGCGTTCCCGACGGCGCGGGCGGCAAGCTCGCGGTGACGCGCTGGCGGGTCGTCGGCGAAACGCGCACGGCTACGGATGTCGAGGCGACTTTGGAGACCGGGCGCAAGAATCAGATACGCGTCCAGTTCGCCGATGCCGGCCACCCGGTCGTCGGCGATGTGAAGTATGGCGGCAAAAAGGCGGATCGGCTTTATCTGCACGCTTGGCGGCTGAAAGTGAAATTGAGGAACGGCGAATGGAAAACTTTTACAAGCTAGCGCCATACATTGCGTGGATGGCAATCTTGATGGCGGGGCTCCCGTATTGGGTTCGCACCGTATGCGGCGGCATTCTGCTCTTGCCGTGGATATGGGAGAAGGCAAGAGGCGGAAGAGAGAAGGGCGGCGGTTGCGGGGCGACCATCCTGCCATCGGCGGTTGCGGGGCTTGCGGTTTTCGCCGTCTGGATTTTTCCGGAAGTCTCGGGTTTAGTGTCCCCGGCTGCAAAGTCCGCTCCGCCGCATCCATGGATCCAACTCTTCGGGAGCGCTTTCGTGATTGCGGCCGCGGAGGAGCTTTTCTTCCGCGATTGGCTTTACTGGTGGCTGCTGAAAAACTGGTCCAAGGCGTCGGCATTCGCGCTTTGCGTCCTGCTTTTCGCGGTGGAGCACGACAAATTCATTTGCGGCGCGATTGCGGGAATCGTTTATCTGCTGCTTTATTTGCGGCGCGGACTTGTCGCCGCCGTCATTGCGCACGCGACCACCAATTTGGCGCTTGGTATATATGTCATCTTGACAGGCAGTTGGTATTTTTGGTAAACTATACATATGGAATCGATTAATTACGAAATAGGCAAGCCGGTTTTCGGCAATTTTTCGTCAATAAAATTCGCCTACGACGCCTTCAAGGCCCAGCCGATCGATGAAGAGCGGCTCCTTCCGGAAGGCGCGATGGGGGCATCGCGCCCTGCCAAGCGCCGCACGCTGGTGTCCGAAGCTCCAGTCGCCGGAGTCGGCACGTTTTTCGGCGGCAGAAAGCAGACTATCACCTTCGCCCCCGGCGAAAAGCCCGGGTGGTGGATACGCCGCATGGATCTGCCGGAACAGCTCGACACCCAGATGGACATCTCCAATCTCTGGACAAGTGCGCAGAATCTGGTGATGCGCTCTGGTTCTCCGCACAATTATTTGCGAATGGTCGAGCATATCGTCGCGCTCAAGCTCGGGCTGGATGTCGACAATGTGCTCCTCAAGGTGAATTCCGGCGATCCGCCTTTGTTCGACGCCTCTTCGCTTCCGCTCATCAAGGCCATGGAGCATGCGAAGATCGTGGAGACGGAGGATGACGCCACTTACGTGACTGTGAAAGAACCGGTCGCCTTCGGCGGCAAGCGCGGAGATTTCCTGCTGTTCCTTCCCGCCGAGGGAGGATCGAAGAATCTGCGCATCGATTGCGCGATCAGCTGGAATACGATCATCGGGCGGCAGCGCGTGCGGTTTGACGTCACGCCGGAAACTTTCCGCTATGCGTCCGAGGCGCGCACCAACTGCACCTACCAGCAATATCTCGCGGCGATGACGATCGGCAAACTCTTTGCCGCCACGCGCCATTGGGGATACAACAAGAAGAACATCCTCATCCACGGCAAAGACCGGTTCTACTCCGAGCCGCGCTTCCCCAAGGACGGTAAATTTCTGGAACCCGTGTGGCATCGCGCCACGCTCGACCTCATGGCGGCGCTTGCGCTTACCGGCGCCGACCGTTTTTGCGGCACTGTGGTCAGCTATCGCGCCGGTCACACGCTTGATTGCGACGCCGTCCGCGCACTCTACAGGAACGATCTCCTATGCCGCGTCTGAAACTCGAAAAGCCGCTCGTCGTATTCGATATCGAGTCTACCGGAACATCGCCGCGCAGGGACCGGATAATCGAGCTTGCCGCCATTCGCGTCGCTCCGGACGGAACTGAAGAAAGCCGTTGCTGGCTGCTCAATCCCACCATTCACATCCCCGAGGAAACGACTGCAATCCACAAGATCGCCGACGAAGACGTGAAGGACTGCCCGACGTTCGCCGACAAGGCGGCGGAGATATTCGAGTTCTTCCGCGACGCCGCGCTCTCCGGATACAATGCCGACCGCTTCGACATCCCGATGCTCGAAGAGGAATTCGCGCGCGTCGGGATGAATTTCGGCGCCGCCGCAAGGCCGCATATCGACGTGCAGCGCATATACCACAAAAAAGAGCCTCGCGACCTTTCCGCCGCGCTCAAATACTATTGCGGACGCGAGCACACCGGTGCGCATGGCGCAGAGGCCGACACCCGCGCTACGCTTGATATCCTCAAAGCCCAGCTCGAACGCTACGACGATCTCCCGGACTCCGTCGCCGCGCTCGACGAATATCTCGCGCCGCACGATCCGCTCAACGCCGACCGCAACGGGATGCTGCGCTGGAAGGACGGCGAGCTCACGATAAACTTCGGCAAGAAGAAAGGCGAAAAGCTCAAAGACCTCATGTTCAACGAGCCTAAATACCTAAAATGGATAGTCGGCGGCGATTTCGATTCCGATGTGCGCATGATTGTCAAGGACGCGCTCGAAAACGGCCGGCTTCCGCCAAAACCCGCAGGAATATAGATATGGCAGACTGTTCGTCCATCCGCAAATTCGCCACGGCGGCTGATTACCGCAAGAACTTCATCGTCCAGAGCGAAATCGACAAATATCTCCCCGGCGGCAAACACTTCATCGACGAGGCGAAGATAAACGCGCTCATTTCGGAGATGGACGAAAAGGGTGCGCCCGATCCAGTGAAGGTAAGGGAGATAATCGCCAAATCGGAGGCGACGCGCGAAACTTTGACGCCGGAAGAAACCGCGATTTTGATGCGGGTGTCCGACAAAAACCTCTTTGCGGAAATGGAAGCGGCCGCCGAGCGGATCAAAAAGACCGTCTACGACAACCGCATCGTCGTGTTTGCGCCCCTGTACATGTCGAATCTCTGCGTGAACGGATGCAAGTATTGCGGCTTTCGCGAGGGCAACAGCGAGCAGCGCCGCCGCGTGCTGACGATGGACGAACTCAAGGAAGAGCTTGCGGTCGTCGCCGGGCGCATCGGCCACAAGCGGCTCATAGCCGTCTACGGCGAGCACCAGACCACTTCCACCGAGTATATCGCCGAGACTATCGAGACTTGCTACGCCAATCAGTTCGCCGCCCCGCGCAGCGGAAAGAAAGTGGGCATCCGGCGCGTCAACGTCAACGCCGCGCCGCTCCCGGTCGCTGATCTCAAAGTCTTGCGCTCGGTCGGAATCGGCACCTTTCAGGTGTTCCAGGAAACCTACAACCGCAAACTTTATGAAGAGATGCATCCGTCATGGTCGGTGAAGGGCAACTACGATTGGCGCACGACATGCTTCCATCGTTGCCTTGAGGCTGGCGTCGACGATGTGGGGCTCGGCGTTCTATATGGTCTTTGCGATTGGCGTTTTGAACTGCTCGCGACCATAATGCACGCCCGCGATCTGGAGCGCTGGTTCAACATCGGGCCGCATACGCTGTCCTTCCCGCGTCTGGAGCCGGCCTCCGGCACGCGCGTCCCCGAAGAGTCGCCATGGCTCATCGACGACGAGACTTTCCACCGCATCGTCGTCATCGCGCGTCTCGCGGTTCCCTATACCGGCATCATCATCACGGCGCGCGAGAGCGCCAAGAGCCGCAACGGCATCCTTGGCTGCGGCATGACCCAGCTCGATTGTTCCAGCAATATCGCCATCAAGGGCTACAGCGATTTCGCCGACGAGGCGCATCAGGAAAAGGAGCGCCAGCAGTTCATGCTTGGCGACAACCGTTCGTTGGACGAGATGGTGCGCTATCTCGCCTCGCGGGACATGATCACCAGCTTCTGCACCGCGGGCTATCGCTGCGGCCGCACCGGCGGTTGCATCATGGACGCGCTCAAGACCGGTCGCGAAGGCAAGTTCTGCAAAATCAACGCGGTGCTTACCTTCCGTGAATGGCTCGACGACTTTGCGTCCGACGAAACCCGCGCAATCGGCGACCGGCTCATCGACAAGGAACTCGCAGGCATCAAAGAGTGGCTGCCCAAGTTCTATCCCTCGGTAATGAAGCAATATGAAGCCACGTGCCGCGGCGAACGCGACATCTTCTTTTGATCAGTGCATTATGGTCTCGGTAATCATTCCTACCCACAATCGTGCGGAAATGGTCGTGAAGTGCGTCCAAAGCGTACTTGCGAGCGAAGGCGTGGAGCTCGAGGTCGTCGTGGCGGATGATTGCTCCACGGATGATACGAGAGCGCGGATCGAGCGGATTTTCGGCGGCGAAGCGCGGGTAAAGTATGTGCGCACTGAACGGAGCGGGCTTTCGGCGGCCGCCAGGAATTGCGGTGCACGCGCCGCATCGGGAGAGTATTTCTTTTTCCTTGACGACGACAATGAACTCATGCCCGATGCGATAAAGGAGCTGCTGGAATGCTTCAGGCGCAATCCTCGCGTGCGGCTGGTCGCGCCGCTCGCCGTCCAGTGGCATGAAGACGGCAGGCGGACCGTGTGGACCTTGGGATCTCAGTTCAATCCCTGGACTTCCCGGTCCCGCGAGTATTTCGCACCGTCGACGCCGCTTGACGAAATGCCGCCGGCGCCGGTTGGGAAAAGCGATTTCCCCACTACCTGCAGTCCCAACGCGTTCATGGTGAGGCGCGAGACATTTTTGGAGGTTGATGGATTCGACGAGGGATACGGGATGCAGTTTGACGAGACGGATTTCGGGCTTAGGGTGACAGCGAACAACCCGAATCTGGGCATGATTTGCGCCAAGGCCATTACGCGCCATTATGGCTATATAGGCCATGGCGAGGTCGTCGCATTGCGGGCGTTGGGAATAGAGAATGTGCGGCGGGCGTATGTCTTCGGTCGCAACCGGGTCAAGTTTGCGCGGCGGCACTTTGCATGGTATCAGGCGCTGTCGGTGACGCTGGTGTTCGCGCCCTTGTTGGCTCTCTGGTACTGCACGGTCGCTCTGACAAACGGCCGCCCCGATATCGCCTGGGCGTATCTCAAGGGGACGCTGGCGGGGATCCTGGGGCTTTACGGCACGAAACTTTATGGTGGCGGCAGATAACCAAGGCGCTGCGACCGGCCATTTCCGCAGAATGGAGGGCTGGAATTATGAAAAAGGCGCTTCGTTTTTCATAACGATAGCAACAGCGCCGCGCCGTGCGCTTTTTGGGCGTATGGCCGGCGGCAAAATGATGCTTTCCCCGCTTGGAATTGAGGTTGCGGCATCGCTTGAACGCATGTCAGGCTTGTCGCCGGCGATCAGCCTTTTTGGCCATGTTGTGATGCCGGACCATATTCACTTCAATTGTCATCTTGCCGCCGGACTGGAGGCGCCGCTTAAAACGCTTGGCGCCGCCATCAGGAGTTTCAAGAACCATACTACAAAGGTGTATAAGGCTATGCTCGCGAACTCGGTTCGCGAGCCTGCACTGCACTTCCCATCTCCCGCCAGTGCAGGTGTGCGCGATTCCTCTCCCGCCAGTGCAGGCGCGCGCGATTGCCATTCCGCCAGTGCAGGTGCGCTCGATTCCCCTCCCGCCAGTGCAGGTGCGCTTGATTCCCCTCCCGCCAGTGCAGGTGTGCGCGATTCCTCTCCCGCCAGTGCAGGTGCGCTCGATTCCTCTCCCGCCAGTGTAGGTGCGCGAACCATGTTCGCGCACACCCTATGGCAGCGCGGCTACCACGACCATCTTTGTCTTTCGCGCCGCTTCATAGATGCCACAGAACGCTATATCGCTTACAACCCGCTAAAGTGGCAGCTTATGCACGGTCCTGGCGCCGTGCGCGTAGTGGAACCGGTTTTTTCTCCGCGCCTCGACCCTGGCGATTATTGGAAAGCGGCAGGCAACCTCGCACTTATCGCGCTGGAGATTCCGCTGGTTTCGCTGCGCGTTTCGCGCGAGGTTGCCGATTTCGCTCCGGTTCTGGCGCGGATGCGCACCGCCGCCGAGCGCGGCTACGCAATCGCGAGCGGCTTTATTTCCAAAGGAGAACAGGCAGTGCGCGATATGCTCTGCCATCTGCCGCAAGGCCGTCTTGTGCGTGTCAGGCCGTCGGCAATCCCCAATGCGCGCTTCCGGCCTGAAAGTATTTATGTTCGCGCCATGTCCGAGGGACGGTATCTCGAGCTCGGGAAAGGCAATGAAGACTTTGATTTCTCGCGTTCGGCGTGTTTGGACGTAAACCGCGAGATTATCGGCATGGCGGCGGCGGGGCGCGGTCTCTCGCTGTATTTCAGAAAAGACGGACTCTACAAACTCTCTGGCGGCGGACAATGGCGAAAAACAAGGTAGAGGATTTACAGAGCAAGAAGGTCTGTGCAGACTCGCGAACCCTGTTTGCGGGCGCCGGCGGGCAAATGACGCCGCAATCTGCGCCGATCCGCGAGTTCCAGCGCCGCAAGCTTGCACAACTGCGCACGGCCAGTTTCGCTCCGTCGCCTTATGAAGGCAAAGTGACTTTGCTTATCTACACCTTTCCTCAAAATCCCGACGGCGCGGACTTCGATTGGATAGAGTTTTCGATTTTGCAGAGCTGGTCGGTTTTGGGCAAACTCAAGACGGTCATCGTGGCGAACTCCCGTTTTGCCAAATTGGACGCATTTGCCGCCGTTCATCCGGAAGTGGAAATCCAGCTTGCGCCGAACCTGAAGCCCGGCGACTTGGATTCGATGAGCCGGGATATGCTCGCGAACTTGTGGCGGCGGTTTTCCACCCCGGAGGTGCTCGTGATCCAGGACGACGGATTTCCGCTCGGCGGCAATCTCGGCGATTTTCTCGGCAAATTCGATTTCATCGGTGCGCCGATTTATGCGCCCGGTCTGCGCCGCAAGCTCTTTTATGCCGTCCATCTCCCCTGCTTCAACGGCGGCTTTTCGCTGCGCTCGCGGCGTTTTTGCCGCTATGTATCGCGTTTCTGGTGCCTCTTCGCCAGATTTTTCATCCGCCCGGGGTCTTTCCTTTCCGGCGAAGATGTCGTATTCTGCTTCCTCTCCAGATTGAATCCATACGCCTACTTCAAATTCAAGATGCCCGGAGAGCGTGATGCATTGCGTTTTTCCGTCGATACCCTCGGCGGCATTTTGCCTTTGCCCGGGAAGCGTCCGTTCGGCTTTCACGGCAAAGCGACTTTCGACGCGCTCGAAAAACGGAAAACCGGCAGGCTTGACGAGGTGACGGTTCTCGCGTATCACTTCTGGGATGAGGCGCGATATGAAAGCGAGTTTGCCCGTCTGGCGCATTCTTTCGAGGAGACTTGGCGATTTTGCGGGGAACTGGAAAGCGTCATTGTGGCCAACAAGGTGGAGAAGTGCCTTGAGGATTTTGCCGCCGCGCACCGCAATCTGAAAATTCAAGTCGAGCCTTCGCTCGTTCCAGGCAGGATTTTCACGATGAGCGCCGATATGAACGGCAAGTTGTACACGCGTTTCAATACGCCTTATGTCCTGATAATTCAGAACGACGGCTATCCGCTGCGCTCCGGACTTGAGGAGTTTGTCGGCAAATGGGATTTCATCGGTGCGCCGTATATTGGACTTCAGTGGTGGAAGCGGCTTGTCGCCGGACTTGCGAACTACCATGTGCAAAACGGCGGCTTTTCGCTTCGTTCCCGCGAAATCTGCGAGGCCGCCGCCAAGCTCTGGAACGAAAAATACCGCAAACTCGGTGATTGCACTGCGGCATCGGAGGATATTTTCTACACTTCTACGCTTGTGAGGAGAGAGCCCGCATACCGGCGCAAATTCCGCTTTGCGACAAGTCGCGAGTCGCTGGAATTCTCATGGGATGCCAGCGTTCCGGTTCCCATGCCGTCAAAACTCCCGTTCGGCTTTCATTGCGACAAGTCGCTCGCGGCGCTGAATCTTCGCCATGCTGTTTAAACTTGCGGATATTGCGTGTTTCCTGCTGGCCGACACTATTGCCTGGCTGATGACCCCGTTTGCGCGGATTTATCAATATTTCGCGGCCAAGTCCAACCCCGAAAAGCGCAAAACGGTATTTATCGTCGCTAACGACCTCCTTGGCGATGCCTTGGTGAGACTGCCTTTTTACATTCACTTGCGCACAATGTATCCGCGCGACCAATACCGCATTGTCTGCGCCTTGACCGAACCGATCGCCGCGCTTTTCGCACATGGCGACCTGTTCGATGAAATCGTCATCGATAAAAACCTCCATGACAACCATCCCCTGTTTTGGCTTTTTGGCAGAAGAGGCATTGTCTGCCCGGTGCTTAGATGGGCGTTTGCCAACAAGATCGACGTCTTTATTTCCATGCTGCGCATCAGATCTCTCGGCTGCGATTTCGTCTGCCGGTTTTCAAGGCCGGAAGTGCGCCTTGCATATTCATACAAGGAAATGACGCGCCTGTTCCCGGTCGTAGCGAAGGCCCAGAAGCTTCTTTACGACAAAGGCTATTCGCATCTTCTCGAATCTACCATGGGCGTGCACCAGTTCGACGATTTTGCCAAGGTCGAATCTTTCCTGTCCGGAAAGGCGCTCGCCCGGCCTGTCGCCTGCCCGGAGGCGTGCCGGCAAGCGTTGCGGTTGCCGGACTGCGGCACCGAAACTGGATTTGAAGATTTCGCGGTTCTCGTGCCCGGCGCCGGCACTCGTTTTCGCCAATGGCCGACGCGCCGCTTTGCGGAGTTGGCGGACAGGCTTGGCGGCAATTTTGTCATCGTCGGGTCCACGACTGAGAAAACCTTGGGCGACGAGATCGTCTCCTGTTCCAAGTCTGGTGCAAGATTCGTGAATCTGTGCGGCAAAACATCGTTGGAACAACTTGGGGCCATATTGGCGAAAGCATCTCTTGTCGTGACGAACGAAACCGGAACGGCGACGTATGCGGCGGTGATCGGCGCGCCGACTCTCTGCATCCTCGGCGGCGGCGATTTCGGCGCATTCTTCCCCAATCCATATTGCAGGAATACGCGCTCGGTCTATCACGAGCAGCCATGCTTTTGCTGCCGGTGGCATTGCACCAAAGGATTGGCGCAGGATACCGTGGCGCCGTGCATAGATCCGGTTTCGGTTGATGATGTCTATGCGGCGGCAGTCGATTTGCTCAAGAAGGACAGTTGCAGATGAAAGACGCAAACTCCATAATCGATTCGTTCGCGAATCTCAAGGTGCTGGTGGCGGGGGATGTTCTGCTCGACCGCTTCCATTATGGTGCGGTAGAGCGCATATCGCCGGAAGCGCCGGTGCCGGTTTTCCGTCCAGTGCGACTTGTCGAAGCGCCCGGCGGGGCGGGGAATACCGCCCTCAATCTTGCTTCGCTCGGCTGCAAAGTGCGTCTCGTGGGCAGAACCGGCAAGGATTCGCGCGGCGCCCGGCTTGAAACCCTGTTTCGCGCGGAGAAGAAAATCGCCGCCGGCTTCCTCCGTCAAGCCGATTGCCCGACGATTGCGAAGACCCGCCTGGTGTCGTCCGGCAACCACATTCTTCGCGTGGACGAAGAGCGGATCGTGCCGCTTTCGGACAAGGATGCGGCCAATGTCGTCAAGACGGTGAAACGCCACATCGAGGCTTGCGACATCGTGGTTTTGTCCGACTACGCGAAAGGCTTTTTGACGCCCGCTTGCACCCGGCGGATTATCGCGGCGGCGGCGAAATGCGGCAAGATGGTGGTCGTCGACCCCAAGGGCAAAGACTACGGGAAATATGCCGGTGCGACCTTGGTGAAGCCGAACCTGAAGGAGTTTTCGGAGGCGACCGGCAAGACCTTCAACCCTGCGAGCGAAGATTTCCGCCCCGGTCTCATTCGCGCCGCCCGCGATTTCCTCAAGGAAACCGGGATAGGGTCGCTGCTCATTACGCTCGGCGAACAGGGGATGCTCTACGTGCCGTCGGAAAATCCGGTCGCCGGCGCGAAATATCTGCCCACCAGAACCAAAGAGGTTTTCGACGTCTCCGGCGCGGGCGACACCGTCATCGCCGCGCTTGCCGCCGCCTTGGCCGCCGGTGCGCCGATGGCGGATGCGATGCAGATCGCGAATGCGGCGGCGGGAGTCGTAGTGTCGAAAGTAGGCACGGCGACGGTCGCCGCCGCCGAACTCAAGGCGGCATTGACCGATGCCGCAGGCGATCCGCTGCGCAAGGTGCTTCCAGTCGATGCGCTCAAGCGCGAATTGGCGCGGCTCAAGCGGTCGGGGAAGAAGATTGGTTTCACGAACGGCTGCTTCGACTGCTGCCATCTCGGACATTTGACTTCGCTCAAAGCGGCAAAGCGGCTGTGCGACATCCTCGTCGTTGGCGTGAATACCGACGCCTGGATCCGCAAGCACAAGGGCAAAGGCCGTCCGGTTCAGGACGAAGCGACGCGGCTCGCGCTCCTGGCGTCGCTCGAATATGTGGATTACGTCGTGCCGTTTGGCGAAGAGACGGCGTTGCCGCTCGTGAAGAAGCTGCGCCCGCAGGTCATCGCTAAAGAAGGCTATGCGCTTGCGGACTGGCCGGAAGGACGGTTTGTGGAATCCATCGGCGGCGCAGCAGTCGCCCTCAAGCGCGTCGAGGGCTATTCCACCACGGCGATTGTCGAAAGGCTGGCGAAACAGTGAGACGCGCCCTGTTTCTCGACCGCGACGGCACGATAAACGTCGATTACGGCTATGTCTTCGAGCCGGAGAAATTCGTGTTCATCGATGGCGTCTTCGAGTTTTGCCGGGAAGCCCGGAAGAAGGGTTATCTAATCATCGTTGTCACCAATCAAAGCGGAATCGAGCGCGGATATTTCAGCGAAAGGGATTTCGACGCCAT
Source organism: Verrucomicrobia bacterium UBA3783 (assembly GCA_002369235.1). GTDB lineage: Bacteria > Verrucomicrobiota > Kiritimatiellia > RFP12 > UBA1067 > UBA1067. The sequence goes on from DFFF01000013.1 coordinate 43,917, forward strand.
AACCAGGCATATGGTGGCGAAGTTCGCCGAAAACGGCGTGGCGATCGATGACGTCTTTTATTGCCCAAGCCTCTCCGGCGAAGACCGCAAGCCCAAGGCGGGCATGTTCCTCAAGGCGCAGGCGAAGTGGAATATCGACATGGCAAATTCGCTGAATATCGGCGATAAGGAACGCGACCTTGAAGCGGGAAGGGCGGCAGGCGTAGGCGTGAATATCTTGTTCAAGGGCGATTATGGTGCGCTCATGCCATATCTTCACGACGCAAATTGAAAGGGTGCAGGAATGAAACCGACGACAAACGCGATTTTCGGGTCTCTTTTCGAACGCTACCCCGCATTGTCGGCATGCCGCGATGGGGTCATGGCCGCGTTCGAGACTTTGCTTTCCGTGTATGCCCAAGGCGGCAAGGCGCTCATTTGCGGCAATGGCGGCAGTGCGGCGGATTGCGAGCATATTGCGGGCGAGCTGATGAAAACCTTCAAGAAACGCCGCCCCTTGCCTGCGGATATCGCATCGAAACTTCCGCCTGGACTCGCATCGAAACTGGAGGCGGCATTGCCTGCGATTTCACTCGTTTCGATGACGGGCATAATGTCGGCTGCGGCGAACGATGTGTCGTGGGAGGTGGCTTTTGCCCAGCAAGCGCTCGGCCTCGCGAAGAAGGAAGACGTGCTTATTGCCATATCGACGAGCGGAAACAGCGCAAATTGCGTTGCGGCGGCGGAAGTCATGAAGGCGATTGGCGGCAAAACGGTCGCTCTCACCGGCGAAAATCCCTCGAAACTCGCTGAAATCTGCGATATTGCGATAAAAGTGCCGGCAAGCGAGACTTACCGGATTCAAGAGCTGCACCTGCCGGTCTACCACACGATTTGCGCAATGCTCGAAGAAGAACTGTTTTAGTCGGGGAACTCTTTCCTTCGTAGTGTAGATTTCTCGACTTCGTAGTCCAGCCTCTTTTCCTTCGTAGTCTAGGCTTCTCGACTTAGAAGTCCAGGCTTCTAGACTTAGAAGTCCAGCTCTCTAGACTTGGTAGGGCGGCCTTCTAGACTTGGCAGGGCGGCAATCCCATCTCTGTGCATCGCGGATGCTTGCGCACCCTTCGGGTTTGGCTTCGCCAAATCTGCCTCAGCCCTCAGCCCTAACTTATTGGATATTGGATGCTGGCTGTTGGATATTGGATATTTGCACATTCAACACCGTCTCGACCTCCGTAGCCTTGGCGTAGGAGGTTCTCGACCTCCGTAGCCTTGGCGTAGGAGGTTTCCCGTTTTTCCGCCGCAAAAATTTCCTAGAAATCACTTGAAAAAAAAAAAATGCTATACTATCGGGCAGTTGTTCATATTCCTGCACTGTACTTGGAACAAGCGTTTAGTTTCGTAGCGGTTATCTAGGCGTTTTATTTGCTTCCAAGTACAGTGCAGGGGTATGAATTGAAAAAAGAGAGGAAAAGATTATGCAAAACGTTGCCAGGAAAACAATTCGCATGGTCATGAAAATCGCGCGCACCGTCGCGCTACTACTCGCCGTCGGCGCGGCTGGCGGAGCATGGGCAGATACGCCGTCATTGCTCAACTACATGAGCTTCGATAACACGGCTAATAAGGGTGTCGTCATACAGAAAGACGCAGGCACAATTGACCCAGTTAAGATAGATGGTGATTATGTCAATTACACAACAACTGACAATGCAAAGTTCGGAAACCATGCTTACCAAGCCAATAATGGTACTATCGGGCTTCAGGATAACGATTCTGGCCTAGTCTCAAATGATGGTGGCTGGACTATCAGCTTTTGGTTCCATCCAAATGGCCAGTCCAACTGGAACTCCTTTTTTGGTTTCGGGTTGTTCAATGGGGACAATTATTTCTTTGTGAAGAATGGTAGCAACGCTTTCATTATCTACAAAGATACCACGTCAACAGATGATAGCGCACTTGGAACGCCTGCTCTAGGAGCTGTATCATATACGGCGTCGGCTTGGAATCACGTTGTGCTGGCATGTGCGGCTGGCACCGGCACCGTGACGCTTTATGTAAATGGTTCGTCGTGCGGTTCATTCACAATTGCAACTGACACATCCCTTCGAGAAGTGCTTTTGTGCCGCGGTCGCTGGCATAGCGATTCCAGCTCAGCATTTTATCGCAACAAGCAAACAACCTGGTTCGACGACTTCGCGCTGTTCGGCGGTGCTCTGACGCCATCGGCTGTCAAGACGATAGCGATGGGTGCGGATACTGCGCTTGGCCTCTACAATGCCGGCGAGTTAAACTTCTCTCGTTCTATCAATGTCAACTTCTATTATCTCTACAGTGGTAGTACGCCGTACACGGCTGTTTCCTTGGGCAACAATGGAACTGCCGCAGTGAACTCCAGCAGCGAAGGTTACGGCCAATACGCGGTAGAAGGTACATACTGGTCGGATGTGCTTGCAACGAGCACGGCGGCGCAAAGCGTAAAGGTGTTTGATGGCTCTGCCACATCTGATTCCACCGTCACTGCGACGATATCTGGCGCCAATGGCGGTGATTTCACGCAAAGCGCCTTCGATCATCATATCATGAGCGGCTACATTTCCGACTCGTCATCAAAGCTTGAGCCGACCGTCACATTTGCCAACATACCCTTTGCAAACTATCGGGTAGTGCTATATTTTGCCGTCAGTGGAGGCTCTGCCAGCAAGAAATACGGCTATGTCACGCTGAACGATACGATCAATGTCGCGGGCAACGGCAGCACGACCATATATGGCGATGGAGGAGCGACGGGATGGGGCGGCGCAGCAGTTGCAGCAAACAGTAAGAACAACATACTCCTCGGTCAGAACACGCTTGTTTCGCCTGTAATTGTAAACAATGCATCGGGCACTCTCAAAGTAAAAAGCCACGCGCTCTATAGCGGCAACACTGCTACATACTATGCAGGCCTTGCGGCAATTCAGATAGTCGAAGTTACGCCGAATTCAACTACGGGCACATATACATTCTCTCCCGCTGCCGATACGACGACTGCAATAACAAGTTCCTCAAGCTGGGATGACCTTCCTACCGGCAAGGGCGAAGATATAACTATTTCCATTTCAGGCGATGCGACGATTAATGTTGATAGGGATATGGCGTTTGGTACGATCACGATTGCGAGCACCAGCGAAAGCGCGGCGACGCTAACTTTCGCTGGCTCGTGCCTCATCAACGCCACGCAAGTCAATGTCCCTGCCAATGTCACGGTGAAGTATGCTTCGTCCGTTTCCGGTGGCGCACCAATTATCAATGCGCCTGTCGTGCTCAACGATGCCACGGCCGCATTGGAAATCGCCGCTCCGGCGACGATGGCAAATGCGATTTCCGGTTCCGGCGAGGTCGTCGTATCCGCGAATGCAGTCGTGTTTACTGTTAAGAATACTTTCACAGGCGGTCTCACCGTGAAGAGCGGCGGCCTCGCAAAGACAACCGTCGCGGCGACAACAGGCGGCGGATTCGGTGGCACTGGAACAAATCCACAAGTTGGAACAATTACAGTAGAGAATGGCGGTACCGTTGACGTCGCGAATTGCTATGGCAAGTGCGTGTATTCGCTCACAATCGAAGGTGATGGCGTGGATAATCAAGGGGCTGTCATTTGTTCATCTGCAATAGGTGAGACCGAAAGGCAAATTACAGGTATTACGCTTACGGGAAACGCGTCGATTTCTTGTGCCAACAACTGGGGGCTTATCGCAAACGAATATACTGCAACAACCTTGTCATTAGGGTCTTATACACTCGAAAAGAAAGGCTCTGCGGCATTTTGGCTTACACGCACAACAGTGAGCGGTACGGGAACTTTGGATATCAAGGAAGGCATACTTGCTACAGGCGGTGCCACAAGCGGTACTTTAAATACAAGGGGCAATTGGACATATACAAGCAATTCGTCCGCACCTATCGTCATACGAAATGGCGCCGCATTGACGGTCAACAATGCATCGTTGCGGGCAGATTCACTTACACTTGATTCCGGCAGTTCCATGAGTGTTGGCGGCGGCGCGTATGCGCTTGTCAACAATTCTGGCACATTGACTGCAAACGGCTCTGTTTCCGTAGCCGGAACGCTTTATATTGGCTGGAGCGGCAACGCCAGTTTCGTCGTCGGCTCCGACGTTGAAGTTACGGGCACAGGGCTTATTCATTTGATGTCAACCGCAACCATTACCAAGCAGGCGAGTGGCACGATCACCATCGGTCCTAATGCGATGGTGCGGTGGATAGACTGCTCGTGGACTAACGAAAATGCTGGTGACATATTCAGGGGAGATGGAACATTGAGTTTGGAGGGAACTGGAGGAAACTATTCGTACTATCCAGATCCGTGTGCGTTTCCGGGAACGCTGAATGTAGTTACCCGAAACGGCACCTCCGATTACCACGCATATTACGCATACTTCAGTGGCGACCCAAGTAAATTCACGGCAAGACCAAAGCTTCTTTTGGCTTGTGGAACGGAAGCGGATACTGGAAGTGTCCAGCTTGGAAGTCCAGCGCTTGGCAAAACGATGAGCGTACGCGATTTGAATGGGCATGCTGTTATTTATCCTTGGGCAAGCAGCTCTGGCACGTTTACAATAGATACGCTTCAAAGGTCGGACACATCCTTCAACGGCATATTCGTGCAATATGCTGCTAATCAAGGTATTTCTGCGCTGACAGTCCGTGGCGAAACGGAAGCGACGCAGACGCACAGCCTTACGCTAACGAAGGCAAGCACGACTACTGGCGCCGCGACTGTCTGCGACAACGCGAAACTTATCTTCACCTCTTCCGGCTCGTGGGCGAACGGTACGGTGTCTGTTGCCAATGGCGGGTATCTGGAAGTGAACAACTCCGACCCTGTCGCTTCGACGCTCGATTTGCAGTCTGGCGGCACGATTACAATCAAGACTGTCACGACGACAACAACGACTGGAGAAGGCGACGAGGCCGTGGAAGAAACGACGACGAGCGTAGTGCCGATAGCGGCCGGCACGGTGACGTTCCCGGATTCCGGCGAGGCGGTGATCGACATCTCTGCAATTCCCGATCTTGCTTCCAAAGAAAGCGTGGCAATAATCAACGCGACGACGTCGCTTGATTCGGACGTCTCGAAGATTCGTCTTATCGGCAAGCCCTACTCGCTGAAGGTCGATGGCAATGCGCTCAAGGTCGTGAACGATGGCGGTCTTGTCTGGGATTCTGCGAAAGGCTGGGGTGAGAAGGATGCCGCGAAATATGACGAGGCGACGATAACTTCGCCTGGCACGGTCGCGCTTGACGGCACGAGCCTCGCGTTCGATAAATTGACTCTCGCCGGCTCTGGCACGGTCTCTTTCTCGCGGACCGGCGACGAGACGATTACGGTGAACAACATCGTTATTGGAAGCGGCGTGACTCTGGATGTGTCGGCGGCGCTGAACATATCGGCTGGAGCGAGAATAACCGGCGACGGAACGCTGAACATTCCGAACGGCGTCACTCTTACGCTCGACGGCGTGACATGCTCTGCGAAGATAACCGCGCAAAACGGCGGCACTCTCGTAACGAAGGGCGCGACGGAGCTCTCTAACGATAACAACAACTTTGCATATGGCAGCCTTATCAAGGTCCTGACTGGCACGGCGACGGTCAATGCGCATTTTAGTGCGTATAATTCTGCCGGTCGTGGTTTCCACGGCAACATCACGATTGCCGAAGGCGCGACATTCGTGAACAGCAAGACGGAATCCTTCGACTGCAACGCCGATTCGTCGCATCCGATTGTCGTCGATGTCTATGGCACTCTTTCAATGGGTTCGACCCGCTGGACGCTTGGCAACTACAACACGATAAAGTTGCACGAAGATGCGACGATTACGGGTGAGGGAGATTCCTCATCTAACGGTGCGCTTAACGGTGCGCTCGATGTCGAGAACAATGTCACGACATTCAAGATTATCGCGGACGGCAACGCGACGATACCCGCCAATATCCGAACCCGTAGCAAGATGCTTGTCGAAGTGTCCAACGGAAAGAATCTGACATTCTCTGGGTCGCTTATAAGTTATGGCGATGGCAGCATCATGGAAGTAGTTTCCGGCCAAGTGACTACGACTACGCTGCCGGGCTTCAAAGTCAAGATCGACGAAGGCGCGACATTCACGCTGAAGGATGCCGTATGGTCAGGTTCTACCGCCGACAAGTTCTCCGGCACAGGCACGCTGGAGTTGTATTCTGCGACCGCGTCCAAGGAGCATACGGCGACAGGTTCGACATTTGCCGGCATTGTCAAGTTCTCGAACGAAGGGGACAACCAGTGCAACATCAAGCCGTCAGGAGCCGCGATGTTCACCGCGAGACCCGAATGGATCGCGAATGCATCAAGCATCCACCTTGGCGACGCCTCCAGCTACTACAACAATCTGGAGCACCCGATTCAAATCAGGAACTTGTCCGGCTCCAGTTCGGCCACGCTGAGAGCTGTGTATGGTGGCGCACTCTACAACTTCCTCATAGAGACTGTGCAGGAACGCGATACAGAATACGCCGGCGAATTCACGCAAGGCGAGGCAACCATCAACTCCCAAAAAGTTGGGCGTTATACCAACCTGAAAGTCTTGGGCAACAATGCAAACGAGGTCCACACCCTGACATTGTCGAAAGCGCAGAATACCGGAAACAATGTAGGACATTATGCAAGCACGTTGACGGTCTCAGATTACGGCAAGGTCAAGTTCACGTCCGTAGCAGGATGGGGGAACGGAACAGTAATCGTTGGAGCGAACGGCTATCTAGAGTCGTCTAGTTCTGCGGAATCCATTGCGGCGACGCTGACGCTGCAGGATGGCGCGACGGTGGTGCGTGGTTCGCAACCTGTCAAGGCGACGGCGCTGACAGCGCTTGATGCCAATGCGACAATCAAGATTGCTTTTGCTGATGGCGTTACGCCGGAAGATGGCATGGTCGTGTTGAGCGGCACTTGGGCTACAACACCACCGGATGCGGCGCGCTTTGCGTTCGCAAATTGGTTTGCATATGATGCTTTGTATGAATTTGAAGTTACCTCAACTGCCGTAAATATTAGGGAAAAGACAGAGACTGTTAGTGTTGATGAAACACCCATTACAGTCGGGTATCCCTGGATAGCGACAGCACAACGGAATACAACCCAAACGCCAGGTGCTAATTTGAACGACCTTGCGGATCTAAATACATATCTTACAAACAATGGTCTCAACGGCATGCCGCGTGCGGTGTCGTACCTGCTGGGGCTTGAGAATCCCGACGATGCGACGACGGCGTTTGTAATGGAGTCGGCGAGTGTTTCGTCGGGTGAGGGCAACACTCCCGTTCTCACCTTCACGGGTAAGTCATATTCGACCGACCGAGCTACAGTGACATACAAGGTATTCGGCGGCGATTCGCCTGACAGTATGAGTGAAGTCACTCCGGATAGCAATTCTGGCAATGTAATAACAGTGACAGTTCCCACGGAGTCGAGAGTTAAATATTATAAGTTGGAAATGACTGTCACGCCGAATTAATTAACCACATTTAGTCGTTATTTGCTAGTCGCGGCGGTTTGAATAAATCCGCCGCGACTGCGGTCTTGTCAAAGCGTCGAACGCCTCCCTACGCATGGCAACAAGATTTCACCCAATGCGTTTTCACTTTTCACCCAGTCGATTTCGTTTTTCACCTGGTCAATTTCATTTTTCACCTGGTCAATTCCGCTTTTCACCCAATGAGTTTTCACTTTTCACCCAGTCGATTTCGTTTTCCACCCAATGCGTTCCGTGTGTTCCGCGTATTCCGTGGTTAATATCAAACCCGCCGAAGGCATCCCAAGAAACTCTGCGTCTCTGCGTCTCTGCGTTAAAAAAAAAAAAACACAGGGAACCTCCTACGCCATCCTCCTTCGCCAAGGCTACGGAGGACAAGTGGCTACGGAGGTCGAGACGGTGTTGAATGTGCCTCTGTGTGGTTGAAATTCTCCGGCGACGCAAGAAAGTTAGATTAGGCTATTGACTTTGCCGCGTCTAATATGATATAATACGGGGCAATCGAATCCAAAACAAGGATAATCAACAATGAAACTAAATACCATCATGGCTCTTGCGGCGGCGGCTTCCATTTCGGGCATGGCTTTCGCTCAGGAGCAGGAAACGGCCCCGGCAACGGCTGAAACCCAGCCTGCGGCGGTGGAAGAAGCCGCTCCGGTCGCGGCGGCGGAAACGTCTGCGGAGGAAGAGCAGCTCGACGAAGAGGAATGCTCCATCGTCTCGGCGGAGTTCGGCCTCGCGTTCGACTCCAAGTACCTCACTTACGGCGTGGTCGACGGCAAGGACCCGATCGTCACCCCCAGTGCGACGGTCACTTTCTTCGATACGCTCTACTTCGGCGTCGAGGCGATCTTCGACGTGACGAAGGGCAACGGCAAGCGCGGCGACTACGGCAGGCGCGCCGGCCAGTGGACGACGCTCGATGCGATCGTCGGCGTTACGCACGACTTCGATCTCGGCGACACGCTCGGTGCGCTCACCGTGGACGTGAATTACATCTACGAATACATCCGCCGCTACAAGATGCACAACGCCGCCCTCGAGGACAAGTCGATGGACGATACGCAGTATGTCAACCTCGAACTCTCCCTGGGCGATCTCTGGTTCGAGCCGACGCTCGCCATCGAGCGCGACATCATGCTCGACAACGGCACCTATGTGAACCTCGAAGTCGGCCACACCTTCACCGTCATCGGCGAAGAGGATGATCCGGTCGTGACGCTCCGTCCTGCGGTCGGTCAGGGCTGGGGCAATTCGCTGCGCACTCACGGCTACTTCGCCGACAGCATGCCCGGCGAGAGCTTCTCGCACGGCGGGCTCATGGATACGTCCTTCTCGCTCACGGCGGAATGGGCGATTTGCGAGTACCTCACCCTGTCGGGCTATGTCGCCTACTACGACTATCTCTTCGACAGCACGATGCGTGATGCGGCGCGCTACTACAACGGCGTCTGGAATCATCGCGGGCGTGAAAACAACAAGGGCGACAGCGCCCAGTTCGTCGGCGGCCTCGCGCTCACTGCCAGCTTCTGACGGATGGCGGCGCGATGAGGAAAAAGCGCCGTATCATAGGTTAAACGAGCAAGCGTCCGCATTTGCGGGCGCTTGTTTTTGCACCATTGCATTCTTGCGCGAATTTTGGTATAATACACCAAACAACCGAAATTTGGAAAGGCGGCGAAATGAAGCGCGCAGACGTAGACAAGGTATTGATTATCGGTTCGGGTCCGATTGTCATCGGACAGGCCTGTGAATTCGACTATTCGGGCACGCAGGCGTGCAAGGCTTTGAGGGCGTGCGGATACAAGGTGGTGCTGGTGAACTCCAATCCGGCGACGATCATGACGGATCCCGTGATGGCGGATGCCACATACATCGAACCCTTGAACGAGGCGCGGCTCGAACAGATCATCGAGAAGGAACGGCCAGATGCGATACTCCCAAACCTCGGCGGCCAGACCGGACTCAACCTTTCGATGGAACTGGCGAAGAAGGGGATTCTCGACAAATACGGCGTCAAGGTGATCGGCGTCAATCTGGACGCGATCGAGCGCGGCGAAGACCGTGAAGTGTTCAAGGCGACGATGGCGTCGCTGGGGATCGAGACGCCGCGCTCCGGGATCGTGCATTCGGTAGAAGAGGCGGTGAAGCTGGTCGAAGAGGAGATCGGCTATCCGGTGGTGGTGAGGCCTGCGTACACGATGGGCGGCGCCGGCGGCGGATTCTGCTACAATGTGGAAGAACTCCGCACGATTTGCGCGCGCGGGCTTGACGCCTCGCTTACGCACCAGTGCCTCATCGAGGAGTCGATCCTGAATTGGGAAGAACTTGAAGTGGAAGTGGTGCGCGACGCCAAGAACCAGATGATCGCGATCTGCTTCATCGAGAATATCGACGCGGTAGGCGTGCACACTGGCGACAGTTATTGCGCGGCGCCGTTTTTGACGATCTCCAAGGAACTCGAAGAGCGGCTGAAGCGCGATGCGTTCAAGATCGTGGAGGCGATCGGCGTGATCGGCGGCTGCAACGTGCAGTGGGCGCACGATCCCAAGACGGGACGGGTCGTGATCATCGAGATCAACCCCCGCACCAGCCGCTCCTCGGCGCTGGCGTCGAAGGCGACGGGCTTCCCGATCGCGCTCGTCTCGGCGAAACTCGCCGCCGGAATGACGCTTGACGAAATGCCTTATTGGCGCGACGGAACGCTGGAGAAGTATACGCCGTCGGGCGATTACGTGGTGTTGAAGTTCGCGCGCTGGGCGTTCGAGAAGTTCCGCGGCGTGGAGGACAGGCTCGGCACGCAGATGAAGGCCGTGGGCGAGGTGATGAGCATCGGCAAGACCTACAAGGAAACGCTGCAAAAGGCGATTCGCGCCTTGGAGCGCGGCCGTGCGGGGCTTGGAATGGTGAAAGAGTTCCGCGAAAAGAGCCTCGACGAACTCTTGAAGATGCTCGCCGTGCCCAACTCCGAGCGCCACTTCCAGATGTACGAAGCGCTCAGGAAGGGCGCCACGGACGAACAGATATTCGAGCGCACCGGAGTGAAGGGATACTTCGTGCAGCAGATGCGCGAACTCGTGGAAGAGGAAGAGGAGCTGCTCAGGCACAAGGGAGCCAAGTTGCCGGACGCGCTGCTGATCCAGGCGAAGAAGGACGGATTCAGCGACAAGTATCTTGCGCAGCTGCTGGGCGTGGAGGAGAAGTCGATCCGCGAGCGGCGCAAGGCGCTTGGATGCGTGGAGACGTGGCATGCGGTGCCGGTGAGCGGAGTCGAGGGCCAGGCGTACTACTACTCTTCGTACAACGGCAAGCCGGGCGAAGTGCCGGTTTCGTCGAATCCGAAGAAGGTGATGATCCTCGGCGGCGGTCCCAACCGCATCGGGCAGGGCATCGAGTTCGACTACTGCTGCTGCCATGCGGCGATGGCGATGCGCGAGATGGGCTACGAGACGATAATCGTCAACTGCAACCCCGAGACCGTTTCCACCGACTACGACACCTCCGACAAACTCTACTTCGAGCCGGTGACGGTGGAGGACGTGCTGCAGATCTACGAAGCGGAGAAGCCCGAAGGCATAATCGTGCAGTTCGGTGGCCAGACGCCGCTCAATATCGCGCGCGGACTCGAGGAGGCGGGATGCCGCATTCTGGGAACGAGCGTGGATTCCATCGATGACGCCGAAGACCGCGACCTGTTCCACTCGATCATGGACAAGCTCGGCATCCCGATGCCGGAGTCGATGATGGCGAGCGACCTTGAAGGCGCGATCGCCTGCGCGGACAAGCTCGGCTATCCGCTCATCATCCGTCCGTCGTTCGTCCTGGGCGGACGCGGCATGGAGGTGATCTACGACGAGCTCATGCTCAAGGAATATGTCGCCAAGGCTGTCGGCGTGACGCCCGACCGTCCGCTCTATCTCGACCGGTTCCTCTGCCACGCGATGGAGTGCGAGGCCGATGCGCTGTCGGACGGCAAGGATGTGTTCATTCCTGCGATCATGCAGCATATCGAGCTTGCGGGAATCCACTCCGGCGATTCGGCGTGCGTTCTGCCGCCCGAGGGCATTCCCGAGGATTCCAAGCGCACGATTATCGAATACACGCGCCGGATCGCGAACGAGCTCAAGGTCGTGGGGCTCATGAACATGCAGTTCGCGATCGAGAACGGCAAGGTGTATGTGATCGAGGCCAATCCGCGCGCTTCGCGCACGGTGCCGCTCGTGTCCAAGGTGGGCGGCACGCAGATGGCGGGAATCGCCACGCGGCTCATGCTTGGCGAGACGATAGTTTCGATGGGGCTTGACAAGCACAAGACGATCCCCTACTTCGGCGTCAAGGAAGCGGTGCTGCCGTTCGACAAGTTCCCGGAGGTGGATCCGGTGCTCGGGCCGGAAATGCGTTCCACGGGCGAAGTGCTGGGGCTCGCGGAGACGTTCGGGCTCGCATACTACAAGTCGCAGGAGGCGGCGGGCTCGCCGCTCCCGATAGAGACCGGCAAGATGCTTGTTTCGCTTTCCGAGAAGACGCCGGACGCGATCGAGGCCGTAGTGCGGCTCTCGCAGCTCGGGTTCGAGGTGGTCGGCACCGAGGGGACGATCAAGTTCCTCGCCGGGCATGGCGTCAAGGGTGCGACGGTCGCGAAGATCGGCGAGGGGCGTCCGGACGTGCTCGACCTCATCAAGAACCGCGAGGTGAAGCTCATCATCAATACGCCGTCGGGGCGGCGCGATTCGCGCGCCGACGACAGCCGCATCCGTCAGGCGGCGATCAAATACCGCGTGCCGTATTTGACGACGATCGCGGCGGCGAAGGCGGCGTCGGAAGGCATTGCGGCGGCGATGAGCGGCAAGGGGCAGGTGCGTCCGCTCCAGTCCTACCATGCTTCAATAACCATATCGTAAAACCTAGGAAAGGGGAAACAAATGAAAATTCTCGTAACCGGCGGCGCAGGCTTCATCGGAAGCCACACGGTGGTTGAACTCCTCAATGCCGGCCATCAGGTCGTGGTCGTGGACAACCTTTGCAATTCGTCGCGCGAATCGCTCAGGCGCGTCAAGGCAATCACGGGAAAGAGCGTCAAGTTCTACAAGCTTGACATTCGCGACGAAGCGGGGCTCAACGAGGTGCTCGACAAGGAAGGCAAGATCGACGCCACGATTCACTTTGCCGCCCTCAAGGCGGTGGGCGAATCGACGCGCATCCCGCTCAAGTACTACAACAACAACCTCGGCGGCACGTTTACGCTCCTCAAATGCCTTGCCGACCATGGCTGCAAGAACATCGTCTTTTCGAGCTCCGCCACGGTCTACGGCCAGCCTGAAAAGGTCCCGATCCGCGAGGACTTCCCCACGCCCGGCTGCACCAACGCCTACGGTTGGACAAAGCTCATGATGGAGCAGGTCTTCAAGGATGTGCAGAAGGCCGATCCCGAATGGAATGTCATTCTCCTCAGATACTTCAACCCGATCGGTGCGCACAAGAGCGGACTTATCGGCGAAGATCCCGCCGGCATTCCCAACAACCTGCTGCCGTATGTGGCGCAAGTCGCAGTCGGCCGGCTGCCGGAACTCAACGTCTTCGGCAACGACTATCCCACCAAGGACGGCACGGGCGTGCGCGACTACATCCATGTCGTGGATCTCGCGCTCGGCCACCTCAAGGCGATTGAAAAGCTCGAGAAGGAGCCGAAGCTCGGACTCAAGATCTACAACCTCGGCACCGGCAAAGGGTATTCGGTCCTTGAGATCGTGAAGGCGTTCGAGAAGGCATCGAAGCGCAAGGTGCCCTACAAGATCCAGCCGCGCCGCCCCGGCGATATTGCGGTGTGCTACGCCGATCCCGCGCTCGCGGCGAAGGAACTGGGCTGGAAGGCGGTGCGCGGCATCGAGGAAATGTGCAGCGACGCCTGGAGATGGCAGTCGAAAAACCCCTACGGATTCGGCAAGGCTCCCAAAGCCAAGAAGGCGGCGAAAAAAGCGAAGTGACCGCGAAGGATCATATCCTTTGTGCGGTGGAGGCCGAGCTCAAGCTGTTGCGCGAGCTCGGCGTTCGTGTTGTAGAAGGAACATGGAACCGGGAATCCGGAGCTGGCAATGCTGTCAAGGCCGCCAAGGCCGCCGATGTGAAACCATCGCCGGCGGCCAGCCCCGCGTTCCGGAATCCGGTTGCCGAATCCCCAGCGCCGGAGCAGGTGGTATTTCTCCATCACGCTCCATTGTCGGCGGAGGCGGCGGAGATTGTGGAGAAGGCGTCGGCTGCGCTGGAATGGAACTGCAAGGTCGTCACCGGCGGTGCATTGCCGCCGGCGAAACTCTACATTGCGCTAGGGTCGGAGGCGGTGAAGAGGTTTTTCCCTGGCGAGCGCGCCGCGCCCTATACCTATCTGAAATCGCGCACCGATGTGTTCGTGACGAAATCGCCGGAGTTGATCGTCAAGAATCGCGACCCCGGCTTTGTCAAGAAACTCAAGGTTGAATTGTGGACGGGACTCAAAGGAGTGAAACAGCGCCATGAAACATGACGAAAAGGCCGAGGTTCTGGAGAACCGGGAATTTGCCGCCGGATACAGGTATCTGGTGGTTTCCGCGCCCAGACAGGCGGCGGAAATGCAGCCGGGGCAGTTTGTGCATGTCCGCGTGCCGACGCTGGAGAGGTCGGCGTTGAGGCGCCCGTTTTCCGTCTTCAACGCCGGGGACGGCAAGGTCACGGTGCTTTACAAGACGGTCGGGCGCGGCACCGAGGCGCTCTCGAAGGTGAAGGCAGGCGAATTCGTGAATATGGAAGGGCCTTTGGGCAAGGGATTTCCGCTTTCCTGCAAGGGTACGGCGTTTTTGGTCGGCGGCGGATTCGGCGTTGCGCCGCTCTATTTCCTCGCCCGCCGCTTGCCGAAGTCGATTCTTTTTGTGGGCGGGCGCACCAAGGATGATCTGCTGGCGCTCGACAGATTCGCGGAGATCGGAGTGGAGGCGCGGATTGCCACGAACGACGGCAGCGCCGGCGAGAAGGGGTTCGTCACCGGTCCTCTGGATGCCGCGATCAACGAGTTCCGCGCGAAGGGCGAGGAGTTTGAACTTTTCACTTGCGGACCGGACGGACTGCTCAGGGCGGTCACCGAGCGTGCGCTCGAGCTCAAGGTCCCCGGCTGGATCAGCGTGGACCGTCACATGATCTGCGGCATGGGGGCGTGCTTTGCGTGCATCCAGAAGACGGTGCGCGGCAATTCGCGCTGCTGCATCGAAGGCCCGGTTTTCAAGGCGGAGGAACTCGTATGGTGAACATGGAAGTGGAGCTTGGCGCGCTCAAGATGCGCACCCCGGTCGCCACGGCGTCGGGCACGTTTGGGTATGGCTACGAATATGCGGATTTGATCGACTACTCAAAGCTCGGCGCGGTGACGGCGAAGGGCGTGAGGATGGAGGCGTGGCCCGGCAACCCGATGCCGCGCCACTGCGAGGTGGAAGGCGGGCTCGTGAACGCGATCGGTCTGCAGGGGCAAGGCGTCAAGCATTTTCTCGAGCGCGACATGTTTCTATATTCGCGCGTCGTCAAGGATCCCGTCCCGGTGATCGTGAACATCTGGGGACAGAGCGAAGAAGAATATGCCGAGGTCGCAGCGGCGGTTTCGGCGGCGGCGCATCCCTTGATCGGCGCCTTGGAGATGAATGTCAGCTGCCCCAACGTCAAGGCCGGCGGACATACTTTCGGCCAGGATCCCAAGGTGCTGGAGTCGGTCGTAGCGAAAGTCCGCGCCGCCACGAAGCTTCCGCTCATCGTCAAGCTTGCGCCCAATGTGCCGTCGATCGTCCCCTACATCCGCGCCTGCGAAAACGGCGGCGCCGACGCCTTGAGCCTCATCAACACCATCCCGGCGATGGTGATCGACATCGAGCGCCGCGTTCCGGTGCTCGCCAATCGCTCCGGCGGACTCAGCGGACGCGCGATCCATCCCGCCGCCGTGAAACTCGTCTACGACGCGCACCGGGCGACGAAGCTCCCGATTCTCGCGATGGGCGGCGTCTACGAGGCCAAGGATGCGATTGAATTCATGCTTGCGGGAGCGACGGCGGTAGCGATAGGCACCGCCACTTTCTCCGCGCCGGATACCGCCGCCAAAGTCTGCGACGGAATCGCCGCGTATTGCGAGAGGCACGGCTTTGCCGCCGCGAAAGAACTTACGGGGGCGATATGCGAATCTTGAGCCGGTACATATTGCGCGAGTATCTAGTTCCGCTTTGCTACTGCCTCGCGGGATTTCTTTCAATTTATGTGCTTTTCGAACTCTTCGGGTCGTTCTCGCGCATCATGAACGCGAATCCGGACTTCCCTGTCATTGTCAGGTATTTTCTCGCCTACCTCGGCCCGTCGTTCCACTATATGGCGCCTGCGGTGCTGATGCTCGCCGCGCTTTACACTATGTGGTCGTTCTGCCGCCATTCCGAACTCGTGGCCATGCGCGCCAACGGCATAAGTTTCCTAGCGATCGCCAGCCCAATGCTCGCCACGGCACTCGCGATGACGGCGTTCGTGTATTGGGTCAACGAGAGCTATGTGCCCGATACCGCCCACTGGGCGGTGCGGTTCAAGAACGCCCGCTTCAGTCTCGAGAAGATGGACACCGCCGATGACATCATCTTCCGCAACGCCAAGGATTCGCGCACTTGGATGGTCGATAGATTCGGCGATGAAGAAGGCTATGTTCTCGAGGGCGTGAAGATTGCTCTCGACCGTCCGTTCGGCGGCGCACGCGAACGCACGATCACCGCCGACAAGGCCGAGTATCTCGACGGCGTGTGGTGGCTCACGAATCCCAAGGTTCAGCACTATGACGCCGCCGGATCGGAGATTGCGACCCCCGTGCCCGAGCTCGACGCGCTCCCTTACCGCAGTTTCCCGGAACTCACCGAGCGTCCGATGGATTTTATTCTCCAGAACCGGCCGTGGGAATACAATTCGATCGCCGACCGCATCCACTTCCTCAAAACCCGCCGCGACATCTCCGATGAGCA
Organism: Verrucomicrobia bacterium UBA3783; assembly: GCA_002369235.1. Classification (GTDB taxonomy): domain Bacteria; phylum Verrucomicrobiota; class Kiritimatiellia; order RFP12; family UBA1067; genus UBA1067. The sequence goes on from DFFF01000013.1 coordinate 60,472, forward strand.
GCGGCAGAAATACATCTACGACACCGCTTCGCGGATTCTCGCGCCCTGGGCGTGCGTGCTTATCGTTCTGATCGCCATTCCCGCGGGAGTTGCCTCGGGCAGGCAAAGCGTGTTCAAGGGCATCCTCGGGGCGCTCGGTTTGTTCTTCTCGTTCTACGCGCTCGTGATCTTGGGCATGATTCTCGCCAACCTCGGGTGGCTTTGGCCGATTCCCGCAGCGGTGATTCCGTACGCGATTTTCCTTGCCATTGGCATTGTGGCGTTTCGGCGTCAGCGCTGAACGATTTTCCGGAGGGAGGCTTTATGGCACAGGAAACGACCCCGATGATGCGCCAGTACATGGCGATCAAGCGCGAGGTGCCGCCGGGCGCGATTGTAATGTTCAGGCTCGGCGACTTCTACGAAATGTTCGGCGAGGATGCGATTGTCGCATCGCCGATTCTCGGCGCCACGCTTACCCAGCGCAACGGCATGCCGATGTGCGGCGTGCCGTTCCACGCTTTGGACGGCTATCTCGCAAAACTCATCCGCGCCGGCAAGACCGCCGCCCTTTGCGATCAGGTGGAAGACCCGAAACTCGCCAAAGGCCTGGTGCGCCGCGAGATTACGCGCATCGTCACGCCGGGCACGGTCACTGAAGAGAGCATCCTCGATGAATCATGCTCCAACTACATCGCCGCCGTGGATGGCGATGGCGTCGCGATTCTCGATTTGTCCACCGGCGAGTTCGTCTGCGAGAAGGGCGAGGATGCGCTGGAGCGCTACAATCCCGCCGAAATCCTCCGCAAGGACGAAGACAACGCCTGGACTTTCGCGTTCGATGTGGCCATGGAGACGCTGACGCGCCACTTCAAGGTTCTGTCGCTCGATGGATTCGGGCTCGACGATCCCGCGCTCGTCTGCGCCGCCGGTGCGCTCGTGTATTATGTCGGCACCACGCTGCGCCATCCGCTAGACCATGTGCGCAAGGTCCGCGTCGCCTCCGGCGGCGGTTCGCTTGTGCTTGACGGCGGCACTGTGCGCCATCTCCAGCTGCTGCCCGCGCCGGGCGTCGACCGCTCCGCCACGCTTTTGGGCGTGCTCGATGTCACGAAAACCCCGATGGGCGCGAGAACCATGCGCAACTGGATACGCCAGCCGCTCGCCACGGTGGAGGCGATCAACGCCCGCACGGACGAAGTGGCGCACTATGTGGAAGACCGCGCCGCGTTGACCACGCTGCGCGGACTCCTCGCCGGAGTGCGCGACCTCGAGCGGCTCGTGGCCAAGACCGACTCCGGCCGCGCCAACCCTCGCGACCTCAAGGCGCTGGCCGGATCCCTGCGCCCGATTCCGCAGATAATGCCGCTTTGCGACAAGCCGCTCGTGGCCGAGGAAAAACTCGTCGATCTCATCGACCGCGCCATCGCCGACGATCCGCCGGTCATGATGGCGGACGGCGGCTTCATCCGCAGCGGATTCGACCCGGAACTCGATTCGCTGCGCGCCATCGCGCGAGACGGCCACGCCTGGATCGCCGAGTATCAGACCAGGGAGCAGGAACGCACCGGCATCAAGTATCTCAAGGTCAAGTATGTCAAGAATTTCGGGTTTGTGATTGAAATCTCCAAGGCATTCGCCCATCTTGCGCCGCCCGACTACCAGCGCCGCCAGACGCTCACGACAGGCGAGAGATTCGTGACGGACGAGCTGCGCAAATACGAACAGCAGGTCCTCGGCGCCAATGAAAAGGCCGTAGCCATAGAACAGAGGCTTTACAAGGGGTTGATCGACGAAATCGTCGCGAAAACCGTGGAACTTCAGGACGATGCGCGAATGCTCGGAGAACTCGACGCCATTCTATCGCTCGCGGATCGTGCGCTGGCGGCGGGCTATGTGCGCGCGGAAATCGACGATAGCGAAGTCCTGGACATTGCAGACGGTCGCCATCCAATCATCGAACAGCTTCCCGACGCCGAGCCGTTCGTGCCCAATTCCGCACATCTCGATTGCGATCAGAACCAGATCATGCTCATCACCGGCCCGAACATGGCCGGAAAATCCACGTATCTCCGCCAGGTCGCCACAATCGCAATCATGGCGCAGGTAGGCAGCTTCGTGCCGGCGTCGTCGATGCGTCTTGGCGTGCTCGACCGCGTGTTCACGCGCATTGGCGCCGGCGACGATCTGGCGCGCGGACGCTCCACCTTCCTCGTGGAAATGCAGGAGACCGCGAACATCCTCAACAATGCCACGCGCCGCTCGTTGATCGTGCTCGATGAAATCGGCCGCGGCACCAGCACCTTCGACGGCATCTCGATCGCCTGGTCGGTCGCCGAGTATCTCTACGGGCGCAAGGAATCAAAGGCCAAGACGCTCTTCGCAACCCATTATCACGAACTTACCGACCTCTCCGACATCTTCCCCGGCATAAAGAACTACACGGTGCGCGTGAAGGAGGAGAACGGAAGGGTGGTGTTTCTGCGCCGCATCGTCGAAGGCGTGGCCGAGAAGAGCTTTGGCATCAACGTGGGTGCGATGGCGGGGTTGCCCCGGGAGGTGGTCGAACGCGCGAGCGAGATTCTGCGGAATCTCGAAGCGAATGAGATCGATGTTTCCGGCCAATCGCGCGTCGTCCGCCACCCTCGAAAGAAACTTTCCGAACTCCCCGGCCAGATGGCGTTCTTCTGATGAATCGCATAATCATCGAGCCGGAGGAAATCGAGAAGGGGTGCGTTGTCCTTTCCGGGCGGCGGTTTGAACATATCAAGACCGTGCTCAAAAGCGATGTCGGCGATATTCTCAAGACCGGAGAATTGAACGGCAAAATCGGCACCGGGAAGATCGCCGCAATCGACGACAAGAGTGTCACGCTCGAAATCGACCATTCGACCGACGCTCCGCCGCCGTGGTTCGACCTTATTCTCGCTCCGCCCCGGCCGCGGGTCTTCAAGCGTCTACTGGCGCAGCTAACCGCGCTGGGCATGCGCAAGCTCTTTCTGGTCGGGGCGAAAAAAGTCGAGAAGGATTTCTGGGGCGCCACTATCCTCAAAGAGGAAAACTACCGTCCGTTGCTTATCGAAGGCCTGGAGCAATGCGGAGCGACTGCCTTGCCGGAAATCCGCATTTCCCGCAATCTCAAGCGCTTCGTTGAATCCCAATGCTTAGGTCCGTGTCGTCTCATCGCGCATCCGGGCGGCAGAACGGTTGCCCCTTGGGCCGATACAATCGAAAAATCTCTCCCTGTGTTCGCCGTCGGCCCGGAAGGCGGCTGGACCGACGACGAGGTTGCGCTCTTCGAGGCGCATGGCTTTTCGCGCGTTTCATTAGGCCCGCGCATTCTCCGCACCGACACTGCACTCCTCGCGCTAATCGGCCGCTACCTCTGAAAGAAGGGCACGGGAAAGATTTTTCGATTTTTCGATTGTATTGGGTGATAAGCCCTACAGTTTCAGGTTGGAGAATTGGCGAAGGCGCGACAGTGCGGCAGAAACCGCGAGAACGGCGAACGAAATGGCAAGCAGCGTCCAGACGCACATCTGAAATCCGCAAATCTGATGTATACCCGCATCGACACAATCCTGCCGCCCGGTGTTGCAATCTGTTTTCTCGAATAAGGGCTTATATCCTCTTATTGCAGATTTTTACGGTAGAACGCCTCGATGCGGTCGAAGGGAATGGCGTTTTTGCCGCCGCCGTCGTAGAGGTCGCAGTGCGTGGCGCCGGGAACGATGACGAGTTCCTTGTTTTCGCCCTTGAGCATCTCATAAGCCGTCTCGCCGAAGTAGCGGCTGTGCGCCTTTTCACCATGCAGCACCATCACCGCGCTCTCGATCTCGCCCGCGTAGGCGAGAAGTTTCGAGTTGATGAACGAGAGGGCGGACGTCTTGTTCCAGCCGCCGTTGGAGTTGAGCGAGCGAGGATGGTAGCCGCGAGGAGTCTTGTAATAGGCGTAATAGTCCTTCACAAACTGCGGTGCGTCGTCGGGAAGGGCATCCGGCACGCCGCCGCCAAGCTCGTAGGTCCCGGCCTTGAAGTCCTTGATGCGCTGGGCGTTCATCGCTTCCTTCTTCGCCTTGCGCGCCGCCGCGCTGTCTTCGCTGTCGAAGTAGCCGTTTGCCGTCACGCGCGTCATGTCGTACATCGTCGAGGCCACCGTCGCCTTTACGCGCGTATCGACCGCCGCCGCGTTGATGGCAAGCCCTCCCCAGCCGCAAATCCCAAGAATGCCGACTTTCTCCGCATCCACATCGTCGCGGGAGATGAGATAATCCACCGCCGCCTGGAAATCTTCGGTGTTGATGTCCGGCGAGGCTACATAGCGCGGCTCCCCGCCAGATTCGCCAGTGAACGACGGATCGAACGCAATGGTGAGAAATCCGCGCTCCGCGAGCGTCTGCGCGTAAAGGCCGCTTGATTGCTCCTTCACCGCGCCAAACGGACCCGATACCGCAATCGCCGCAAACTTTCCGTTCCCTTCTTCTCCGTTCCACGTTCCCTGTTCCCCGTTCCCCGCTTTCGGCTTGTACACATCCGCCGCGAGCGTAATGCCGAAACGGTTTTTGAATGACACCTTGCAGTGTTCTACTTTGTCTGACTTCGGAAACGTCTTGTCCCAGCCGGTCGTCAGTTCCGCAGCGTTTGCCGCGATTGCCATCGCCGTTGCCATGATCATTCCTCCTGTGAGCAGTGTGTTCATTTTCCTGACTCCGTTGTTTTGCAAATACAATCGAAAAATCGATTAATCGAAAAATCTTTCCTTGGTGGGGACTGAGGGACTCGAACCCCCGACCCGCTGCGTGTAAAGCAGCTGCTCTAACCAACTGAGCTAAATCCCCGGCAAACGAGGAGGATTATATCATATTTTCCTTGCGCAAATCAATAGGGTAAAATCGAAAACTCACCGGCGGCGGTCGCGGGTGCGGCATCTGCAGCCTTGCATTTCCACACGATTTTTGATATAATACCGCCAAAATTTTGAAACGGAGATGCAAATGGCAGATATCGACAATGTAGTGACTGAACTTGCCGCGAAGACCGAAGCGAAGGATTTTGCCGGGGCTTTTGATCTCGTCCGGGCCAACCTCAAGGAACTTGGCAAAGCCATGGGCGCGGAAGGAATCCGCGACGCGCTCAAATCGGCGACGACCTCGCGTGTGTACAAATCTTTCGTCGACGGCGTGGGGCTTGGGACGCTGGCATTGGACGATGCGTTCGCGAAACTCGAAAAACTCCTTTCTTTCAAAGAGGGTTCGCTTGTGCTTTCGTCCACATGGGGGCTGGGGAAGGTGCGCAGGATCGACGATTTCTACAAGCGCATAACCGTTGATTTCCGGCTGCGCCGCGGACATCAATTCACCTACGACGCCGCGTGCGATATGATCGTTTCGGCACCGGAGAACCACATTCTCGTGTGGCGCGAGGCTGATCCGGCGGCGTTCGAGGCGATGCGCAAGAACGAACCGGGGAAGTTCGTCAAGCGCGTCGTGGAAAGCTACGGCGGCGTTTCGCTCGTCAAGCTTGAGGACATATTCGTCGCAAACGGTTTCGTGAAAAAGCCGGAATGGAAGGCCTTTTGGGACAGTGCGCGCAAGGAACTGGTGAAGGACAAGTGCGTGAAGATTCCGGTGAAGCGCACGGATCCGATCGAAGTCCGCGCCCAGGCCGAGGATTATTCCGACAACTGGCTCACGGCGTTTTCGCACGAGACCGACCCCAAGCTCATCCTCGCCGGCATCAAGGAATACAAGGCCGCCAAGCGTCCGATGTCCGAAGATGTTCTCGACATATTCAAGACGCGGCTTGCGTTTGCGGTCACGGCGGCAAAGCGCAGCGACGACGCGCTTTATTCGCGTCTTGCGTCGCTCGTGTCGAAGTTCGGTTTCGACGAGCCTTCGGCCAAGGAGATGCGCGAGTATCTCATGGAGCGCGGGAGATTCGTGAAGGCGGCGGCGGAATTGCCCGCGAGCGAAGTTGGCGATCTCATTTCGTTTTTGTCCGGCGGCGAAGACTCCGCGCAGGTGCGCGCGACCATTTACCGTCAGCTTCCCAATCTTTGCTATGCCGCGGTGCAGGAGGTTATCAAGGCGTTCGGCGACGATGCGGCCTGCCGCGAGGCGGTGGGAACGCTGCTCAAGGCGCCTGCAGCGCCGGCGACGCTCGTCGCGCTCGTCGTCGGGCGCTATGCCGATTTCGCCGCATGGAAAGAACTGCCGCCGCTGGCGACGATCGTCATGCACGCCATTGCGCTGGGCGAAGGGCGTCAGGGCGGCGAAACGCTGCGCATGCAGAATATCGTCCGCAGGCTCTTTTCCACCAAGGATTGGCTCGAGGAGACGTTCGCGCGGCTCGACGCCGATTCGCAAAAGCTCGTCTTCGAGCGCTTCCAGGCGTCGCTCGGCTGGGAGTCGGCCTCGCAGCATATCGTCGTCACGCGCATGACGAAGATCGCTCCGCAGCTCGCCTCGCTCGTCGTCAAGGCCGAGACGAAGCGCGAGTATCCGCCGGTGACGAGTTTCAGGAGCTTTGCGCTCAAGAAGGCCGAATATCTCAAACTCATCAACGAGGATATGCCCGCGAATGTGAAGAAAATCGAATTCGCCAAGGGATTCGGCGACCTTTCCGAAAACGCGGAATACCAGTATGCCAAGGACGAGCAGCGCGCGCTCATGCAGAAGCAGACGCTCATGCAGGCGGAGCTCGAAGCCGTGAAGCCCTCGAACTTTGCCGACGCCACGACCGAAGAGGTCATGCCCGGCGTGATGGTCACCGTGCAGACCGACGACGGCGGCAAGACTTATGCCATTCTCGGCGAATGGGACAATGACGTCGAGATGGGGATTCTTTCGCAGAAGGCGCGGCTTGCGGTCAACATGCTCGGCAAGAAGGAAGGCGACAAGTTCGAACTTCCCGGCACTGCGGGCGAAACGAAATTTGGTGTGATCAAACTGATTTCGCCGCTCACCGAAGCGGTGAAGGAATGGATGAAAGTACCGGAAGGAGTGCAGATATGAAAAAAGAAAAAGAAGCTCCCGTGAGACCGCAGCCGCCCAAAAAGCCGGCTTCCAAGCCCATGTCGCCTGCGGAAATGCGCAAGTTCGTGATGGGAATCGCGGACGAAAAGAAGCGCGAGGCCGAGGCGATCGACAACCGCGGCGAGGATGAAGGGGCGATCAAACTCAAGAAGCGTCCTTCCACCCGCCAGGCCGGCGAGAAAACCAACACCTTCCCCGCCGCCGATCTTGCCGAATTCCGTGCGCTGCTCGAGGCCGAACGCGCCAAGGCGCTTTCGGGCGTGGATGCGATGAAAGCGACCGGCTTCAACGAATCAGGCGACCGCGAAAGCGACGGCGGCGACGGCACCAACCAGACGCTCCGCCTCCAGGCGCTCGGTCAGATGGGGTCGATCAATACAATCCTCCACAAGATCGACGAGGCCATGCACCGCATAGACGACGGCACTTACGGCATCTGCACCGCCTGCGGACAGCTTATCCGCAAACCGCGTCTGCTGAACCAGCCGTTCGTGACGACGTGCATGGAATGCCAGAACGCGATGGAGAAGAACAAGATTTGATCAAGCGCATTCTCGCGGCGCTGGTAATCGCGCTCAATCTTGCCTTTGCCGACCAGGTAGTCAAGGAACTCGCGGTGGCGAATCTCAAGAATTCGCCGCCGGTCGAGGTGGTAGATGGTTTCTTCGCGCTTGCATACGTTGAAAACCGCGGGTGTGCGTGGGGGATGATGCAAGGCAAGGTTTGGCCGCTTGCGGTTTTCGCGCTTGCCGTTTTGGCGATTCTCGTGTGGAAGCACAAGGAGGTTTTCGGGTCGGGTGTGGTCGTTCCCGGTCTGCTGTATGCAGGGATTGCAGGCAATTTGATCGACCGCGTGTTTCGCGGCCATGTGGTGGACATGTTCGATTTCCGCTTCGGAACCTGGCATTTTCCCTGCTTTAACGTGGCCGATTCGCTTATCTGCATTGCGGTTGCGCTGATGGTTTTCAATGAAGCGCGCAGCGTATATTCTCGCCGGACCCACCGCTAGCGGCAAAAGCGCGATTGCCGCCGCGCTTGCGCGGGAGATGGGCGCGTGGGTGCTCTCGGCCGATTCCATGCTTGTTTACCGCGGGATGGACATCGGCACGGCGAAACCGCCGCCGCAAGAGCGCGAGGAATTCCACATGGGCGGCATCGATGTCGTGACGCCGGCCGAAGAATTTTCGTCCGGCAAATGGCTTGAGGCGGCGAAATCATGGATCGACAAAACGCCGCCCGGAAAACCGATTGTCATTGTGGGCGGCACCGGGCTTTATTTTTCCGCGCTGCTGCGCGGGCTCGATCGCGAATGGAAGAATCCGCCGCCAGAATATCCGGTCTTGAAGGTCGACCGCGAAGTCCTGCGGCGGCGAATCGCCTCGCGGCTCGAGGCGATGTTCGCGGCGGGGCTGGAAGAGGAAAAACGCCGCCTTCACGAACTTTACCCAAAATGGTCGCGCACCGCCGCGCTCGCAATCGGCTATCGCGAGGGCGATTCGCGCGAGAAGATATTCGTGCGCACCTGCCAGCTGGCCAAGCGTCAGGATACCTGGTTCCGGCATCAGTCGACGCCGATTTATGTCGAGCCGACGGTTGATGCCGTCAGAGCGTGCTGGAACGAACGCGGTCCCTGGACTGTGCAATTTTAGGGCACAGAGAGGGATTTTTCGATTTGGGGCAAAAGCGCCCTGCCATTTGCGGACGAAAGCGTGAGATAAAAAATAATCGAAAAACCACACACAAAACTTACGAAAGCAGGGAACTGGAACGGACAATCTAAAAATCGAACAATTCTCTCGGTAGTCAAGCCTTCTCCACTTCGTAGTCCAGCTTTCTCCACTTCGTAGTCTAGCCTCCTTTCCTTCGCAGTTCAGCATCCTTTCCTTCGTAGTCCAGCCCCCTAGACTTGGCAGGGCGGCAATCGAAAAATCGATTAATCGAA
>DFFF01000013.1:69482-78703 GCA_002369235.1 Verrucomicrobia bacterium UBA3783
GCAATCGAAAAATCGATTAATCGAAGAATCGAAAAATATCTCTCCCCGTTCCCCGTTTCCGCTCAGATTGCCCCCTGGGCACTTGTATTTCGCACTGAATTTTGATATAATACGCAAATATGAAATTTGAAGAAGCGCTGAAGGAACTGGAGACGCTAGTCAGGAAAATGGAGAGCGGCGGCATGTCCCTTGACGAAATGATCAAATCCTACGAGGCTGGCCGCAAGCTTGTGGACGATTGCCAGAAAGAACTTGAATCGGTGCGCCAACGCATCGAGAAGGTGACCAAAAGCGGCGGAGTGGAGGAGTTCACCGCATGAAAGAGATTTTCGTACAAGCGCAGGCCGACCATATTGAATCGCTGTTCAAGGCGACTCCGCTCGCGGCAATCGAGGAACTCGTCTGGAATGCGCTCGACGCCAACGCCCGCGAGGTGCAGATCGACTTGGTGATGAATCCGCTTGGCGGCATCGAGGCGATCAGGGTGTCGGACGACGGCACGGGAATCGATGTTCTCAAGGTTGACAGCACATTCGGCTCGTTGGGCGGCAGTTGGAAACGCGCCGGGGCGGCGGAAGGTGCGCGGCGGCTGCACGGTCGGCACGGGCGCGGCAGATTCAAGGCTTTTGCGCTCGGCACCGTGGTCGAATGGCGCACGACGATGCGGGTCGGAAGCGACTTGATTTCGTTTTTGATCAAAGGCGAGGCGGAGCGGCCTGGCGTGTTTACGCTCGATGCCGCCTCTCCGGGTCCCGGCACGGGAACCGAGGTCTATGTCTGCAACACCCGCGCCAATTGCGCGAGCCTGCTCGACACGGCAGGCGCGGTGGAGACGCTCGCATCCAAATTCGCGCTCTACCTCAAGAGCTATCCCTCGGTGAAAATATTCTTCAACGGCATTCCGGTCACTCCGGTGATCGTCCAGAAGAAGGAAAGCGACTACCGGATTGAAACGGCGGATGGCGCGGCGGCGAATTTGAAGATCATCGAATGGAAGCGGCGGTTTGTCGGTGCGGGGCGGCTCGTATGGGCGGGATCTGACGGCTTCCAGCTGCACGAGCAAAGCGCGGCGGTGCGCTCTGGCGGCATTGCGTTCACCGCATATCTCGTCTCGCCGCGGTTTGCGGAACTCGGGCGCGAAAATGCGTTTCTCATGGAGGAGCTCAATCCCGAGGTCGCGTCCTACATGGCTGCCGCGCGCGCCAAGCTCAAGGAGCATTTTGCCGCCGCGAACGCCAACCGCGCCGCCGCCATGATCGCGAGCTGGAAGGCAGACGGCATCTATCCGTACGGCGACGACGAGCCGGAAGAGACCACCAGACGCTTCGACGAAACCGCTCCCAAGGTGGTAGCGGGGTTCGAGGATTTCGCCGCCATGAAACCCGGCGACAAGAAAATCATTTTTTCGCTAATCAAAAGTTCTTTGAGATAAGGATCCACAATGGGCGGATTTTGCGGCGTAATATCCAATTCAGATTGCGTAAGCGATCTCTTCTTCGGGACCGACTACCATTCGCATCTCGGCACCCACCGCGGCGGTCTGGCGACCCTGGGGCCGGACGGCGTGTTCATCCGCGGCATCCACAATATTTCCACAACCCAGTTCAGGGCGAAGTTCGACAAAGAACTCGAGCGGTTTACGGGGAAGGTGGGAATCGGCGTCATTTCCGACACCGATCCCCAGCCGCTGGTGATGTGTTCGCGACTGGGGACGTTCGCGATCGTCACCGTGGGGCTTGTCAACAATATCGAGGAACTCAAGCAGGAGCTTTTCGAAAAGCACAGCGTCCAGCTTCAGTTCTCCACGACCTCCGGCATGGTTGGGCCTACCGAGGTAGTGAGTGCGCTCATCTCCACGCAGAATTCGATAGTCGAGGGCGTCAAATACGTGCAGGAGAAGGTGCGCGGCAGCTGTTCGATGTTGATTATCGACGAGCATGGTCGGCTCTACGCCGCACGCGACAAATATGGCCGCACCCCCGTAATTCTCGGCAGGAAGGACGGAGCGATGATTGCGGTGCAGGAAAGCTGCGCCTTGCACAACAACGGCTACGAATACGTCCGCGACCTGGGCCCCGGCGAAATGGTCGAGCTCATCCCAGAGGGCGTAGTCCAGAAAATCGCGCCCGGAGACAAGATGGCGATTTGCTCGTTTCTCTGGGTTTATTATGGTTTCCCGGCTTCGTCCTACGAAGGGCGCAATGTGGAAATGGCGCGTTATCGCTGCGGCGCCGCCCTGGCCAAGCGCTATCCCGCCCCGGCCGACGCCGCGTGCGGCATCCCGGATTCCGGCACTTCCCACGCGCTTGGCTTCGCGCACGAGGCCGGCATCAAGTATGCGCGGCCGTTCGTAAAGTATACCCCTACCTGGGCGCGCTCGTTCATGCCGCAGGATCAACGCACGCGCGAACATGTCGCGTCCATGAAGCTTATCCCGATTCCCGGACTCATCAAGGACCGTTCGCTCGTCTTTTGCGACGATTCGATCGTGCGCGGAACCCAGCTCGGCAAGCAGGCCGAACGCCTTTACAGCGCCGGCTGCCGCGAAACGCACATGCGCATCGCCTGCCCGCCCTTGATGTTCCCGTGCGAATTCATCAACTTTTCGCGCTCGAAGTCGGTCTACGACCTCATTACCCGGCGCTATGTGCGCGGCCATGAAGGCGAGGGCGCCGACCTCGATAAGTATCTCGACCCGGAAAGCGAGGCGTATCGCGACATGGTGGAGTTTATCCGCGAAAAGCTCAATCTCACTTCGCTTGCGTTCCAGACGGTGGACGATCTGGTCAAGGCTATCGGCCTGCCGAAGGAAAAACTCTGCACCTACTGCTGGACCGGCAAGGACGTCAGCAAGAGCTGAGGCTCTTGCCTTCTTTGCCTCTGTGTGGTTAAAATTGAAAAGGTGAAAAAGGCTATTGACTTGCGCGAGCGGAATATGATATAATACACGCAAGTTTAGCAACTAAATCGTTCGGGCGTGGCGCAGTGGTAGCGCAGTTGACTGTTAATCAATTGGTCGCTGGTTCGAATCCAGCCGCCCGAGCCAATAAATCCCCAGATTCCTTGATCTGGGCAACTTTATCAAAACCGCCCTGCCATATTGCTTTTTCGCGCGATTTTTGATATAATATATGTCCATAATTGAGATGGAGAAGAAAGAAAGAAAATGAGCGAACGGAATCTGATGACATATTGTCCTGAAATAAGGACGGTCGACGCCACGCTGCGCGACGGCGGGCTGGTGAACAATTTTGGTTTCACGCCGGAGTTCGTCAAAGACCTTTACGAGGCAAACATCGCCGCAGGCGTGGATTACATGGAGTTCGGCTACCGTGCAAGCAAGAACATGTTCGACCCCAAGGATTTCGGCAAATGGAAATTCTGCGATGAGGCGGACATCCGCGAGGTCGTCGGCGAGAACGACAGCCCCATGAAAATTGCGATCATGGCCGACGCCGGGCGCTGCGACTACAAGACCGACATCATCGAGCGCAAGGACAGCGTCGTGGACATGATCCGCGTCGCCTGCTACATCCACCAGATTCCGCTCGCGCTCGACATGATCGAGGATGCGAAAAACAAGGGCTACGAGGTCACGTGCAACCTGATGGCCGTTTCCAAAGTAGGGACGGAAGACCTCGATCAGGGGCTCAAGATCCTTGCCAAAAGCACCGCCGACGCCGTGTATGTCGTCGACAGTTTCGGCAACTACTACCCCGAGCAGATGCGCAAGCTCGTTGCCAAGTATGTGGACATCATCGGCGGCGCGGGCAAGCAGGTGGGCTTTCATGGTCACAACAACCAGCAGCTCGCGTTCGCGAACACGATCGAGGCGTGCAGGGTGGGGGCGAACTATCTGGACATGACGGTGAACGGCATGGGTCGCGGCGCGGGCAACTGTTTTTCGGAACAGCTCCTGAGTTTCCTCAAAAACCCCAAATACACCGCGATTCCGATCATCAATTTCGTCGCCAAGCACATGCTGAAACTTAAAGCGGAAGGTGTCGTCTGGGGCTATGACATCCCCTACATGCTCACGGGCGTTCTCAATTGCCATCCGTCAACGGCGATAAAGTTCATCAAGGACAAGCGCACGGACTACTCGCGGCTCTACGCCGAGCTCATGGAAATGTCGTGAGCGCAGGAAACCGGGAATGATGAAGATTTGAAAGGAACGGCAAAATGAAGTTCATGAACCAGGAAAAATACTGCAAAGAATACATGCGCTATCTCGGCATCGCCAAGACCGAGCGCAGGAGCTACGCGGAGAGCGAACGCCTGCTGCGTGCGCGGGGATTCAAGGAGTTGTCGGAATTCAAGACGCTCAAGCCCGGCGACAAGGTGTATCGCGGCTATCTCGACCGCACGATCATGGCGGCGGTCATCGGCAAGAAGCCGATCGCCGAGGTCGGCCTCAAGGTTGTCGGCGGCCACACCGATGCTCCGCGGCTCGATCTCAAGCCGAAACCGCTGTACGAAAAGGGCGGCTACGTATACTTCGATTGCCACATCTACGGCGGCATCAAGAAATACCAGTGGCTCGTGCGTCCGCTCGCGCTCTACGGCACGATCGTGCGCAAGGACGGGACGAAGGTGCAGGTTGCAGTCGGCGACAATCCCGGCGATCCCATTTTCATGATCTCGGACATCCTTCCGCATCTCGGCTACGACCAGGCCAAGAAGCTGCGCGACGAGTTCTTCCCTGCCGAGGATTTGGACGTCGTCGCCTGGACGACGCCGAAGCTCGACAAGAAGGGCAAGGAGGCGGACGAGCCCAAGGCCGACAAGGCGGGGCTGGTGAAGTTCCTCAAGGAGACGTTCGGCGTCACCGAGGAAGACCTGATGAGCGCGGAGCTGGAGATGGTTCCCGCGGGCATGCCCGCCGAATGCGGCTTCGATCGTGCGCTTATCGCGGGCTATGGCCATGACGACCGCGTGTGCTCGTTTGCGGGGTTGCAGGCGTTGCTCGACGCGAGCGATGAGACGCCCGAAAAGACCGCGTCGATTTTGATGTGCGACAAGGAGGAGATCGGCTCGATGGGCGCGACGGGCATGCAGTCGAGCTTTTTCGAGAATACGGTCGCAGAGTTTATCGAGCGTCAGGAGAATAATGCGCGCGACATCATGACGCGCAGGGCGCTCGAGAAGTCGAGCATGCTTTCGGCGGACGTCACGGCCACGGCCGATCCGCATTTCTCGGAGCAGGATTCCACCGGCAACGGCGCCCGGTTCCACAAGGGCCCTGCGGCCAGCAAATACACGGGCGGCACGACGAAGGGCGGTTCGAGCGACTGTTCGCCGGAGTTCGTGGCGACGATCCGCCGCATCATGGACGAAGGCGACGTGACTTGGCAGATGGCCGAGCTGGGCAAACAGGAGAAGGGCGGCGGCGGCACGATCGCGCAGTATATGTCGCGCTTCGGCATGGATGTGCTCGATATGGGCACTCCGCTCTGGAACATGCACGCGCCGTGCGAACTCGCGAGCAAGTTCGACTGCTACATGACCTACAAGGCCTACAGCGCGTATCTGCGCAGCAAGCTGGGCTGACGCGCACTTCACTCGCGATGGCGGCCAAGGCGATAAAGACCTTGATTCTGGGTTGCGGCGCCCGCGGGCGGACTTACGCCCGCTATGCCTTGGCCCATCCGCGGGAATTCGAGATAATCGCGACGGCAGACCCTCGCGAGCGGGCGGATTTCTCCGACTGGAGCGATGCGCTTGCCGCCCATGGCGCCGAGGCGGATCTCGCGATTGTCGCGCTTCCCGACCGGCTCCATTTCGCCGCCGGCATGGCCGCGCTCAAAGCCGGATGCCATCTGCTCATGGAAAAGCCGATCGGCTGCACGGCGGCGGAATGCCGGAAGCTCGTCGCGGCGGCGGAGCGCGCCAAGCGTGCGATTTTCCCTGGCTTCGTCCTGCGCCACACGCGCCAATACCGCAAAGTCGCTCAGATCCTCGCCGAAGGACTCATCGGCGAGGTGCTCTCCATCCACCACCTGAACGCCGTGAGCTACCCCAAGACCGTGACCGCGTTCTGCCGCGGACAATGGGCGAAGACGGCGGAATCGGGTCCGATGATCCTCACCAAAAGTTCGCACGACCTCGATCTCATAAACTGGTGGTGCGGCGGCAGAAAGCCGAAGTCGATCGTCAGCATGGGCGGACAGAAGCTGTTCAAGCCCGAAAACGCGCCTGCGGGGTCGGCGGACGGTTGCGGCGCCTGCGAGGTTGCGGAGTGCCCGTTCCGCGAGGAGGATGCGCATTGCGTCTACAAGTGCGGGGCGGACGTGGTGGACCATCAATCGACTTTGATTGAATACGAAGGCGGGCCGCTCGTCAACTTCGAGCTTGAGGCGATTACCGCCCGGCGCGGCCGCTTCACCAGGTTCTTCGGCACCAAGGGGACGCTGCTCGTTGATGAGGGCAAGGTGACGCTGCGGCGGTTCGGCAAGCGCGAACGGGTTTTTCTTTTCCAGCCCGAGACCGAGAACCACGGCGGCGGCGACGATGGGCTGATGGCGGACATCCGCCGCGCCTTGTCGTCGGGCGCGGCGCCTCTGGAGCTTGCGCGCGAGACGCTGCTCAGCCATCTGCTGGCGTTCTGGGCCGAGGATTCAAGAAAGGCGGGCAAGATATGCAGACCGTGAACGGCTTCTTCCAGGCCTCGGCGGGGAAATCGAGTTTCATCCGCAAGATGTTCGAGAAGGGGCTTGAACTCAAGGCGCGGTTCGGCGAGGACGCAGTCTGCGATTTCAGCCTCGGCAATCCCGATGTTCCGCCGCCGGCGGCGGCAGGCGCGGTGCTGCACCGGCTTGCCGACGAAGCGGCGCGTCCGCTCGCGCTCGGCTATTGCCCCAACGCCGGCATCCCAAGCGTGCGCGAGGCAATCGCCGCGCACCTCTCCAAGGAGCAGCAGCTGGCGCTAAACGCCGATGACGTCGTGATGACCGTGGGCGCCGCCGGTGCGCTGGTGTGCTTTTTCCGCGCTACGCTCGAACCCGGCGACGAGGTGATCGTTCCCAGCCCCTATTTCGTCGAATACGGCAACTATTGCGGCCACTTCGGCGGCGTATTGAAGCCGGTGCCGACGAAGGACGATTTTTCGCTGGATCTGGATGCGATTGCGGCGGCGATTACGCCCAAGACCCGCGCAATCATCGTCAATTCCCCGAACAATCCCACTGGCGTCATATATTCGCGTGAGGAGCTTTTCCGTCTTTTTGCGCTGGTCGAGGCCGAAAACGCGCGGCGCGAAAAGCCCGTTTTCGTCTTGAGCGACGAGCCTTACCGCGCTTTCGCCTTCGACGGGGCTGTGGTTCCGGCGGTAATGCCGATGTCGCCTTTCGCGGTCGTGCTCGGGAGTTTCTCCAAGACGCTTTCGATGGCGGGCGAGCGCGTCGGCTACATCGCCGTCAGCCCGAAGCTTTCCAAGGCCGATGGCGGCACGCTCGTTTCCACGCTCATTCTCGTCAACCGCACGCTGGGCTTTGTGAATGCGCCGGTTTTGGGTCAGCGGCTCGCGGCGGCGATTTGCGCAGAGACGGTGGATTTGGCAACCTACGACCGCCGCCGCCGCTTGATGGCCGAGGTGCTTTCCGACGCCGGAATCGAATTCATCATGCCCAAGGGCGCGTTCTACTTTTTCCCCAAGGCGCCCGGCGGCGACGATCTTGCGTTCGTCGATGCGCTCCTTGCCGAGCGCATACTCGCGGTGCCGGGGTCGGGCTTCGGGCGTGCCGGACATATCCGGCTGTCGTGCTCGGTGGACGAGCGGATAATCGCCCGTGCGGCGGATGGTTTCAAGCGGGCGGTGGCGAATGTGTGCGCAAAGTAGCGAGCCGCTGGCGGCGCGGATGCGCCCGCGGGACATCTCCGAGGTCCAGGGGCAGGATCACATCCTCGGACCCGGCAAACTCCTGCGGCGCGTAATCGAGGCCGACCGGCTTACCAACATCATCCTCTACGGCCCGCCCGGCTGCGGCAAGACGTCCATCGCCGAAGCGATTGCGCACACTACGCGGCGGCAATTCGTGCGTGCGTCGGGCGTAATGAGCAATGTCGCGGAAATCCGCAAGATCTGCGAACGCTCGCGCGAAGAACTCGGCGGCGCGGGCACCATCCTCTTTATCGACGAAATCCACCGCTTCAACAAAAGCCAGCAGGACGTGCTGCTGCCGTATGTCGAGGACGGCACCGTAGTCTTGATCGGCGCGACTACGCACAATCCCAACTTCTTCATCAACACCCCGCTTACTTCGCGCAGCCTCGTTTTCGAGCTTAAGCCGCTCAATCCCGAGGCCGTTGAACGGCTGATCGACCGCGCCTTGTCCGACCCCGATCGCGGCTACGGCGGCAAAAATGTGCGGATCGAGCCCGACGCCAGGCGTTTCCTCGCCGAAATCTGCGATGGCGACGCCCGCCACGCGCTCACCGCGCTGGAGATCGCCGTCCGCTCCACGCCCGAAGACGGACGCGGCGAAATCGCCATCACGCTTGATATCGTCCAGGAGTGCGTGCAGCGACGGCAAGTCCGCTACGACAAGAAGGAAGAAGGCCATTACGACACCATCAGCGCATTCATCAAATCGATACGCGGCAGCGATCCCGATGCCGCCGTGTATTGGCTGGGGAAGATGCTCATTGCGGGCGAAGACCCGCGGTTCATTGCGCGGCGGCTGGTGATCAGCGCGTCGGAGGACATCGGCAACGCCGATCCGCGCGGCATTTCGGTGGCGGTGGCGGCGATGCAGGCGTGTGAGTTCGTGGGGATGCCGGAGTGCGCGATCAACCTTGCGCAGGCGACGACCTATCTCGCGTCCGCGCCCAAGTCCAATGCGAGCTGCATGGCGGTGTCCGAGGCGATGGCGGACATCGAGAAGGGGGCGGTCCAGAGCGTGCCCGAACACCTCAAGAACAAGCATGTCCGCGCCATCGGTTCTGAGAAAGTCGTCGAATACAAGTATCCGCACAATTTCGCCAATCACTATGTGCATCAGGAATACCTCGGCGTCCCGAAGCAATACTATCGGCCCACGCAGCAAGGCTATGAAAAGACGATATCCGAGCGACTGGCAAGAATCAAAACATGAAAGGAGAAAAACAGATGGAACTCAAAGGCAGCAAGACGGAGCGCAACCTGTGGACGGCGTTTGCCGGTGAATCGCAGGCTCGCAACAAATACGACTATTTTGCTTCGCGCGCGAAGAAGGACGGCTACG
>DFFF01000016.1:0-17344 GCA_002369235.1 Verrucomicrobia bacterium UBA3783
AAGCGGACGTAACAAGCGGAATCGTGGGCTATCAGTCTGTGACCATTAAAGCGGGCGCATATCAACTTTACACAGTTACCTTTCAGAATATAGACGATGCTGTGATTGATTTGACGGCCATCACACCTCAGGCAGCTGATGGCTCCGCTTACACTGGTAACAACAAACTTCGTGTCAATAAACTTGCTAGCAGTGGTGACTATCTGACTACATACAATTATCGCACGTCTAAAGGCGGATGGTGTCAGAGCAATACAGCAATTAGTGCAGGAACAGTAACGCTGACAGAAGGCGAAGGCATCGCGGTATTCAATGGTGAATCTGCAGATGTTCAACTGATGTTCAGTGGCAAAGTAAATTTGAACCCTATGTCTGGAGAAATTGCTCCCAGCTGTTATTCAATCGTTGGTAATATGACTCCTGTATCTGTCGACCTCACGCAAATTGTTCCTTGCGATGTTGAAGGGGTTGCGCTGACAGCAAGCAACAATAAGATTCGTATTAACCAACTTGGAACTAATGGTGACTATGGCACTACATACAACTATCGCACTTCCAAAGGCGGATGGTGCAAGGGCTCTACTGCAATAAGTGCAGGAACTGTCGTGCTCGCGGCCGGTGAAGCTATGGCCGTATATAATGGTGATTCAATAGCGGTAAAGTTGCAACTGCCGCCGCCGCCGGTAGCTGAATAATTTTGGTGCATGGGATGGTCTCATGTGCAATAAAGGAATAAACATGAAAAAGATACTGACAGCCACTATTGTGGCATTGGCGGCGGCATTCGCAAATGCTGCGGTTTGTAACTGGGACGCCGAGGATCTATATACTCATATAGAGACTGGAACAAGCACAGAACTTGCATCGGGATATGTGGCATATCTCATGGATGCGTCTGTACTCGCGCCGACCGCGGTAATAGATGCCATCAACGACAAGAATGGCAATGGTTTTAGTGCCGTTACCTCGGCAGGTGCTGTTGCGGACTATCCGTCAGCAGATGGATATCTGGAGGGAAATGATGTAGGTAATTATACTGGGGAATCGCTAACCGCTTACCTGATTGTTTTTGATAATTCAGATATCCTGAAAGCGAAATATGCCTATGTTACAGAGACTCAGACCAAAAATATACCTACATCAGGTTTGCCTGTGTACATGGATACTTGGGATTTGAGTGCATCTGCCAATTCTGCGAATTGGTCGGCAGTCCCGGAACCCACCTCTGGTCTCCTCATGCTCCTTGGCATGGCGGGTTTGGCGCTTCGTCGCCGCCGCGCCTAATCCAAGGCACATAACGACAAAGAAGCCGCCTCCTTCACTGGAGACGGCTTCTCTGTTTCTTGGAAGGCAGCTAGACACTTCGTCTCAGCTTGCCAAAATTACTCCACATTCCTCCATGAATGCAAAATGCTTATCGAATGTCAGTATCACAGCATGGTTTTCCAATGCCTGGGCTGCAATCCAGATGTCATTGGTGGGAACAGGGCGTCCCTGCTCACGCAAATAATTTTTGATGGTTGCGTAAATTTCGGCTGTTTTTGCTGTGATTTCTGGAGCCTCGACATTGGCTAAATCAAGAAATTCCCTTAACTTTCGTTCGTTGAATGCAGCGCGCGAACCATTCTTGAATCCATCATGCAACTCTCCAAGGACCGCGATAGGCACTATTACCAATTTGGCATCGGCCAATTGCGAGGCCACATTTTCGTCGCCCGCCATAAGCGCCGAATATGCGTTCGTGTCTATTGCAATGCATCTTGTCATTTCCATTCATCCTCGTCTATAGCTCTGGCAACGCACGAATTAAATGCTTCGGACTCGGCTTTGCTCCATAGCCCTAGAAACTGAGAAAAATCGTTCTTTGCAGGTTTCGGTTGCGCAACAAGTCCCAGAGCCTGGCGGAGAAGGCGCTTGACCGCTTGGTTCAGGCTCAGATCTTCGCGTTCTGCCAGCGAAGTGATGCCGGCATATAGCGATGCATCCATATTGTGTATTGTCAAAGCATGCATAATAGCCATCCTCCTTGGTTCATTCTGGTTCATATTATATCAAAATGCACCATACTCTGTCAAGAGGGTAGATTTTCCATATAACAGGTAAGCGGTTTCTCTGTTTTCCTTGCTTGGCGCCTTTTATGCGTATGCGAGAAGTATTTCATGCGCTACACCCTAAAAAAGAAGCCGTCCTCGCAATGAGGTCGGCTTCTTCGTCTTTTGGCTATGCTCGATTAGGCGCGTTTACGCTTCAGCGCGAGTCCAGCGACACCGAGAAGGAGCAACAGACCAGAGGTCGGCTCCGGGACGGTTGCGGTGGATACCGTCGACCAGGTCGAAACATCGCCGGTGTAGAGGTCGTCAGCCATATATTTCGCACCGCCAGCAATAACCGCGTCCGTAACCTTGACATCATTAAGCGAGGCAACCGTGAACGCAGAACCATCTGTGGCGCTGGAATCGATGAGCACAAGCACCGCTTTGGCCCACGCCGGATTTGCTGTGTTATCATACGACAGACCTGAACCAGTAAAGACAAGCTCGCCATCAGCATTAATAGCGCCAGAACCGAGTGCATTACCAAGAGCTGTATTGCCAGTCGTGGTAAGCGCGGTCTGAAGCGCAGTCTGCGTGTAGGAGCTACCGTCAAACATGTAGCCGAGGTATCCAGACAGTGTGGTATCATTATCGCCATCTGTCTCAGTTACCCAACTGATGTTCACAGTCCAGTCTACTGTTGCCGCCTGCAAACCAATCGCCATTAGAGCGACTGAGAATGCTAACATTAGTTTTTTCATTTTATTGTTCCTTGTTTATTGCATCTGACACCCTGCCAGACACTTTAAATCATTATTGGGCTACCTCAGGTGCCGGCAGAATGATCTGTGCGCCATTGGTTTTGCCGCAGTACACGATGAATCCTTCACCAGGGGCGAATGTAACCGCATTGCCTTCAATCAACGTATCGCCATCGTACCAACCTGTCGGCGTCTTGGTGGAATAATAAGCATATTCAGTGCCATACGCACCTTCGGTGTCAATCTTGCGCACCGTTATGGAACCGGTGCTCTTGGTCGCTCCCGAGCCAGTAGCCTTCCACGCGGTTCCATCTGCTTGCTTGCAACCGATAGCAGAGAGGTTAATAGTTGTCGGCGAAGAGTTGCCGCTGAAGGAGTATCCATAAGGAACTCCAACACCGGATTCAATAAGGCGTACAGTTCCAGACACCTGCAAGCGTGCACCAGCATCCTTTCCGCAATATACAATCATGCCTTCGCCAGAAGCGAATTTAACCGCATTGCCTTCAATCAACGTATCGCCATTGTACCAACCAGCAGGTGTCTTTGTGGAATAATAAGCAAATTCGGTTCCATACGCACCTTCGGTGTCAATCTTACGCACCGTTATGGAACCGGTGCTCTTGGTTGCGCCCGAACCAGTGGCCTTCCATTCGGCTCCACTTGTCTGCAAGCAGCCGATGTCGCTGAGGTTGTAATCCGTCTGATCGAGCGTATCGAACGTTACAGTGAAGAACGAATAGCCCTTGGGGATGGAGATTTGCTGATAGCCGACGATTCCGCTTGTTACGTCCGCTTTCGCCACAGTCGCACTCTGTTGGCTGAAAGGCGCGGTTTGGCGGCGATTTTATGCGGTTTACACTATCGAAAAAGCCAGATATTTGGTAAAATACCCGCACCGTCATGCGAATTGCAGGGCGGGGATCGCAACCATATTCTCCGCCCCCGAAACAAGAAAGGAGCGGAGAACATGGCAAAGGTAATACCGACCATTCAGATGGTTCTGGAGAAGTATCCGAAGATTGCCGCCGTGGAGCGGCTGCGGACCGGGGGCAAGCCCGGCACGAAGACAGTGCGGAACATGATCTCGTGCGTGACGAGGCTGTGCAAGATGGCCGGGGTCGCGCTGGAGTCTCCAGTTTCCATCTTCACCCGGAAGATGCTCACGAAACTCCTCGATTCCGCCTGCCTCGAGGGGTTGAAGCCCGTGACCATCTGGAGCTACCTCAACGCGCTCAAGGCTCTGTTCGCCCGCTGGGCGAGGAACTACTACACGGACGCTCATTGGCAGATTCCCGTCATCGAACTGCCGTCCTACAACAAGATGCCGCAGAGGTATGTGCGGCCTGACAGCAAGGTTCTCGCCAAGGTGAAGAGGTGGTACAACAGCCTCACGGAGCGCGAGGACGACCGCGAGTGGGTGGCGGCGACGCTCATGCTGGAGTTCGCCATGCGCAATGGCGACGTGGGGCGGCTTCGCTGGAGCGACTTCAGGGAGCGCGACGGCGCAATCATCCTCTGCTACACGCCCCACAAGACGGCGCTGTCATCCGGTCGGCGCGTGGCATGGCCTGTCCACCCGGAGATATGGGAGAAGCTGTGCGAGTATCGCGACCACGGCAGGCACTACTTCAAGAAGAAGGCTCCGCGCAGACTCGAGGACAAGAACGCACCGCTGGTAGTCCCTTGCGCCGATGACGTGTTTGTCCGGCTCAATGGCGACCTCCGCGCACAAAAGATTTTCACCGGTCCGAAGGGATGCTATGAACTTCGGAAGATATGCATCGACCATGTTTATCAGAAGTTCGGGGCGGAAATGGCGTCGAGCATCAGCGGAGACGACATCCGCACGATGATGCGCTACTACGCAGATCCCAGCCAGCCTAATGTAGGCGAGCTCAAGATTGTGGACTTGCTGTAGCGGCTGGGTAGTAAATCTGCCTGGACTTCGCAGTCCAGCCTCCTCGACTTGGCAGTCCAGCCCCATTTACTTCGTAGTCCAGCATCCTTTACTTCGCAGTCCAGCATCCTTTACTTCGCAGTCCAGTCTTCTGGACTTGGCAGTCCAGCCTTCTGGACTACGCAGCAAGCCAAGTTCTGCCAGGCATTTTTCCTGAAATTTCACACACAAAACGCGCAAGTGCGTTTTCTGGGGGGCGGCGCGGACGGGTAAACGCCTGTTGGGCATTGCCTTTTGGCGCGATTTTTGATATAATTACAAGAAATAACCAAAAAACTCTTAAGGAGAACAAAAAATGGGCGAAGTTATCGGTGCGGGCGAACTGCACAAAGGCGTAAAGCTTCTCATTGACGGCGAGCCGTGGGAAATCACGGAATTCGACTTCTCGAAACCCGGCAAGGGCCAGGCGATCTACAACTGCAAGCTCCGCAATATGATGACCGGCGGCGGCATGTCCAAGAGCTATCGCTCCGGCGACAAGTTCGAGAAGCCCGAACTCCTCCAGCAGACCGTGACCTATTCCTACGACGACGGCACGGCGTTCGTTTTCACCGACGACAATTTCGAGGAAATCCGCGTCAGCTACGAGGTTATGGGCGACAAGAAGTACTTCCTCATGGACGAGATGGAAGTCAAGGCGCTTTTCTTCAACAACAAGGTGATCGGCGTGGAACTGCCGCAGCTCGTGGAGCGCAAGGTGATCAAGGTGGAGCCTGGCGTGAAGGGCAATACGGCGTCTGGCAAGGTCACGAAGCCGGCGACGGTCGAGGGCGGGTATGTATGCCCGGTGCCGCTTTTCATCAACGAGGGCGATGTGATCCGCATCAACACCGAGACCGGAGAATACAACGACCGCACATCGACGCGGTAACGAGGGAGCGAGAATGCGCAGGATAGTGGTTACGAGCGCGTTGCCGTACGCCAACGGCGACATACACATCGGGCATTTGGTGGAATACGTCCAGACCGATTTCTGGGTGCGGTTCCAGAAGATGCGCGGCAACGAATGCGTCTACGTCTGCGCGGACGACACGCACGGGACTCCGGTGATGATCCGCGCCCGCAAGGAGGGGATCGCGCCGGAGGAACTGATTGCGCGTGCGCACGATGCGCACTTGAAGGACTTTACGGACTTCCAGATCGCGTTCGACAACTACTATACCACCAACTCGCCCGAGAACAAGGAACTCTCCGAGCGCATTTACAAGGCGGCGGAAGCTGCGGGCGCGATAACCGCGAAGGTTTCGCCCCAGCTCTACTGCGAGCATTGCAAGATGTTCCTGCCCGACCGCTATGTGAAGGGCATCTGCCCCAAGTGCGGCGCGGCGAACCAGTATGGCGACAGCTGCGACAAGTGCGGCTCGACATACGGCGCGGAGGAACTTTCTTCGCCCAAGTGCACGACTTGCGGCGGCACGCCCGTCGTCAAGGATTCCGAGCACCTCTACTTCGAGCTTGAGCCGCAGCATGCGTATCTCGAAAACTGGATTCCCGGCCATACGACGAGCGACGTCTCGAACAAGCTTTTGGAGTGGTTCAAGGAGCCGCTCAGGGGTTGGTGCATTTCGCGCGACGCGCCGTATTTCGGGTTTGAAATCCCCGGTCACAAGGGCAAGTTCTTCTATGTTTGGGTGGATGCGCCGATCGGCTACATCGCTTCGCTCAAGAACTGGTGCGGCAAAAACGGCAAGAAGCTGGAGGATTACTGGCCGCAGGGGCTGGCGGCGGATTCCGGGAATGGCGCGGCGGCGCCGGAGCTTTACCACTTCATCGGCAAGGACATCATCAGGTTTCATTGCCTGTTCTGGCCGGGAATGCTGCAGACGGCGGGAATCAAGGGGCCGGACAAGGTGTTTGTGCACGGATTTCTGACGGTCAACGGCGAGAAGATGTCGAAGTCCAAGGGTACGTTCGTGAGTGCGCGGACGTATCTCGATCATCTGCCGCCGGAGGCGCTGAGATACTATTACGCCGCGAAACTGGGCGGCACGGTGGACGATATGGATTTGAATCTCGCGGATTTCGTGCAGCGGGTCAATTCCGATCTTGTCGGCAAGATCACGAACATCGCTTCGCGCGGTGCGCAGATGCTGCAGAAGAAGCTTGGCGGCAGACTCGGGACGCTCGATGAAGAGGGCCGCGAGCTGGTGGAACAGTGCCAGGCGGCGGCGGAGACGATCGCGAAGTTCTATGAAGAGCGCAAGTTCAATCAGGCGGTAGTCGAGATTTGCCGTTTGGCGGATCTGGCGAACGGATTTTTCGACCGGCGCGAGCCTTGGAAGACGGTCAAGACCGACCTCGAAGCGACGCGCACCACGCTCACGGCGGCGCTCAATGCTTTCCGCCTCATTGCGATCTACCTCAAGAGCATCCTTCCTGTCTACGCCGATCGCGCGATGCGTCTTTTCGGCGAGGCGGAGTGGACTTGGGAGAGCCTCGGGAAAGTGCTTGAAAACACGTCCTTGGGCGAATACGAATATCTCGCGCAGCGCATCGATATGAAGCAGGTAGAGGCCATGATCGAGGCGGCGAAGGCAAGCAATGCCGACAGCGGCGAAGTTTCCCACGAATCCAGGGCGAGCAAGAACAAGGACAAGGGGAACGCAGGCAAGGAACATGTCCAGTCTCCGGTCGCGAGCGTCGAGCCGCTTGCGCCGGAAGTGACATTCGACGACTTCTGCAAACTGGATTTGCGCGTCGGCGTGGTGAAATCCTGCGAGGTGGTGCCGAAGAGTTCGAAACTCCTGAAGTTCGTTCTTGATGCCGGAACTTTGGGCGAGCGCACGATCTTCAGCGGAATCCGCCAGTCATATCCGGATCCGGACGTGTTGGTCGGCAAGGAAGTCATATTCGTGGCGAATCTGGCGCCGCGCAAGATGTCGGTTGGCGTATCCGAGGGCATGATACTCTTTGCAGGCACGCCTGGCGAGAGTGGCGGCGTGCTTGCGCCGCTGGCCGCGGCGGGAGGCGGCGCCAGAGCGACATGATGTACCTCGCGACAGCGATGTGGGCGTTTGCCGCCGCGTTTTTGGCGGCATATCTCGTCTCTGTCGCGGGCGAGGTCACTTATGTCACATTGGCGGACGGCCGCCGCCAAGAGCGGTCGATTCCGTTCGTGTTCAAGCTTCTGCTGCCGCTTTGTCCCAATTTCAGCCGGTTCGTCCGGCGCGAGACGGCGGCGAAATGCGAGGCGCGGCTGGCGCAGGCGGGATACGACGGGCTTATCTCCGGCGAGGAGTTCATGGGGCTCAAGTTCATGCTCGCCTGGATAATTCCGGAAATCTGGCTGGCGGTGGCGATCAGGCGCCGCCATGTTTCGATCGTGCGGTCGTTGCCGTTCGTGCTCGATCTGCTTACCTTGAGCGTCGAGGCCGGCATGGATTTCGTCTCCGCGCTGCAGCGCAATTGCGAAGGAAAGATGATGACGCCGCTCAATGAAGAGCTGCTGAGAATGACGAAGGAGATCCAGTTCGGCGTGACGCGCCGCGACGCTTTGAAGCGCATGTCCGATCGCGTTCGCGAGCCGAACCTGCGCCAATTCGCCTTCGCGCTCATCCAGGCCGATGAATTGGGCGTATCGATCGGCACGATGCTGAGAATCGAGTCCGACCAATTGCGCGAAAAGTGCTTTGACCGCGCCGAGCGGCTGGCGGCGCAGGCGCCGGTGAAGATGCTCGGACCGCTGATGCTCTGCATTTTCCCCGCGGTGTTCATCATTCTGCTGGGACCTGTCCTTACCAATGCTTTCAAGGGGGTGTTCTGATGAAACGGCCTTTGTTGGAAATCCAGACTGGCGATTTGTCCGGAAAGCGGTTTGAAGTCAAGAACGGCGGCATCAAACTTGGCCGCGCATCTACGAGCGACGTGAGCATTCCGGACGTGGAGCTGTCGCGCGCCCACTGCATTTTCGAGCCGTCGGGCGAAGACGGAATAAGGCTCACCGACCTCGCCAGCGCCAATGGTACGCGCGTAAACGGCGAGGATATCGGCGTCAAGACGGTAGATGTCAAGGTCGGCGATACGATCGAAGTGGGGAATACGATAATCAAGATCGTCGAGGAAGAAAACAAAGAGCCGGCAAAGGCAGGGAACAGAGAGCGCAAAAAATGGAAGCGGGAAGAGGGAAGCGGGAGCAAGAACGAGGGAACAGGAAATAAGGAAACCGGGGCGGACAACAGGAATCCGGGAAAGAATCTCTTGCCGGTCAGGACGATTATCTGGGGCGCGACGGTCGGTATCATGGTAATCGCGTTTCTGCTGGTGCTGATGATGCCGTCGGAGGCGGAGAGACCGTCGGAGGCGCCGGAGGATGCGGAAGTGAAGGAAGAAGCCGGGCTGGAGTCGTTCGCCTACGAAAAAGTCGAGGGCGACTCTTCGCACATCTTCCGCTTTTTCCTCACGCTTGAGGGCGCGAGCGTTTTGCGGGTGAAGATCGATGAAGTGGGCGGCGAAGAGCGTCACCTCGACAAGATGAAGACGATGTCCAAGTCCAGCGTCCGCACGCTTGCGGACATTTTCGCGAAGTCTTCGCTCGACATGCTTGACAACAGCTACTCCGGGCCGGACTCCGAGCCGCCGAAGCTCAATTCGCTGGAACTCGTCTGGAAGAATGGCGGATGGAAGAGCGGGCAGCGCGTATCGGTCGTCAACACGGTAGAGCCCGCGGAGTTCAAGGAATTCCGCGAGAAACTGGAGACTTTCGCCAAGAACGAATTGGCGATCTGGGCGCTGGACTATTCGGCCGACAAACTTTTGGAGATGGCGAAGGCCAATGCGCAGAACGCGCGTGTGAAATATGAAGACCGCGATGTGAACCGCGGCAACCTTTCTGCGGCGGTGCGCGCATTCGAGGAGGCGCTTGTGCTGCTGGAGACGGTGAATCCCAAGCCTGGCGAGTATGCGGCGTGGCAGCAGGAGCTGGATGTCGCGAAGCGAGAACTCGATTTGCGCAGCCGGGAACTTAACTTCCAGGCGGCGAAGGCGCAGAAGCTGCAGGATTGGCAGCTGGCGGCGGAGCTCCTCGGGTTTATAATGGAGACTATAGGAAATCGCGACGACGACCGTTACGACCATGCGGCGAAGGCGCTTATCGATGTCGAACGGCGCCTCAGGAAAGGAGGCAAGTGATGCATCTTATTCTGGCGATTCTCGCCACCTCCGGGCTGTTGCTGGTGAAGTCCGAGCCGTCCGGCGCGAACATAATCGTGGATTCCGTCTCCAACGGCGAAACGCCGCGTCTGGTGACGGGGCTGGATGCGGATATTCCGCACAAGCTCATCCTGCGCAAGGCCGGATACCGCGATGCGGAGGTTCGCTTCAAGTTCAACGGGCGCGTGCCTGTTTGCGTCAGCGAAAAGCTCGTGCTGGATTCCGGCATCATACAGATCAATACCGAGCCTCAAGGCGCCGAGGTGACGGTCAATGGAGTCGTCCGCGGCAAATCGCCGCTTTTGGTGCGCGATGTTCCCAAGGGCCGCTCCACGGTGAAGATCAAGCTTGACGGTTTCAAGGATGTAGTCGAGGGAATTTCCGTGAACGCCGGCGACGAACAGACGTTGAACTTCGTGCTCTCCGGGCTGCCGGGGACATTGGCGCTTTCGTCGGTGCCGCACGGGGCGCGGTTCTATCTGAACGGCGTGCCGAAGGGTCAGGGGCCGCTCGTGCTCGCCGGACTCGATCCCGGCGAATACGAAGTGCGCGCCGAGCTTGACGGCTACGACCCCGAGACGCGCAGGATTTCGCTCGACGGCGGCGGCGCGAAGAGCGAGGAGTTCATTCTAGTCAACAACCAAGGTCGGCTCGAGGTGCGAACGTCGCCGGCGGGCGCGAGCGTAATTTTCGACGGCGTGAACCTCGGGACTACCGTGACGCACGATGAGATGTCGGAGTTCTCCGATGTATTCCATATCAATAATGTCGCGAGCGGCGAGCATACCTTGGTCGTGCGCAAGGACGGCTATGGCGAAAGCGTGCGCCATCCCAGAATCAAGACCGGCAAGACCTCCAAGGCGAACGTGCGGCTCAAGCGCGCGTTCGTGCCGAATGTGGAGATTACGACACTCAACGGGAAAGTGCGCGGCGTGCTCGTGCGAAATTCCCCGGAGTACATGGAGATCGAGGTGTCCATGGGTGTTGTGCGTCCGTTTCCCAAGAGCGACATCCGCAAGGTAGAATATCTGGACGGCAAATGACGTCCGAACGTTTGGATGTGGCACTTGCGGCGCGCGGACTCGCATCCTCGCGCACGGCGGCGCAGGCGATTATTCTCGCCGGAGAGGCACTGGTCGACGGGCAGGTCGAACACAAGGCGAGCCGCAAGGTCACGGCGGAGAATATCCTTGCCGTGAAAACGCCGCCGCGTTTTGTAAGCCGCGGCGGCGAAAAGCTTGAGGGCGCGTTTGCCGCCTTCCCGGGACTTGACGCGAAGGAGAAGGTCTGTCTCGATGTCGGCAGTTCCACGGGCGGCTTTACCGACTGCCTGCTGCAACATGGCGCGAGGCGTGTGATGGCCGTGGATGTGGGCACGAACCAGCTGGCGTACAAACTGCGCACCGACCCTCGCGTCTGGGTGCGGGAGAATTTCAACGCCCGCTATATGGCGGCGGCGGATTTGCCGGAAACTCCGGAACTTGCGGTGACCGACGTCTCGTTCATCAGTCTGGAACTTATCTTGCCGCCGATAAAAGACGTGCTCGCGCCGGGCGGCGAAATCGTCGCGCTCATCAAACCGCAGTTTGAAGTAGGGAAGGGCAATGCCCCCGGCGGACTCGTGCGCGACGAAGGCTTGCGCCAAGGTGCGGTCGACAAGATAACCGCCTTCGCGCGCGATACGCTCAAACTAGAGCTTTTGGGGCTTGAGAAATCGCCGGTCCCGGGACGCGAAATGGGGAATATCGAATTCCTCTCGTGGTGGAGAAAGCCATGATCGCGAAGATGGCCATCGACAAAAAGCGCGAAGGCGGCGAATTGTCCGAAGCGGAAATCCGCGGTTTCATCGACGGCTTCACGCACGGCAGAATCCCCGATTGCCAAATGGCCGCGCTCGCGATGGCGATTTGCTGCCGCGGAATGTCGGCGCGCGAAACGGCGGCGCTCACGGCGACGATGCGCGACTCCGGAGCGACGCTTTCCTGGGAGGGGCCCTCGGCGGACAAGCACTCCACGGGCGGCGTGGGCGACAAGCTCTCGCTCGTCATCCAGCCGCTGGCGGCGTGTTGCGGCGTCAAGGTGCCGTCGCTCGTCGGGCGCGGCCTTGGCCTCACCGGCGGCACGGCCGACAAGATGGAGGCTGTCCCCGGCTACAACTGTGCGCTAACATTGGAGAAGTTTCGCGAAACGGTGGAGAAGGTGGGCGTTTCGCTCGCGACCCAGACTGCGGAAATCGCTCCCGCGGACCGCAAGCTCTATGCGCTAAGGGACGTGACCGGCACCGTGGCTTCCCTGCCGCTTATCGTCGCTTCGATTCTCTCGAAGAAACTCGCCGAAGGCGCGGATGCGTTCGTGTTCGACGTAAAGTGCGGGCGCGGCGCGTTCATGAAATCGCGCGAGGAAGCGATCGAACTGGCGCAAGCCTTGATCGCCGGCGCGACGGCCAACGGCCGCAAGGCCGCCGCGCTCGTTACCGATATGTCCGCGCCGCTCGGCCGCGCGGTCGGCAACGCCAACGAAGTTGCCGAAGCGCTCGAGATCCTGGAGGCCCGGGGATCGAATCTCGAGGCGCTTTGCGTGGAATTCGCCGCATTGATGGTTTCGCTTGCGCTCGGGAAAAGTCTTGACGACGCGCGCGAGGAGTGCCGCCGGAAACTCGCCGACGGCTCGGCCTGCGCGAAATTCGTCGAGATGGTCGAAGCCCAAGGCGGCAGTATCGACGCCTTCAAGAACCGGATGAAAGAGAGCGTCTTCAAGTTTACGATATCTTCCCCGAAGAGCGGATTCATTGCGGATATCGACGCGGAGAAAGTAGCGGAAGTCGCGCTCAGGCTTGGCGCGGGGCGGCAGAATCCGGACGACAGAATCGACCACCTCGCAGGCGTCAATTTGTGCGTGGGCGTGGGCGACCGCGTTTCGGTCGCGTCGCCGCTCGCGACGATAGTCTCGTCCGTCTCGCCGGACCTTCTGGAGCAAAATGCCGACGCGCTTTTGCGGGCTTTTGTGTTTTCGCCGGAAAAGCCGCCGGCAAAGGAGCTTGTATTATGGAAATCGATCGACTGAACGCACTCCGGAAAAAATTCCCGGCCAAAGACAAAGGGCCGGACGCATCCAAGGCTCGCGAACATCGCGCCAAGGTAAAGGCGATCGCCCGCGAATTCGAGCGCAAGAAAGCCGAGCTAACCGGCGGTGCGCCGTCCTTCAAACGCGGCATCGGGTATTATCTTATCGTCATTCTCGCGCTGTTGATGGTAGGCGCGCTTGTGCTGTCCGGGCTCGGAAAGGGCGGCAGGCCGCGAATCGAGCGCAGCCAGATCATGGTCGACCGCTCGATGGACAACCTCGCCATCGCGCTTGGGCGCTACCGTTTTCATGTGGGCGAGTTTCCCAGTCCCAAAGAGGGGCTTGAAGCGCTTGCGGCGATAACGCCCAGCAAGCCCGGATGGTTCGGCCCTTACATCAAGAAGGTCGTGAAAGACCCGTGGGGGCACGACTATGTCTACGACTTGCGCCGCGACGGTTCGCCGGTTTTGTATTCCAAGGGGCCCGACGGCCGCGCCGGCACGACCGACGACATACTGCCCAAGCAGGAACTGTTCGAGGAGGCGTTCCGCGACACGACTTGGACGAACCACTGGATGCCGTATCAATTGCGCGGGATAATCGTCGCGCCCGATGAAGAAACGCGCCGCCGCATCCAGGAGGAAGTGAAGAAGTACTAATATGGAAAATCGCGAAAGACTTTCGTCAAGGCTCGGCTTCATAATGCTTGCGGCGGGATGCGCCGTGGGGCTGGGAAACGTGTGGCGCTTCCCTTTCGTCGTGGGCCAGAACGGCGGCGCGATTTTCGTTTTGCTGTATCTCGTCTTTCTGGGGCTTTTCGGCTTCCCGCTCCTGACGGCTGAATTGGCCGAGGGCCGATGCGCCCAAGCGGGCATCGCCAGCGCCATGCGCAAGCTCGCGCCTTCGCGCCTGGCCGCGCGCTGGGGCGTCGCAGGCGCTGTCATCTTCGCGGGCAACTTTTTGCTGATGATCTACTACACCGACGTCGCCGGATGGCTTTTGCGCTACACGTCCGGCTATGCGGCTCCGGCGTTGATGCCGCAAGGGGCGTCGGTCGCGGAAGTGTTCGGCGCGGTCGTCGCCGACAAGCCGTCCGGCACGCTGTACATGGCGCTTGCGGTCGCCATCGCCGCCGTGACTTGCATGGGCGGCGTGGTGAAAAGCGTCGAGCGCATCACCAAATGGATGATGATCGCGCTTTTGGCGATACTGGTCGTCCTTGCCGCCAAGGCGGTGCTGCTGCCCGGCGCGGCGGAGGGGATAAGGTTCTATCTCGTCCCGGACGTTTCGCATTTCGCCGCCCATCCGTTCAAGAGTATTTTCGACGCCATGGGGCAGGCGTTCTTCACGCTTTCGCTGGGCGTGGGGTGCATGGCGATCTTCGGCTCCTACATCGGCAAGGAGCATTCGCTCGCCAAAGAGGCGCTCTGGATCATCGTCATCGATACGTTCGTGGCGTTCATGGCGGGGCTGGTCATCTTTCCGTTGTGCGCGGCTTACGATGTGGATGTTACCGGCGGGCCGGGGCTGATCTTCATGGCTCTGCCTTCCGCCTTCGCCAAAATGCCCGGCGGCGCGGTTTGGGGCTTCATTTTCTTCCTCTTCCTCTCCTTCGCGGCGCTCACTACCGTCATCACCGTTTTCGAGTGTCTCATCGGCGGGCTTGTCGACCTGACCGGGAAAAACCGCCGGTTGATCGCGGCTTTGGTGGGACTGGGCGTGATCGCCGCTTCGCTGCCCTGCGTCTTGTGGGACGGCGTGCTCGATTGGGAGGACTTCGTTTTCTCGAACCTCTGGCTTCCGCTGGGCGCGTTCGCCAGCTGCGTATTTTGCACGCGCGAGATTGGATGGGGCTGGCGGCGTTTCCGTGTCGAGGCGTCGAAGGGCGACGGTGCGCGATTCCCGTGGTGGCTCAGGTCCGTGATGCGCTACTTCATCCCGATTTGCATTTTGCTGATCATCCTCATGGGATTGTACGACAAGGTCAAGTAGCCATGTTCAAGTCTTTCATAGAGTCGATTCTCGCGCCGGAAAAGCCGACGCGTTCCAGCGTGGCGGTCGATTGGCTCATCACCGCGCTGATCGGCGCAAGCGTCACCGCCGTATTTCTCTCCACCTTCGAGCTTCCATCGCAGGCGAGGCGCGCGCTCGGGTATCTCGAAGCATTCGCGAGCATCGTCTTCACGGTGGAATACGCCCTGCGGTTCTACATTGCCAAGAACCGCAGGTGCTATGTTTTTTCGCCGATGGCGCTCGTCGACCTCGCGGCGATTTTGCCGTTTTACCTGCCGATGCTCCTGCCGCCGAGCATGCTGGGGATGCGGATTCTCCGGCTGTCGCGGCTCCTGCGGGTGTTGAAGCTCAATCGCTACTTCGAGGCGGTCGCGCGCGTCGGACGCGTCATCCGCGACAAGCGCCGGGAACTTGTCGGCAGCTCTTTGTTCGTGCTGCTGGTGATGGTGATTTCGTCGCTGCTCATGTATTCGTGCGAGCACGATGCTCAGCCCGAAGTCTTCCGCAATGCCTTCAGCGGCCTTTGGTGGGCGGTTGCGACGCTCACGACCGTCGGCTACGGCGACATCTATCCCGTGACCGCCGCCGGCAAAATCCTGGGTGCGGTCATCGCGCTTTCCGGCGTCGGCGTCGTCGCCATCCCCACCGGCATCATCACGAGCGGGCTCTTGGAGAGTTCCAGACCGGATAAGAAGATTTGTCCGCATTGCGGCAGGGAGATCGGGTGATGGCGGCTTCGACGCAAAGCCGCGCGATTTTCGTCCAGGCCTTCAAGGCTTCGCTGCCGATTCTCATTGGCTACGGCTCCATGGGGTTTGCGGCGGGCGTGGTTTTCGCCGCCCGGAGCGGAATCGATGCGCCTGCGCTTTGGAGCGGCGCAATCGCCGCCGCGACGCTTTCCGGCACTCTCCAGTTTGTGATTTGCGATTGGCTCGCGAAAGACCTGCCGCTCGCGACGGTCGCAGTCCTGACGCTAGCAATCTCCTTCCGCTACGCGCTATACGGCTTTTCGCTACTCGACCGCTGGCGCGGGGCAGGGATTTGGCGCAAGCTCTTTCTGATTTCCGGCCTTGCCGACGAGAATTACGCAATTGAAGCGTCGTGCCGCATCGCGGACAAGAAAGACTATGCGCGGTTTTGCACATACCTGACGGCGCTTGACATTTTCTACTGGTTTGCCGGCAATCTGACCGGCGCATTGGCCGGGTCGAAGCTGTCAATCCCCGGCAAGGGCATGGAGTTCGTCATGGCGGCGTTGTTTATTTCGGTCCTGACCGACCAAGTGTGCCTGCTCTTCAAGGATTTCACGGCGAGAAAGGCGGCAAGATGAGCGGCGGCAGTTTGCACGATTTTGGCGTTTGCGTTGTCGCGTGGGCGGTTATCTATTTCCTCCGCGCATTGCCGTTCATATTCTTCGGACGCGACAAGGGCGGCGAAAGAAAATGGCTCAAGGCTGCCGAGAAATGGCTTTCGCCGATTGTCATTCTGTTTTTGACCGTCTATTCGTTTTCCATCTTGGAGTGGCGTGCGCCATCGCCTTATCTTGCCGGTGCCGCCGTAGTCGCAATCCAGCTTCTCACGCATAGCGGGCTTGCCGCCATCTTCGGCGGCACTGCGGTCTACATGCTCCTTGTCGGCTAGGGCAGGGCGGGTTTGCCGCCATTGCGCCGCGCCGCATGGCGGTCGCCGCGCGACCGCCGGTGTTTTATCTCACGCGCCGGTATGGCTTATCGCCCCGCGACCTGCGGGTTCGGAGACCTGTGGCGGCGCGAAAATTCCTAAAAATACCCCTTTACAAATGAGAGCCGAATATGATATAATATGCGCATGTTTTGCTCATAACGCTCGGGTGGTGAAATTGGCAGACACGCATGCTTGAGGTGCATGTGGAGAGATCCTTGCGGGTTCGAGTCCCGCCCCGAGCACCAATCGAAGGGCCACTTTAGCTCAGTAGGTAGAGCACTTCCTTGGTAAGGAAGAGGTCGGCGGTTCGATTCCGCTAGGTGGCTCCAGTCGCTTGCGGATTATGGGCCGGACTGGAAGAAACAACAACTCACAGGAGTAACTGAAAATGGCAAAGGAAACATTCGAGCGCGGCGGCAAGCCGCACGTGAACGTCGGCACCATCGGCCACGTCGACCACGGCAAGACCACTCTTACGGCCGCCATCACGCATGTGCAGTCCCTCAAGGGCCTGTGCGACGAAATCAAGTACGACCAGGTTGCGAAGGCTTCCGAGTCTGCCGGTCGTCGTGATGCCACCAAGATTTTGACGATCGCCTCCTCGCACGTCGAGTACGCGACCGACAAGCGCCACTATGCGCATGTCGACTGCCCCGGACACGCCGACTACGTCAAGAACATGA
>DFFF01000016.1:17393-17580 GCA_002369235.1 Verrucomicrobia bacterium UBA3783
AAGAACATGATCACCGGCGCGGCGCAGATGGACGGCGCGATTCTCGTCGTTTCCGCCGTTGACGGCCCGATGCCCCAGACCCGCGAGCACGTGCTTCTCGCCCGCCAGGTCGGTGTGCCGAAGATTGTGGTGTTCCTCAACAAGTGCGACCTCGTCGACGATGCCGAGATGCTCGACCTCGTCGAGA
>DFFF01000016.1:17632-19743 GCA_002369235.1 Verrucomicrobia bacterium UBA3783
CTCGTCGAGATGGAAGTTCGCGAACTCCTCTCCAAGTACGACTACGATGGCGACAACGCTCCCGTGATTCGCGGCGCGGCCTATCCCGCGACCCAGGCGGCCTCGAAGGACGACCCGGCGTGCAAGTGCATCGACGAGCTCATGGATGCTCTCGACTCCTACATCCCTGAGCCGGAGCGCGAGCTTGACAAGCCTTTCCTCATGCCGATCGAAGACATCTTCTCGATCGAAGGCCGCGGCACGGTCGTCACCGGCCGTGTCGAGCGCGGTGTCGTCAAGGTTGGCGACGAAGTCGAAATCGTCGGTCTCAAGCCGACGGCCAAGACCGCCGTCACGGGCGTTGAAATGTTCCGCAAGCTCCTCGATCAGGGTCAGGCCGGCGACAACATCGGTACGCTTCTGCGCGGCACGAAGAAGGAAGACGTGCAGCGCGGCCAGGTGCTCGCGAAGCCGGGTTCCATCACCCCGCACACCGAGTTCTCCGGCCAGGTCTACGTGCTCACCAAGGAAGAGGGTGGCCGTCACACCGCGTTCATGAAGGGATATCGTCCCCAGTTCTACATCCGCACGACGGACGTGACGGGCGACATCCAGCTCCCCGAGGGCGTCGAGATGGTCATGCCCGGCGACAATGTCGAGATCACCGTGAAGTTGATCGCTCCTGTCGCTCTGGAAGAGAAGATGCGCTTCGCCATCCGCGAAGGCGGCCGCACGGTCGGCGCCGGCACGGTGTCGAAGGTGATCAAGTAAGTCTGCAAAAGACTATTCTTCTGTGAGATGCCTGCCCGCGCGAAAGACCGGAAGTGGCCGGTCTGACGGCGGGCGGGCTCAATAGCCAAGAAGAAGGAAAGAAAAAGATGCGCGATATCGCAATTTTGGCCTGCACCGAGTGCAAGGAGCGCAACTACACCACCACCCGCAACAAGAAGACGACTCCGGAGCGGTTGGAGAAGGTGAAGTTCTGCCCGCGCTGCCGCAAGCAGACCACCCACAAAGAGACCAAGTAAGGTCCGCAAAGTAGGGTAGTAGCACAATGGCAGTGCAGCGGTCTCCAAAACCGCCTATGGGGGTTCGATTCCCTCCTACCCTGCCAGACCGAAGGAAAAGAAGATGAAGAAGTTTTTTAGCAAGGCCAAGGAATATCTGGGCGGCGTTTCCGCCGAGGCCAAGCGCGTCAGCTGGCCGGGCAAGACCGAGCTCTGGGAATCTACGCTCGTGGTAATCTCCTTCATTTTCATTCTCGCGGCGACGACGCTGGTGTGCGACAAGGTTATCACTTGGTTCCTGCAGATTCTGCATGCAGGGGCCTAAAACCACGGGGACTTGAATATGACGAAACAGTGGTTTGTGCTGCATACCCTCACTGGCCAGGAGAACAAGGTTCAGAAGTCCATCGAAGCCCGGGTGAAGCTCGAGCGCATGGAGGAATTCATCGGTCGTTGCGTCATCCCCACCGAAAAGGTGGTGGAGAAGAAGAACGGCAAGAAGAAAGTCGTAATCCGCAAGTTCTTCCCGGGTTACGTGATTGCGGAACTCGCATACTACAAGGGCGAGAACGAACTTGATGAAAACGGGAAGCGGGCGATTTACACCGAGACGTGGGATTTTCTGCGCGCGACGCCCGGACTCATCGGATTTGTGGGCGGCGAATACCCGACGCCGCTCAAGCAGAGTGAAATAGACGCCATATTGCTCGACAGGCCGTCGGCGGCGAGCATGGAGCGTCCGAGGATTTCCTTCAACGTCAACGAGACGGTGAAGGTGACGGACGGACCGTTCATGGGAATGAGCGGCACCGTGTCGATGGTGGATCCCGACAAGGGCAAGATGCAGGTTGAAGTCGCGATCTTCGGCCGCAATGTCCAGGTCGACGTCGAATATTGGCAGGTCGAGAAGGTGGCCGTCGAGGACATGCTCGATCCGTTGCAGTAGACGATAGGTTTTGCGGTCCGCTAACACCGGGAAGGATCCCCGGGAGGAGCCGCACGAAACAAGGAAAAGGCAAATGGCCAAGAAGGTAACAGGCGTGGTCAAGCTCCAGATCCCCGCCGGTGCGGCTAATCCCGCACCGCCCGTGGGTCCCGCGCTCGGTTCTGCTGGTGTCAACATCA
>DFFF01000016.1:19794-42273 GCA_002369235.1 Verrucomicrobia bacterium UBA3783
TCATGCAGTTCTGCAAGGAGTTCAATGCCAAGACGCAGAAGGATGCGGGCTTGGTTATTCCGGTAATCATCACCGTCTACCAGGACCGCAGCTTCTCGCTGCAGTTCAAGTCGCCGCCGGCATCGGTGCTTCTCAAGAAGGAAGCCGGGCTTGCCAAGGGCAGCGGCGTTCCCAACAAGAACAAGGTCGGCAAGGTCACGAAGGCTCAGCTTTTGAAGATCGCCGAGATGAAGAAGGCCGACCTCAACACCGCGGACATGGAGCAGGCGATCAAGATGATCGCCGGCACCGCGCGCAACATGGGAATCGAGGTGGTCGAATGAAGCACGGTAAAAAGTATTTCAACGCGCTGAAGAAGGCTCCCAAGAAGGAAGTCGCTCTCGAGGAGGCGATCAAGTTCGTCAAGGCGAACGCCGGCGCGAAGTTCGACGAAACGGTCGATGTCTATTTCCATCTGGGCAAGGAGCTCACCAAGGGCGATACTGCGGTGCGCGGTATTGTGAAACTGCCCAACGGGTCGGGCAAGACGGTAAAGGTCTGCGTGTTTGCGGGCGGCGATGCGGCGGTTGCCGCCAAGGAAGCCGGTGCCGATTTCGTGGGTCTCGCCGATCTCATCGAGAAGGTGACGAAGGAAGGCTGGTGCGATTTCGACGTCGCGATCGCGACGGTTGAAGCGATGAAGGAAGTGAGAAAGTGCGCCCGCGTTCTGGGTCCGCGCGGTCTCATGCCCAATCCGAAGACCGGCACGGTCACGGACGACACCGCCACCGCCGTCAAGGAAGCCAAGGGCGGCAAGGTCGATTTCCGCATGGACAAGACCGGCAATCTCAGCGTCGTGGCGGGCAAGCGCTCGTTCACGGAAGAGGCTCTCGTCGGCAACATCAAGGCGATCGTCGCCGCAGTGAGCGCCGCCAAGCCCCAGACGGTGAAGGGCACGTTCATCAAGTCCATGGCCATCTCCTCCACGATGGGCGTCAGCTGCCCGGTCGCGGTTGCATCGGCTGCTGAATAAGGAGGAAGCGGAAATGAGAATCGAAAAAGTTGCCATCCTCAACGAAGTCGTAGCTCGCGTCAAGGACTCCGACTACTGCTTCATCATCGATCACGGCGGCGTGAGCGTTGACAAACTCGCGAAATTCCGCGCGGTGTTGCGCGATCTCGACAGCCGTCTGCTCGTCGTCAAGAACACCTTCATCGCCAAGGCTGGCAAGGAGAAGGGCTGGAGCGACGAAGTGAACGCGATGTTCACCGGCAAGACCGCGGTCGTCACCGGCCACGGCGAACCCACTGCCGTCGCAAAGGCGATCATGGAGTTCGTGAAGGACTCCGCCGACAAGGCCAAGGTAAAGGGCGCGGACTACGACAACAAGATCGTGGACGCGGCGATGGTCGAGGCGCTCTCCAAGGTTCCCGGCAAGAACGAGCTTCGCGCGACGCTCCTCATGCTCCTCAAGGAGCCTGCGACGCGTCTGGCGCGCGTCCTTTCCGAGAAGGCCAAGAAGGAAGGCGGCGATGCCGCTCCCGCGCCGGAGACTCCGGCCGCTTAAGGCGGAAGAGACGAGGACACCGACAAATTTCCTTCAGATGCAAAACGCTGAAGGTTGACAAGTAAAAAAGGAAAACGAAAATGACGAACGAAGAAATCATCAACGAACTCTCCGGCAAGACTGTCTTGGAGATCAACGAACTCGTGAAGGCGCTCGAAGAGGCGTGGGGCGTTTCCGCCGCCGCCGCGGTTGCAGTGGCAGGCCCTGCCGCCGGTGCCGCTCCCGTCGAGGAGAAGACCGAATTCGACGTCGTGCTCAAGGCGGCCGGCGCGAACAAGATCGCCGTCATCAAGGAAATCCGCGCGATTACGGGCCTCGGCCTCAAGGACGCGAAGGATCTCGTGGACGGCGCTCCCAAGACGGTCAAGGAGGCCGTCGCCAAGGACGAGGCCGAGAAGATCGCCGAACAGCTCAAGAAGGCCGGCGCCGAGGTCGAGGTCAAGTAACTTCAAGTTGCCTGACTACAGAGAATGCGCGTCCGGCCTTCGCGGCTGGCGCGCATTTTCGTTCAAACCAAAGTCTAGGAGAGACAAAAAATGGCAGCACAGTTTTTCGACTACGAGGGCGAGGTAGAGGAGGTCCTCCCCGTGCAGACTTTTCCCAGCGGGTTTACCAAGCGCGATTTGATCATCAATCCCGATCGCGAGAGCCGCTACCCCAATTACGTCAAATTCACTTTCAAGAAAGACAATTGCGCACTTCTGGATTCCGTCTCCAAGGGTCAGAAGGTCAAGGTGCATTTTGCAATCGACGGGCGCAAATGGGAAGGTGCGAAGGGCGTGCAGTATTTTGTGGATCTCACCGCCCTCAGGCTTGAAGTGATGGGCGACGACGGCTCTTCCACCGAGCCGATGCCGGAGCCAGCGTCGTTCAGCGATCCGGTCGCGTCCGACGAACTTGACGACATGCCGTTCTGACGATGCTCTGGGGGGAAGTGATCGCAAAAAGCGCTTCCTATCTGGAGCAGAAGGGAGTCGCCGACGGTCGGGTAGCCGCAGAGCTGCTGGCCGGGCGGCTTCTTCATTTGGGGCGCGGGCTTTTGGGTTCGGCGGCGTCCCAGGAAGTTTCCGAACCTCAACTTGCCGCCATGCGGCGGGGTTTGGCGCGTCTGGCGACCGGCGAGCCGGTGCAGTATGTGATTGGCGAATGGGACTTTCGTTCGCTCACGCTCAAGTGCGACCGCCGTGCGCTTATTCCGCGTCCAGAGACCGAAGAGCTGGTAACGCGAGTGCTCAAATCGCTCAAGGGCGGCGAAGTCGTGATCGATGCCGGAACCGGCACTGGCGCGATAATCCTTTCAATCGCCAAGGAAGCGAATGGCGGCGGCTTGTTCATAGGCACAGACATTTCCGAAGATGCGCTTGCGCTCGCGCAGGAAAACGCCCGCTTGACCGGACTTGAAGACAAGGTGAAATTCGTCGCGATGGACGGGCTTGACGATTTCGACGAACCGCAATCTGTGGATGTCATCGTTTCCAATCCTCCATATATCAAAACGGCGGATTGCCTTAAGCTCGACCGCAATGTGCGCGACTTCGAGCCGCGCATTGCGCTTGACGGCGGCGAATCCGGGCTTGACTTCTACGAGCGCTATCTGGGCGACGCGGTGAATCTCCTTAAAATCGGCGGCAAAGTGTTTTTCGAGATTGGCGAAAGCCAGGGCGGGGAAGTCATCGCGCTGATGCGCAGTTACGGATTTGAAAACATCAAGGTGGAAAAAGACTACGCCGGGCACGATCGCTATGCGAGCGCGGAGTTGAATTATGGCTGAAAAGCGGCGCGGATATGAATTCGGGACTTTCGCCGGCGTGTTCACGCCGTCGATCTTGACGATCATCGGCGTCGTCATGTATTTGCGTTTCGGCTGGGTCTTGGGAACTGTGGGGTTGGCCAAGACGCTGACGATTGTGACGCTATGTTCGCTTATCACATTCTTTACCGGACTTTCGGTATCGGCGTTGGCCACGAACATCCAAATGAAAGGCGGCGGCGCGTATTTCATGGTGGCG
The DNA here is from genome assembly GCA_002369235.1 of Verrucomicrobia bacterium UBA3783. Taxonomy (GTDB): domain Bacteria; phylum Verrucomicrobiota; class Kiritimatiellia; order RFP12; family UBA1067; genus UBA1067. The sequence continues at coordinate 23,351 of DFFF01000016.1, forward strand.
CGCTCGTTTGGCTTGGAGATAGGCGCGGCGATCGGGATTCCTTTGTTTCTCTCCCAGGCGATTGCCGTGGCGTTTTACGTCGTGGGTTTTACCGAAGCACTGACTTTGGCGTTTCCTTTCGCCGCCGGATGGGATCCGCGGATCGTGGGATTGACTGTGCTGGCGGTGCTTTCCGCAATCGCGACGCTATCGGCCTCGCTCGCGCTCAAGACCCAGTTTGTGGTCATGGCGTTTATCGTCGCTTCGCTCGTTTCGTTTTTTCTTGGCTCCGCGCCAGATGCGGCGGAAGTTGCAACTGAAGCGGTTGCCGAACCGGTTCTTGGCTTCTGGGCGGTGCTTGCGATTTTCTTCCCTGCCGTGACGGGAATTCTTTCCGGCGTAGGGATGTCCGGCGACCTGAAAGATCCAGCCAAGTCGCTGCCGCGCGGCACCATCGGGTCGGTAGTGACCGGTTATCTCGTCTACATGGCCGTGCCGGTAGCGCTGTATATTTTCGTCGGCGACAACCGTGCGCTGCTTTTGGGCGATTCGATGGTGATGGCGAAGTGTGCACGCTGGAGCTGGATGATTGTCGCGGGAGTCTGGGCGGCGACGCTTTCTTCGGCGCTCGGCTCGCTATTGGCCGCACCGCGCACTTTGCAGGCGTTGGCAATGGACGGCGCGGTGCCGCGCTTCGTCGGGCGCGGCTTTGGCCGCCAGAACGATCCGCTTTTCGCCGCCGCGTGCACGGTTGCCATGGCTGCCGTCTGCATCTGGCTTGGCGACATCAATGCCATCGCGCCGGTGCTCACGATTTTCAATCTCTCGGCCTATGCGCTTTTGAATCTCTCTTCGATGTTCGAGGAGATGATGGGAAATCCCAGCTGGCGTCCGTCGTTCCGCGTCCATTGGGCGTTTTCGGCGCTTGGCTTCGTCGGCTGTCTGGGCATGATGTTCATGATCTCGCCTTTGGCGACATTGACGGCGGCGGTGTGCTGCTTTGCAATCTGGTATGTCCAGTCGCGTCGGCGTCTCGTTTCGGCTTGGGGAGATATGCGCACCGGGCTGCTGATGTGGCTCGCGCATGCCGTGCTCGCACGGCTTTCGGCACTGGATGAATCGGCGCACGCCTGGCGGCCGAATCTGCTTGTCTTCGCCGGTCGCAGCGAGAAGCGTCCGCGCCTTTCGGCGTTCGTGGGCGCAGTGTCGGGATTCGGCGGATTTGTGAGGTCTGGCGACCGCACCCGTGCCAAAGGCATGATCGAACACTATGGCTATGGGCCCCTGAAACCCAACACGATCGTCTTTGGCGATTCCGACCCCGCGCATGCGGAATCGATTGCGCATGCGATCAGATGCGGAAAGAACGTGCTTGTATTCAATGGCGAGACGGGCGGCGAATTGTTCACGGATACCGATTTCTATCTCGATGTTTGGTGGCGCGGCAGGAATGGCAACGGCGCGTTCATGCTCGCGATTGCGCAACTTGTGCTGCGCTCCCAGGCGGGCGCCAAGGCGCGGCTCAGGCTTTGCCACATTCTGGAGCCGGGCGAGGATGCGGCTCAGTCCGAAGCGGAAATGCAGGCGTTTCTCAATGGCGAGCGCATCAAAGGCGAAGTCGCCATCTCCGAAGCGAAAGTTGATCCGCTCGGCCGCATCGCCATCGTCTCCGGGCAAAGCCCGGTCGTGTTCGTGGGGTTGCGCCGTCCTTTCCTGGACGAGACGGACGAAGCCTACGGCAAATATCTCGCCGACCTTCGCGTCAGAGTGAATCTGCCCAACGCCATCTTCGCATGTGCGGCCGATGGAATCATATTCAAGGAAATGTTCAGATGATTGCGATTATCGACTACAAAGCCGGCAATCTAACTTCCGTGAAACTCGCGTTTGATGCTCTCGGCGCAGAGTCCCGGATAACCTCCGATCCCGCGGCGATCGTGGCGGCAGAACGTGTCGTATTCCCCGGCGTGGGCGCTGCGGCATCGGCCATGAGCAATCTGCGGGAGTTGGGTCTTGAAGAAACCGTTCGCCAATGTGCCGCCCAAAAACCATTTCTTGGCATTTGCCTTGGGATGCAGATTCTCTTCGACCACACGGAAGAAGACGGTGGTGTCGATACTTTGGGAATAATCTCCGGGCAAGTCCGCCGCTTCCGCGATTTGCCAGGATTCAAAGTTCCGGAGATCGGCTGGAACCAAGTGGATTTTACGGACGGTGAGAATTTAGGAGGCGCGCCGCTGCGTGCCGAATACTATTTTGTGCACAGCTATTATGCGGAGATTTGCCCGTGGACGGCGGGGACGACGGAATATGCCGGCGTCAAATTCACCGCCATGGTGAAAAAAGATCGACTTTGGGCTTGCCAGTTCCATCCCGAGAAATCTGGGCGCATCGGGCTGGCGCTGCTTGATGATTGGCTGAAATCGTGAATACCTCCGACTATCAAATCGCTGCGCGGATTGGCGAAGGCAGGCGGCTTCGCGCCGAACTAGACCGGTTGCGCAGGGAGAATCATGAACTCCGCGAAGAGAACGAGTCGCTCGCCGCGCATCTCGATTTCGCTTTTCTCGCGCTGACAGATCTAAAGGCGTCGCCGGAGGGCGGCAGGCTTCATCTGATTGACGGCTGGAATCTCATTCTCGGTGCGCAGAAAGAGGCGCATTCGCGCGAGGAATTGATCGGGAATTGGCGGCAGTTTCTTGCTGAACACCCATTGGATGCCGCATGGATAGTTTTCGACGGTCCTCGCGAGAATGCGGTCAATGAAGGCAGGCTCCGCATCTCCTACACTGGCGGAACCGGGTCACAGCGAGCCGACCGCTTTATCGGACATTTTGTCCGTGCGGCCAAATATCTTGGGCTGGAGAGCCGCATAATCGTCCATTCCCACGACAAGGCCGTACGGTAGGGCGAGACCGTCCGGCAGGGGGCGGGCAAAACGTATTTGTCAATACTAATTGCACGTTTCGAGGAGTCGCCAGGCAGTACGATGCGCAAAAAGGGGCTTGATTTGCGACGGCAAATTATGATATAATACCGCAAAATTGTGAAATCGGGGCAAAACCGGTTTCCCTAGAGGCGGCAGGTGCCGGCTCGTGAAGGCGCGGACAAAACCCGATGATTGGGGCACAAAACCGCAAAAAAGAAAGAAAAGCAATGCAAAAGAGCTATCGTGCTCAGAATCCTGGCGACAAGCGCCAGTGGTTCATTGTCGACGCCAAGGATCAGCCGCTCGGCCGCCTGGCGGTTGTCGTGGCCAACAAACTCCGCGCCAAGGATCTGCCTACGTTCGATCCGTCGGTCGATGCCGGTGCGTTCGTGGTGGTGGTGAATGCCGCCCAGGTCAAGCTCTCCGGCAACAAGGAAGAGCAGAAGGAATATCAGCGCTACAGCGGATTCCGCGGCGGACGCAAGACGTTCACGGCGGCGGAAATGCGCGCGGCGCATCCCGACCGCATGATCAAGGAAGCGGTTTGGGGCATGCTCCCGAAGAACAACATCGCCCGCAAGATGATGACCCGCGTCAAGGTCTTTGCCGGTGCGGAACACACCCATGCCGCGCAGAAGCCGGTCGAGATCAAGCTCTAAGGAGGTAATTTGAAATGGCTACCAAGAAATTGATTTCGGCAGGAACCGGTCGCAGGAAGACGGCGACGGCGCGCGTGAATCTCGTCGAGGGCGCCGGCGAGTGGACGGTCAACGGCGTGAAGCTCGAGGAATACATCCCCAGCGAAGCGTTGCGCGACTATTTGAAGCAGCCGGTGGCGATCTCCGGCTATGACATGGCGAAGGTGGATGTCGTGGCGTATGCGAAGGGCGGCGGCATGTCCGGTCAGTCCGGCGCGATCCGCCACGGTCTGGCGCGTGCGCTCGTCAAGGCCGATGAAGCGACGAAGGCCGCGCTCAAGGCGGCAGGCTGCCTTACCCGCGACAGCAGAATGAAGGAGCGCAAGAAACCCGGCCAGCCCGGCGCCCGCAAGCGCTTCCAGTTCTCGAAGCGCTAAGTCATGGCATTCGGAATATTGCGCAAGATCGTCTCGGCGCTTGTTGGCTCTTCCCCGAAAAAGGGGAAGGGTCAGCCGCGCCGCGGCGGCAACAACAAAGACCGCCGCAACGGCGGCGGCTCCCAGCGTCAGGGGAAGGATCGTTCCAAGGCGCAGCAACAGCAGCAGAAGAAGCACGGCGGCGAGAAGGGTCGGCAGGAGAGAGGCGGCCAGAGTTCCGCATCTCGCGGCCAGAGTGCGGAGAATGCCCGCAGAGAGCAGCAAAGCCGCAGGGATCGCGGCCAGAACAACCGTCAGGACCGTCAGCGTCAGGATCGCCGCGGAGACCAGCGTCCGCGCGGCAATCGCGGCGAGAGCCGTCCGGGCGGCGAAATCGCGGCGGCGGAATTGAAGCGCCGCGCGGCGGAACACGCCAAGTGGAATCCCGAATCGTTCGCGGTCGAGCCCATGGAAGGCCGCAAGCGCTTCCACGATCTGGATCTTCCGGGCGAAGTGATGCACGGCATCGCGGATCTCGGGTTCAAGTATTGCACTGAAATCCAGGCTCTGTCGCTGGAAGCGGCGCTTTCCGGCAAGAATATCGCCGGCAAGGCCCAGACCGGCAGCGGCAAGACCGCCGCCTTCCTCGTGGCGATTCTCACGCGCTATCTGCGCACCCCTGAAAGCCGCGCCAAAACCGGCGGCACCCCGAGAGCGCTCGTGATCGCGCCGACGCGCGAACTGGTCATCCAGATTTGCAATGACGCCGATGCTATCGGCCGCTACTGCAACCTCCGTTCGCTCGCCGTCTACGGCGGCATGGACTACGACAAGCAGCGCAAGGAACTCCTTGACGCGCCCGTGGATCTTCTGGTGGCGACGCCCGGCAGACTCTTGGATTTCGTCAAAACCAGAGTCATCGACCTTTCGAGCGTCGATACGCTGGTGATCGACGAGGCCGACCGCATGCTCGATATGGGCTTCATCCCCGATGTGCGCCGCATCATCAGCTATCTGCCGCCCAAAAACAAGCGGGTGACGATGCTTTATTCGGCGACGCTTACCGATACCGTGATGCGCCTTGCCTCCCAGTGGATGGAAGAGCCGTTCAAGGCGGAGGTGGAAAGCGAGATCAACGCCACGGATACGGTGCGCCAGGTCGTCTATATCGTCCGCGCCAAGGACAAGTTCAAGGTGCTCTTCAATCATATCGCGCTCCATCCCGAGAGCCGTACGCTCGTGTTCTGCAACCGCAAGTGCACCACGGAAGACGTCTACGAATCGTTGAAGATCCGCGGCGTCAAGGTGGAAATGCTTTCCGGCGACGTCAACCAGAACAAGCGGTTGCGGACGCTTGAAGAGTTCCGCGAGGGCAAGGTGAAGGTCGTGGTGGCGACGGATGTCGCCGGACGCGGCATTCATATCGACGATATCGAATACGTAATCAACTTCGACTTCCCCTACGAGGCGGAGGATTACGTCCATCGCATCGGCCGCACCGGCCGCGCCGGCAATACCGGCATCGCGATCAGCTTTGCCGACGAAAATGAATCGTTCGCCATCCCGGAGATCGAGGAGTACATCAAGGAGCCCTTGAAGTGCACGATGATCGGGGGCGACGATCCGCTGCTCAAGGAGCTTCCGCCGCGCGGCACCAGGCTCGGCGCCGTAGACGACGCCGCCAAGGCTGAGGTGGACGCGCGCGAAGCGGTGACGGAAGAGGAACTCGCCGCTGCCGCCGCGGTGACCGGCGAGAATGTCCCCAAAGCCATCCAGAACGGCGCCAACGCCGTGACCGGCAATGGCGAAGCGGCGATTCTGAAGACCGACGCCCCCATGCGCGAACTCCCGAAGTTCGAACATGCGCTCGAGCCCAGGAAACCCATGCCCGACGAGAGCAACATCTACGCCAAAAGCGTCGAGCAGAAGGAAAAACTCGAAGAGTGGCAGGTCTGAAGCTTAGCGTTATCGTGACCACGAAGAACGAGGCGGCGAATATCGTCGCCTCGCTTCGTCCTTTCTGGCCGTTTGCGGATTCCGGCGAAGTGGAGCTTATCGTCGTGGACAATGCGTCCGCCGACGATACGCAAAGGCTTGCGCGGGAGAGCGGGGCGAGAGTTTTAGAGAAAGGGCCCGAACGCAGCGCCCAGCGCAACTTCGGCGTGCGCGAGGCCAAAGCGCCTTGGGTTGTCGTGCTCGATGCCGACATGATCATGCCCGAGTCGACCATCCGCGAGATTCTGGGCGCAACCGGCGCGACCGGCGCGGCAGATGCTTATTGGATTCCTGAAGTGCGCACCGGCGAGGGACTCCGCACCAAGGCGCGGAATTTCGAGCGCTCGTTCTACGACGGCACATGCATTGACGCACTGCGGCTTTTCCGCAAAGATCTGTTCGAGCGTGTCGGCGGCTACGACGAAAGTTTGATTGCGGGCGGGGAAGACTGGGAGCTTGATATCCGCATTCTCGCCGCCGGTGCGAAGTGCGGGATTTTGCGCGGACATCTTATCCACAACGAAAAATTGCTTTCGCTCAAGTCGCTGCTGAAGAAAAAGGCGTATTACGCGAAATCTCTGGAGGTCTACAAAGCCAAGTGGCCTGACCACCCGGCGGTGAAAAAGCAGTTTTCCGCATGGTACCGTTTTGCCGGAGTTTTTATCGAGCACGGCAAATGGCGCAAGCTTTTACGCCATCCGGTGCTGGCCGCAGTGATGTACTTCGAGCGGCTGCTGGTCGGTTTCGTTTATCTGCTTGGGCGCTAGCCGCCAATGGCAGGCGCTTTTGCCCCCATCGCGCCATCCAAAATTTTTCCGGTAGGGCGGCATGCCTCCATGCCACCGCATGCCCCCATCGCGTCCTACCATTTGCTTGAGACAAAAAACTGGGAACGTGGGACAGGGAACGGAAAAGAAGGGAACAGGGAATAGGGAATAGAGAAGAAGGGAACGGGGCACTACGAAGGAAAGAGAGCTGGACTTCGTAGTCTAGAGAGCTGGACTTCGTAGTCTAGAGAGCCGGACTTCGTAGTCTAGGGACGGTTTCATCGAAACAGACCTCTCCGTTTCCTGTTCCCCGTTCCCTTCCCCGTTCCCTTCTTCGCAAGGCGCAAAAAGGCTCTTGATTTTTGGGCGTGAAATATGATATAATACAACAAATTCCAGCCATTCGTGGAGAAGATCCACAAGGATGACGGAAAAAACAAGGAAGAAAACAATGGAAGCATACGCAATTATCGCCACCGGCGGCAAGCAGACGCTTGTGCAGGTAGGCGACAAGATCGAGATTGAAAAGATCGCGGTCGAAGCGGGCCAGGAGACTGTGCTCGATACCGTCTGCGCCGTTTCTGACGGCACGACGCTCAAGGTTGGTGCGCCTTATGTCGAAGGTGCGAAGGTGACGCTCGTTGTGGACGCCCACAAGCGCGGCAAGAAGGTCGTGAACTTCAAGGCCAAGCGCCGCAAAGGTTCGCGCCGCATGGTCGGCCATCGTCAGGAACTGACGGTCGCCACGGTCAAGGCAATCGCGTAAGGAGGCAATAAAATGGCATCATCTGCATCTGCACGCAACGGCCGCGACTCCAACCCCAAGTTCCTCGGGGTCAAGGCATACGACGGCGAAAAGCTCACTGCCGGATCGATCATCGTCCGTCAGCGCGGAACCAAGATCCATCCCGGCAAGAATGTCGGCCAGGGGCGCGATTTCACGCTCTTTGCGCTCAAGAACGGGACGGTCAAGTTCATCAAGGACGGCAAGGTCGTCACGATTGTCGAGGGGTAAGGCCGGGCGGTGAAAGCGAAGACTTTCATCGATCAGGTCGAGATATTGGTCCGTTCCGGCAAAGGCGGGGACGGATCAATGTCTTTCAGGCGCGAAGCGCTGGTGGCGTTCGGCGGGCCGGATGGCGGCGACGGCGGGCGCGGCGGCGATGTCGTGCTGGTGGCGAGCGAGCATGTGAGTTCGCTCCTGTCGCTTTACTACGATCCCAAGTGCTATGCTCAGGACGGAGCGCCCGGTCAGGGCCAGAAGATGTTCGGCAAGCGCGGCAAGGATCTTGTCGTCAACGTGCCGCTGGGGACTGAAGTCTACGAGGCGGACACTGGGCTTTTGATTGCCGATATCGTCTCTCCCGGCCAGCGGGTGATTGTCGCCAAGGGCGGCGCGGGCGGATTCGGCAACGTCCATTTCAAGAGCAGCGTCAATCAGGCGCCTACCGAGCATACCCCCGGCGGCGAAGGCGAGGAAAAGCGCCTCAGGCTTGAATTGAAGACGATTGCCGACGCCGGGCTCCTGGGATTTCCCAACGCGGGAAAGAGTTCGCTATTGTCGGCGCTTTCGAGCGCAACGCCAAAAATCGCATCGTATCCGTTCACGACGCTGAATCCCATGGTGGGAACGGTGGTCTACGACGATTACGCGAGAGTGCGGATCGCCGACGTTCCCGGCATCATCGAAGGCGCGGCGAAGGGCGTGGGGCTGGGGCTTGCGTTCCTCAAGCACCTTGAGCGCAGTCGCGTCCTTGTGTATGTAATCGACATGGCGGGAACCGACAACCGCAAGCCGTGGGACGATTGCCGGATTTTGAAGAAAGAGATCGAGGAATACTCGGTGGAGCTTGCCGAACGTCCGTCGATCGTGGTTGCGAACAAGCTCGATACGGAAGAGGCAAAAGCGAATCTTGACGAGTTCATCCGTGAAACGGGGGTGGATCCCGTGAAGATAAGCTGCGTCAGCCGCGAGGGGTTGGAGGATTTCAAGCGGGCGTTGCGCGATATCGTGCAGCCGAAGCCAAAGTTCCACCATACTCATGCCGATGCGCCGGATCTCAAGGAACTGCCGGACACGACGGGCGCGGAAATACCCTCGGACGCATTGCGGTTCGCGACATTCCTGAAACTTGAGAAACCCAAGGCGAAGAGCCATCCGTCGCGGGGGAACATACACTGATGAAAAAGTGGACGGTAAGCGCGGTCGTCGCCGCGAAGGGCAAGGAAAAACTCGGATGCGTCACGGCGTACGATGCGGCGTTTGCGCGTCTTGCCGACGAAGCGGGCGTGCCCATTCTGCTCGTTGGAGATTCGATGGGCAACAATGTACTTGGCTTTTCCAATACGTTGAATGTGGAGCTTGCGGACACTTTGCGCGCGACGGCGGCGGTCTGCCGCGGGGCGAAGGACGCGCTGGTGGTGGCCGATTTGCCGTTCGGGAGCTATCAAGGCAATGAGGATGCGGCGGTGGAAAACGCCATCGCCTGCATCAAGGCCGGAGCGGACGCGGTGAAGCTCGAGGGCGCGACGGCGGCGGTTTGCGCACTGATCCGTCGGCTCACAGGCGCCGGCGTGCCGGTTCTCGCGCATGTCGGCATGCAGCCGCAGAGCGTCAACATCTACGGCGGCTTCAAGCGTCAGGGCAAGACGCGCGAGGAAGCGGAGCGGATTTTTGCGGATGCCAAGGCGGTCGAAGCCGCCGGCGCGTTCATGGTGACGCTGGAGTGCATTCCCGCCGACCTCGCCGCGCAGATAACGGCGGCGCTGAAGATTCCGACGATTGGAATCGGTGCGGGCGGAGTTTGCGACGCGCAATGGATGGTGATGCACGATCTCCTGGGGCTTAACGAGAAAGTGCCGGGATTCGCGGTGAAGTATCTCGATCTCGCTTCGTTGGTGCGCGATGCGTTTTCGCGTTATGTCCTGGATGTGAAAAACGGCGAATTCCCTCCGGTATGAGATGACGGATTTCGCCAAACTTCTCAACAAGGAACAATTCGAAGCGGCGACAGCCGGCGACGGTCCGATTCTCGTGCTGGCGGCGGCGGGAACCGGCAAGACGCGCACGCTGACCCATCGCGTGGCGTATCTCATCGAACGCGGCGTCGAGCCGGAGCGGATAATGCTCCTTACCTTCACGAACCGGGCGGCGCGAGAGATGCGCGAACGCGCCGAAGCATTGTGCGGAGCGGCCGCATATTCGATTTGGGCGGGAACTTTCCACTCGGTTTGCGCGAGGCTGTTGAGGATGTATGGCGCCAGACTCGGGTATAAACCCGGTTTTCAGATTCTCGACGAAGACGACTCCTCCAAACTCATCGCAGACATCATCAAGGCGACGGTCGCCGACCCGAAAGACTTCCCCAAGAAAGACATCGTCGCCAAAATGATCAGCGAGGCGGCGAACGAAGAAAAGCCGATCGCCGCGATTGCGGCGAGGTGGCAGACGAAGACGGCGGGCGTGCATGCCGACGAAATCGGGAAAATCGCGCAACTTTACGCCATGCGCAAGACGGAACTCGGCGTTATGGACTTTGACGACTTGATCGTCAAAGGGCTTGAACTCGTATCGAAGCACGAGGATGTGCGCAATCATCTTCAGGAACGTTTCAGGTATGTGATGGTGGACGAGTATCAGGACACCAATTCCATTCAGGCGAAGTTTACCGACATCCTGGCGGCGAAGCACCGCAATATCATGGCGGTGGGCGACGATTTCCAGTGCATCTACACGTGGCGCGGGGCGCAGATCGAAAACATTATCGATTTTCCCAAGCGCTGGCCGGGGTGCAAGATCGTCAAATTGGAGCGCAACTACCGGAGCGTCAAGGGGGTGCTTGACGTCGCGAATGTGGTGATGAAAGACGCGACCGGGCAGTTCGAGAAGACGCTCCGTCCGGCCCGCACCGCGCAAGGCGCCTTGCCGCAGAAGATAATCTGCTTCGACGGACGCAGCCAGGCGATGGAGATAATCCGTCAGGTGAACCGCTTCCGCGAGGCTGGCTACCGGTATGGCGATATGGCCATCTTGTACCGCAGCCATTATCAGTCGATTGATATCCAGATGCTTTTTGCGCAGGAAAAGCTGCCGCACCGGATAACGAGCGGCATCGGCGTCTTCGAGCAGTTGCATGTCAAAGACGTGCTATCCTACTTGCGACTCCTCGTCAGCCGCACGGACGAACTTGGATTTGTACGATTGATGCGGCTGCTGCCCGGAGTGGGCGAGAAGTCGGCGGCAAAATGCTGGCAGAAGCTGTCGCGGCGTTTCGATTATCGTTCGGATGGCGACTTTGCGATTCTCGAAGACAATCTGCCCGCGAAGGCCAAGGCGTATTTGCCGCAGCTTTTGGCTGCCTTCGCCGATGCGCGCAACCTCTCGGTGGAGGAGGACGGCGGCAAAATCGTCGACAGCTTCGTCTTCAGATTCTACAACGACCATCTCAACCGCGAATTCGAGATGGACGAGGCCGACGACCGCCTTGACGACATCAAGGAACTAGCGGCGCACATTGCCGGTTCCGAGGGCGGGCTTGCCGGTTTTCTCGCGGATGTGGCGCTTTTGACCAATCTCGATGTGCGCAGCGAAAGCGACGGCACGGATCTCGTCACTCTTTCCACCGTGCATCAGGCCAAGGGCATGGAGTGGCCGGTGGTGTTCGTGCCTTGGGCGTCGGAGGGGATGTTCCCCAGTCAGAAAGCCTGCGATGAAGGCCGGACCGACGAAGAGCGCCGCCTGTTCTATGTGGCGGTCACGCGGGCGAAAGACCGGCTTGCGCTCCTTTCTCCGCAAATCCGCAAGATGCCGGACGGCGGCATAATGCCGGTAAAACAGAGCCCTTTTTTGATGGAGATTCCGAACAGCCTCCTCGATGTGCGCCAGGTGCAATCGGCGGCGTATGCATACGGAAGGCCGTACGCCGGATCCGGCGGGGCGGCGAGAAACGGCGGCGGATACGGCAGGAGACCGCAGCCGCCGCAATGGAAGACGACATGGAGACATTGATAAGAAGCGCGACGCTCAAGGATGCCGAAAAGATTTTCGCGCTCATCCATTTGAACCGCGACCAGCTCGTGCCGCGGTCGATCGGCAATATCGTCGAAAACATCGACCGCTTTTTCGTGGCCGAGGCGCAGGGCGAAATGATCGGGTGCGCGTCGTATTCCATCCATCCCGAGCTTGGCGATCCCGCGCAGGCGATGGTGGAGATACAGTCGCTCGCGATCAAGACGGCTTTCCGCCGCCATGGCGCCGGGAGCATGCTTGTGGAAGCTGTTGCCGCAGAGGTGGAGAAGTTTGAACCCAAGGAAATCGTGGTGCTCACCTTCGCGCCGGAATTCTTCAGGTCGCTGGGGTTTGTCGAAGTCCCCAAAACCGAAGTCATGCACAAGCTTTACACCGGCTGCATCAATTGCACCAAGCACACCAACCCTTTCACTTGTCCTGAAATCGCGATGAAAAGATGAAAATAGGCAAGATACATTTCAGCGTAAACCCCAGAAAACCGCAGGCGGAGGCCAAGCGCGAACTTCTGCGGGCTTCGCTCGCCAGATTCGGCATCAGGGAATGCATGGGCTACGATGCCGATGCGATCGTCGCTTTGGGCGGCGACGGAACGATCTTGAGGGCGATCCACGAATATCCGGGAGTTCCGGTATTGGGGCTCAACCTCGGGACGCTAGGGTATCTGTCGAGCGTGGAGGAGAAGGACTTCGACAAGGCGATGGAATCGCTTGCGGAGGGGAATTTCCGCGTTTCCCAGCGGGCGATGCTTTCGGTCAACAAGGTCGGAGTGGTCGGGCCGCTGATCACGGCGCTGAATGACGTGGTGATCACGCGCAAGATGAGCGGACACGCCGCGCTGCTCGACCTTCAAGTGAACGGCAAGCTTTTTACGCGGTATATGTGCGACGGCATAATCGTCGCCACGCCGACCGGATCGACCGCGTATTCGCTTTCGGCCGGCGGGCCGGTGCTGATGCCGGAGTCGGGAGTCGTCGCGGTGACTGCCATGAATCCGCACACGCTCGGCGTCCGCCCGGTGGTATTGGGCGACAACGTGCGGCTCGCGGTCACCAGTTGCGAGCGCGGAAACGGCAGGGCGGAGCATATCGAAGTCTATGCCGACGGCGAAATGGTCTTTGCGCTCGATGGCGGCGAATCCGTTGAAGTCGCCAAGTCGGGGCAGAATGCGCTGCTCATAGAACTTGACGGCTACGATCCCTGCGATGTGATGCGGCGCAAGATCGGCTGGCGCGACGGCGCAAATGGAGGAGCGGAAAGTTGACGATCGACGAGTTGAACGACATTGTCCTTTACGGCGATTTCGACGAGTTCGTCCGGGTTTGCGAGGCTCGGCAGTGCAAGGTGCTTTCGCGCATAGCCGATGATGTGTGCGAGCGCGGCGGCTTGCGGCTGGTTCTCGCCGCCGGCTGCTCCAGCGCAGGCAAGACCACTACCGCCAAACGGCTTTGCACCCAGCTGCGCGTCAATGGCGTCGCCGCGCTTCACCTTTCGACCGACGACTATTTCAAGGGCGACGAGTTCTACCCGAAGAATCCGGACGGCACCCCGGACTACGAGCATGTCGATTGCGTGGATCGCGACCGTCTCGCGGATGACATCAATAGGCTCATCGCCGGCGAACGCATCAAGGTGCACAAGTTCGATTTCATCACCCACAAACCATTCGACGACGAAAACGAAACGCTCGCTCTGCCCGAAAATGGCGTGGTCGTCCTGGAGGGGCTTCATGCGTTGAATCCGCTTTTCACCGAGCATATCGACAACAGCGTGAAATTCCGGATGTTTATAGAGCCGAAGCCCAATCTGGAAGTCTTCGGCCTGACCAAGTTGCAGTCAAGCCAAAACCGGCTTTTCCGCCGTCTGGTGCGCGACAACCAGTTTAGAAAAACATCGCCGGTAGCCACGCTGAAAATGTGGCCGATGGTCAGGGCGGGCGAGAAGCGTTGGATCGATCCGTTCAGGGATTTGGTTGATGTCGCGTTTGATTCTTCGCTCGACTACGAACTCGCGGTGCTGAAGCCGTATGTGCAGGGATTGCTGGAGAAGGTTCGCATCTCCAATCCCGGCGATGTGTTTATCCAGAGCGCATGCGAACTTTTCCGGCTGATCGAGAGCGCTTCGCCCAACGCCGTGCCTGGCGATTCGATCCTGCGCGAAACGATCGGCGGCTCGCAGCTTTCTTACGAATAAGCAGAAGGGAGGATGAAATGGAACATGACGCCAATGTTGCAAGAGTAGTGCCAAAGCCGCTTTTGGGCATTTTCGTGATGCTTGTGAGCTGCTTTGCGCTTTGGGGTGTCCTCAACAACATGACGGACAACCTGGTGCCGGCTTTCCAGAAAATCTTCATGAAGGATCCCAGCGAGGCCGGTCTGGTGCAAGTCGCTTTTTACGGCGCTTACGCGGTGCTTGCGGTCTTCGCTTCCATTCTTATCGAAGAATTCTCCTATCGCAAGGGCGTTCTTGCCGGACTTGGCATTTATATAATCGGCGCCTTGATGTACATCCCTGCCTGCATTTTGCAGTCGTTCGAGCTTTATTTTATCGCGATATTCGTCGTGGCGAGCGGTTGCTCGCTCCTTGAGACTGCGTGCAATCCCTATGTTCTTTCGCTTGGCGACGAATCTACCGCCGTGCGCCGACTCAACTTCGCCCAGATGTTCAACCCCGTAGGATCGATTGCCGGCATCTTCATGGCCAAGAAGCTCATTCTTTCGCATCTAGATCCTTCGACGATGGAGGAGCGCATGGCGATGGCTCCGGAGGCGCTCAAAGGAATTGTGGACAAGGAACTGTTTTGGGTTTGTGCGCCATATGTGGGGCTTTGCGCGATTGCGGCGGCAATCTGGATTTTCTTCCTTGTTGCCGCCAAGCGCCACGAACAGTCGGCGGCGGCAATGCCGCTCGCGCTTGCTCCGCGCCTGCAGCGCACCATCGTCGCGGCGGCGTTTTCGCTCGTGCCGCTCACGTTGCTTTATTTCCTCTTCCCGGAAATGGACAAGGTGCTTTGGGTTGTCTGCGGCATGCTCGGCCCGCTCGCATATGTGGCGATCATGCCATTGTACCGCTCGATGCTCAAGACGCTGTTGGCGACGCCCAGATATTGGCTTGGCGTAATCGCGCAATTCTTCTATGTCGGCGTGCAGATTGCCGCCTGGACTTGGATGAACGCATATTGCCAGCAAGAGTTTCTCGCCGATGGCATGACCAAGGAGACCGCTGCGGGATATTATCTCATCGCGATTGTCGTTTTCGTCGCCTGCCGCTGGATTACCACTGCGCTCATGAAGAAGTTCGACCCTGCCTCCATGATGGCAGTGTTTGCGATCGGCGCGCTCGTCAGCTGCGCAGGCGTGATGTGGCTGCCTACCGCCGTCCTGTTCCATGCATTCGGGCTGCCGTTCTCCGGCAATGTGATTTGCCTCGTCGCGATGTCCGGCTTCATGAGTCTCATGTTCCCCACTATTTACGGCATTGCGCTTGGCGGACTCGACAGCCGCGCGGTGAAACTTGGCGCGGCAGGGCTTATCATGGCCATACTCGGCGGCGCGGTGATTACTCCGTGGATGGCGTCGATCATGAAGAATGCGTCGTCTTTCTGGACTGCACTCGTTCCGTGCGCTTCAACCGTCTGGAATGGCGACCTGCAGGTTTCATCGGCGACCGTCCGCGCGGCATTCGTCGTTCCGGCGATCTGTTTTGCCGTGGTGCTTGCCTATGCGCTCGCATTCCGCTCGCGCAAGTGCGACTGACGAATTTTGGAAAAGGAGGACTATCATGACGCAACTTGAGGCGGCGAAGAAGGGGATTGTGACCGACGCGATGAAAATCGTGGCGGCGGACGAACATCTCGACGCTGAAACCGTTCGCGCGGCTGTCGCAAGCGGCGAAGCGGTCATCCCGCTGAATATCCACCACAAGAATTGCCGCCCGGTCGGCGTGGGACGGATGTTCACCACGAAAATCAACGCCAATCTCGGACGCAGCGTCACCCACTCCGGGAAGGGCGACGAACTCGAGAAGCTGGAGATTGCGCTCAAGGCCGGCGCGGATTTTGTCATGGATCTTTCCGTGGGCGACGACATACCGGCCATCAGGCAAGGCATGCTGGACGCGTCCAACCGCCCGCTCGGCACCGTTCCCGTCTACGAGACTATTTCCAGACTTGAGGGCGACATTCCGCAAATGGATCCGTCCTTTCTGATCTCCGTCATCAAGGCGCAGGCTGAACAGGGCGTAGATTTCATGACGCTTCACGCCGGGCTGATGCTCGCAGACATTCCCAAGGCGATGAAGCGCCGCATGGGCATCGTCTCGCGCGGCGGGTCGATCATGGCCGAATGGATGATGGCCAACAAAAAGGAAAATCCGCTTTGGGAACGCTGGGATGAAATCATGGACATCCTGGCCGAGCACGATGTCACCGTCTCGCTTGGCGACGGTCTTCGTTCGGGATGCCTCATGGACGGATCCGACGAAGCGCAGTTTGCGGAGCTGGCAAAGCTTGGCGAACTCGTCGATCGCTGCCGCGCACGCGGTGTTCAGGTGATGGTCGAAGGCCCCGGACATATCGCTTTCGACCAGATAAAGATGAACATGGAGCGCGAACAGGAGTTGTGCAAAAAGGCGCCGTTCTACGTGCTTGGGCCGGTGGTGACGGACATCGCGCCCGGCTACGACCATATCGTCACCGCAATTGGTGCGACCGCGGCGGCAACGTATGGCGCGAGTTTGCTGTGCTATGTGACGCCTGCCGAGCACCTCGGACTCCCTGACGCCGACGAAGTCCATCAAGGGTGCATTGCCTATAAAATCGCCGCCCATGCCGGAGATATCGCGCGACATCTTCCCGGTGCGCGCGACCGCGACGACCAGATGGCGCAGGCCAGACACGATTTCTGCTGGGACGAGCAGTTCGCGCTGTCGCTCGATCCCGACCATGCGCGAAACCGCTGGATGAAGACGCGCGCCAGCGCCGAAGTCGATCATGGCGACGACCATTGCTCGATGTGCGGCAAGCAGTTCTGCGCCGTGCGCACATCGAAGCGCATCGAAAAACTCGCAAACGGACAAGGCTGAACAACCAAAAAAGGAGACGATATGATCAAGACTATCAAGACCGCAGCGGAATTTGACGCGGAAATCGCATCTGGCGTCAAGCTCGTCGATTTTTGGGCTACATGGTGCGGACCGTGCAAGATGATGGGCGCGATAATCGACGCGAAAATCGCCCCGGTCAAGCCCGAGGTGGACGTTCTCAAGGTGGATGTAGATGAATGCCCGGAACTCGCGGCCAGGTTTTCTGTCCAGTCGATTCCTACCTTGCTTTTGTTCAAGGGCGGCAAACTTGCATCGCAGTTTATCGGTGTCACCAAGCCGGAGGAAATCCTCGCGGCGATGTGATTCGCGCTTGTGTTGCAAGCCGATTTATGGTATAATACATACTAAAATCGCGGCTATCGCGGTTTTGAATGGGGGTGATCCGGTTTCGACGGGACGTGTTGAGGTCGGGTTGCGCGTCGTGGATTCTCGTTGGCCACGTAAAAAACGAGAAAAAAGAGTAATTGCGAACAACGATTACCGTTTGGCCGCCTAAATAAAGGCCGCCATGTCGAAGCGCCGATGTCTGCTGAGCGCCGAGGCATAATTTAGCAGGCCACGCTGCAGGACTCTCCGCTCGGGTGCTGCAGGGTGCCGAACCGAACGGATGGATGGAGTTAAGCCCGCTTGCCGGCCTGCTTCATCCGAGATCAATGGCAAGCTACACGCGTAGATTCTCGGGTGATTCCGCCTCGGACGGGGGTTCGACTCCCCCCACCTCCACCATCCTTCGCACGGCCTGCCGGCCGTTGCTACGGATGGCAGGCCGTGCGAAGGATGGTGTCCTCCGTAGTCGGCGAAGCCGCGAAGGAGGACCAACGACCGATATGACTGATGGATCAAAAAGGCTGCTATGTACTACACTTACATTCTTAGAAGCATTTCCAGTCCCGCACAGCGCTATGTTGGTCACACTGCCAATCTACGTTCTCGTCTTTTGGAGCACAATTCCGGAAAGTCGCCTCATACGGCTAAATTCCGTCCTTGGAAGGTCGAGGCCTACATCGCGTTTGAATCGTTAGACAAGGCACAGGCGTTTGAGCGGTACTTAAAAACAGGATCCGGACATGAATTCGCCCGCCGACATTTCCAGTATGCTTCTCCGCGACAGTGAACTTGTAGAGCCGTCACCCGCCTTCGACTCGCTCTGCACCGACTGCACCGAACTCATCAAGCTCCTCTCCGCTAACGTCAAGACGGCGAAGGATAAATAAAAGTTTGCACCTGCGAAGCACAAGCGCCGAGTGTTCTTTGTCCGGCATCTTGCAAAGGTTCCTGAATCCACGTTTACAGCGTATCCGGGCTGCATTGTCATTGCCGCTGGCGGACTGAAACCGGTTGATGTTGATGCGTCCTTGGTCTCGTTTGATGATGTGTTTCGTTATGATGCGAACGGTCTTGTCCTCGACCTTGATGCCGTATTTCTTCGCTTCGAGGAGCGCACGGTTTCAAACAAATCACCGCGCAAGCTCAACAAAGCGATGCTGGCGAAGATGAAGGCACTCGCCAACTACCTGAAAGACCTCGCAGTAGGGTTCATGAAGGCAAGGCGAAACGGAAGCGAAGATGCCTATGCGCAAGTCGAGCGCGACATGAAGAAGCTGACGATGCCGTCGCTCGTTGAGTTCTTCAAGACGGATGCCGCTCCGTGCAAGATTTCCCGTAGCATTATTCCGTAATTATATTGAATATTTTATTCATACCAAATTGACAAATCGGCCAAGTTATGATATACTACCTTCACATTCTTTAGGAGAAAGAGACGATGGCGTTTTGCTACAAGAAATTATGGCATCAACTGATTGACCATGATATGTCGCGCACCGATCTGCGCGATGCGACTGGCATGGCTCCGGCAACACTTGCAAAGTTGTCCAAGGGCGAGGCCGTGGGCACTCCTACACTTGAAAAAATATGTCGGGCCTTGCAATGCAACATTGGAGACATCATGGACTATGTGCCAGATGAAGAAGCCAAGAAGTGAAAGTCAAGATGGCATGAACGCGAGCGAGAACCAGATTGTCGTGTACCAGCCGAACGAGACTGTCCGGCTGGACGTGCGTCTTGAAA
>DFFF01000016.1:42329-42507 GCA_002369235.1 Verrucomicrobia bacterium UBA3783
GAGACCGTGTGGCTGACGCAGGAGCAGATTGCCAATCTCTTCGGCACAAAGAGACCGGCGATTACGAAGCACCTCGCAAATATCTACAAGAGCGGCGAATTGGAGCGAGATGGCACATGTTCCATTTTGGAACACATGGGTAACGACGGCAAACAGTCATACCGTACCATGTTCTATA
>DFFF01000014.1 GCA_002369235.1 Verrucomicrobia bacterium UBA3783
GCGCCGGTCGAGGCAGTTTCTGCACAGCGACGCGTTCTCGTCAAGACAGGGCTTGCCCGCGTAAAGTTGATATTGCCTGCGGTATCCGGTTTCCGTAATATTCGGCATAAGGACATTCGCCCCCGCCTTAAGTCCCCGCTCGCGTCCATCGTGCGCCAGAGCCTGCAACGCCGTCGCGGCGGCAATATTTACCTTCGGCAGCGTAATCCTGGCGGCGGCGATCATCTTGAGTCCAAGCCGGAGCCGCTCCTCGGGATCGAACGGCGCGGCCATCGGAGTATCAGGATGGGGAATAAACGGCCCCATCCCGATCATATCCACGTCTTCATCGGCGAAAAACCTTATATCCCGCGCGAGATCTCCAGTTGTCTGACCGGGAAGTCCGCACATTACGCCGGTGCCGACCTGATAGTCGAATTTCCTAAGCGATCGAATGCATCCGACCCGCCGCCGCCAGCTGTGCGAAGCAGGATGGAGGCGTCGGTAAAGTTCTTCATTGCTCGTCTCGATTCTAAGGAGATAGCGCGTCGCCCCGGCATCGCGCCAGCGGCGATAAACGTCTTCCTCCTGCTCTCCCAAGGAAAGCGTAATCCCCATATCCATGGCGGCAATGCGACGGACGACGCGCTCGATGGATTGCGTATGTGTTTCCGACTCCACTTCGCCGGACTGAATCACGACGCTTGCATATCCAAAACTTTTCGCGACCTCGGCAAGACGCACGATTTCATCTTCATCAAGCGCATAGCGTTCGACTTTGGCGTTTGACTTGCGGATTCCACAGTAAAAGCAATCCTTGGCGCACACATTGCCTGCTTCAATGAGACCGCGGATTGAGACCAACGGACCGATATTGTCGAGTTTGATCTGATAGGCTTTGGCGAAAAGCGCGGAGAGTTCCGCATCGCCATCGGCCGAGAGCATTTCTTCAAGCGAGTTCATCGAAAAGCCGGAAGAAATCGGGGTAAGACTTGGCGGCGCATTCGGTGTTGTCGATTTCGACCGGACCGTCTGCAATCGTCGCGCCCACGGCGATGGACATCGCGATGCGATGGTCGCCAAAACTGGTGAAATCGCCGCCGCGGAAAGATGCGCCAACTCCATGCACGGTAAAGGTATTTTCCGTCATTTCCGTCTTGACGCCAAAACGCGCGAGCACATCCGCCATTGCCGCCGTGCGGTCGGACTCCTTGAGCCTGAGCCTGCGCGTACCGGTGAAAAGCGTAACACCCTTCTTGGCGGCACGAGCGACAGAAAGCACAGGAAAGATGTCGGGACAGCCGGAAACATCGATTTCGCTTTTCCCGAGCAGTTCGACGATTGCCCGGTCGGGCTGGGCGCTTTCGTCATCAAGGCCGAGCACCTTCACTTCGCTGCCAAGCGTATTCATGGCGAACCAGAACGCCGCCCCCGACCAATCGCCCTCTGGATGGTCGACATCCACGAATCCATATTTCTGCCCGCCCGGTACGGTGTAGGAGCCATCGCCATTTTCGCCGACGGCGATTCCCGCCTGACGCAGGACGCGCAGGGTCATATCGACATATCCGCGCGACTCCAGCGGCGAAGAGAATTCTATGCGGCTTTCGCCATCGAGCAAAGGCAGGGCAAAAAGGAGTCCGGTCACATATTGAGAAGAAACATTGCCCGCAAGCGTATGCACTCCCGGCTCGAGTGCCGGATATTCAATCATCGGACGGTCTTTCAGCCGTCCGGCCTTCTTGAATACAGGACTAAATCCGAGTGCGGCGGCAATCGGCGCCAGAAACCGCAAAGTCGAACCGCTCTCCCCGCAAGAGAGCACTGGATGCAAGTTCGTGCACGGGTCGCAATCCAGAGCCGCGAGACAGCGGCGCGTGGCGGCGATATCGGCGCTGTCATTCGCCCCCGGCGCGAAGATGTCGCGTCTGCCGCCGAGAAAGGCGGCGATCAACAACCGGTGCAGATGGCTTTTGGAAACTGGAGCGGCGACGACGCCCTTGCGCTTTCCCGGATAAACGACAGTCATGGCAAGCCCTTGGAAAGATCGATCTTCACGCCGCGCACATCGCCCCAGCCGCAGGGCAGCGCAAAAGTCACCGTATCGCCGGACTTCTTCTTGTCGCCCTTCATCAGCGGGACGAGCGTCGCAAGTTCCATTCCCGCCGGGAGCGCGACGGGAAGCCCGGCCGCCTTGAACGCGGCGGCAAATTCTTCCGGCCAACCGGTCGGCGCCAGCCCCATCCTCGCCGCGAGTTTCGCCTCTTCCACGCATCCTATCGCCACCGCCTCGCCGTGCGAAAGCGCATAGTCCGACGCCTTTTCGACCGCATGGCCGATCGTATGGCCGCAATTGAGCAGAATGCGCCGCCCTTTCGTTTCGAACGGATCGTCCTTGACTACGCCGATCTTGACGGCGAGATTGCCCGCAATCTCCTTGGGCTCGGTGCCAACGGGAACGTCTTTGCCGCCAATCGCCCGATGCTTGATCATTTCCGCCAAACCGCACTTGAGCACCTCCGGCGGCAAAGTGGACAGGAAATCGACATCTATCGCCACCAGGCGGGGAGAGTGAAACGCGCCGGCAAGATTCTTGCCTTCAGGAAGATCGCATCCCGTTTTGCCGCCGGTGGAAGCATCGACCATCGAAAGCAGCGTCGTGGGGAAATTCAGCCAATCGATTCCACGCATCCAGGTCGCGGCGGCAAATCCGGTCATGTCGCCGGTCACGCCGCCGCCCGCGGCGGCAACGCGATTCTTGCGTCCAAGCCCGGCTTGGGCGAATGCCGACCACATTTCCATAATCAACGCAGGCGTCTTGAACTCCTCGCCGGACGGCATCGTGAAGATCGTCGAATCATCTAGTTCCGGATGGAGGGCGGAGATATTCTCGTCAACAACGAGCGGCGCAAGCGGCAGCAGCGCTTTCGCAAAGCCGCGTCCGACGATTACCGTGGAACCCTCGAGAAAGAAGAACGCGCCAATGCGCATGGGGAAACTCGCATAATGCCCGCGGCGCTCGGCGGCTTTGTTGCCCAATGGGCGAGTCTTGCCGGCAGCGGCGATGCGCTCTTCGAGTTCGGCGGCAGAAGGTTCATCAATGCACAAAACGCAGCCATTCGCTTCCGCTAGACGGCGGTTTTCATCCTTGAGGAGCGTTCCGCCGCCCAGCGCAACGACCGCATCGCCTTCAACGGCGCACGCCTCGGCGAGCGCTGCACTTTCCAGATTGCGAAATCCCGCCTCGCCGGAAGTGGCGAAGATTTCGGAAATAGAAGTCCCGGTGCGCTGAACGACGATGGCATCGGTATCCACAAAACGCATGCGCAGAGCCTCGGCGATCGCTTTGCCGAGCGTAGTCTTGCCGCTCGCGGGCGGACCATAGATAAAGATCTTGCTCATTCTGCGGCGACTCCTTGTTTGCGGTCTTCGAGCAATTTGGCGAAATACAGCTCCCGCTGGCAGGCGGCCTGATTCACCAGCATCTTGAACCCATTTGCCGCTCTCGCGCCGGCGGCGAGCGCACGCGCCATCAGCGCGGTCGTCGCCGGGTGGTATACGAGATCGAATACGTATTCATCGCCGCGGAATTCATAGCCCGGTATGGGATCGGCATCAGAATTCAACCCTACGCTCGTCGTCTGGACGATGAGATCGGCGTGGGCGACATTCGACATATCACCAACCTTGAACCAATACTTGGCGGCAAGGGCTTCGGCCTTTTCGCGCGTACGGTTGTAAATCACGGCATCGCCGCCAAGCTGTCGCACGGCGTAGGCGACTGCCTTCGCGGCGCCGCCCGCGCCGAGAATCGCCACGCTCCTGCCCTTCAGCGTTTCAGTCCCGAGGAATTCGCAAAGCGCCGCCGTGAAGCCTGGCGCATCGGTATTATATGCCGCAAAACCATTCTCGGTGCGCACGAGCGTATTCGCCGCACCGATCGATTTCGCCGCGTCGTCTGCGCACACCGCCGCAGAGAGCGCACTCTCCTTGTGCGGGACCGTGACCGCCGCGTACTTTACCTCCAAAACCTCGGCAAAGCGCAGGAATTCATCGAATGTCCGCGCCGGAAACGGCACCATCACCGCATCTTCCTGCTCATTCGCAAACGCCGCGTTGTTCAATTCTGGAGAACTTGTCACCTCGAGCGGCCAGCCGGTGACGGCGGTTACGGACGTCCTGCCGCGCACGACCGAGCGGAAACGATACGTCTTCACCAAATCCTCCGCCGTGAGATGCCCCAGCGACGCATCCATCCCCGACGAGCAAAATGTAAGCATGCTGCCAAGATGCGAGGCCAGAATTCGCGTCACCCTGCCCAGAGCGCCCATGCCGCATACGATATAGGGGAAGCACAGCCCCGATCCGTCCATCGCCGACGCCATTTCGCGGAAGGAGTCTGTCACCTCGTCGGGCGAATTGGGCATGAACGCAATCTTCGGGATTTCATCCGTCTCGCCGCGCAACTCCTTGAGCGCCGACGGCAAATTCTTGACCGTTCCGCAAAACTCGTGGCGCGAGCGGATGATCTTTACACCCTGCGCCCTCGCAAGCGAGGCGAGTTCATCACGCCTGAAGTCGTGCTCGAAATCCACAAACGCAAATCCTGCGCCGGACGCCAGAAGCTTCTTGAACAATTCCGCACGCTCATCCTCGCGGTCATCGGCCATTTTGCCGCCGTCTTTCCGGCGACGCAAGGTTAGAAGGACGGGGATTTTCGCAAGTTGCGGAAATTGCGCCGTCTTGAGACGCTCGCTTTCGCCTTCGAGAAGATCGACCCTAAGCTCGCACATATCAACATGATCGCGGCTTTTCGCGAGCAATGCAAGGTCTTCATCAACCGTCTTGCCGTTCAACACCAGACAGATGCGCGGAGTTTCCGCTTCCTCCGCGAGAATATTGTCCAGCACCACGAACGATGCCAACGCCTCGACGACCGGCACGGCGCGGAGCGCGATGCAAGGATCGTGCCGCCCTTTGATCTGCAATGCAGTATTCTCGCCTTTCGCGAGATCAACCGAAGGCTGCTCCTTGTAGATGCTGGGCGTAGGGCGCATCGTCACATGGAAAACTATATCTTCACCGTTCGTCATGCCGCCGGTAAGACCCCCGGAATGATTGGTGGAGAGTTTCACTTCGCCGCCGTCAAATCGCAAGCCGTCGTTGAACTCGCTGCCGCGCATGTCCGCAGCCTTTTCGCCATCGCCGAACGACAGAGCCTTCACCCCGGGAATCGCGAACATCGCCCGCGCGATATCACTCTCCAGGCCGTCGAACATCGCCCAGCCGAGTCCTTTTGGCATACCCGAAATGCGGCAGGTTATTTTGCCGCCGATCGAATCGCCGTCTTTCTTGACTGCGAGGATTTCATCTGCCGTGCGCGAAGTCGATGCCGCGACCGTAATGCCGCGCTTTTCGAGATACTGCCTGCAAATTCCGCCTGCGATGCACATCGGCGCGGTCATG
This sequence comes from Verrucomicrobia bacterium UBA3783, assembly GCA_002369235.1. Taxonomy (GTDB): domain Bacteria; phylum Verrucomicrobiota; class Kiritimatiellia; order RFP12; family UBA1067; genus UBA1067. The sequence goes on from DFFF01000014.1 coordinate 5,446, forward strand.
CGACCGGAGTGTGCGCCGCCGCCCGCCGGAATCGCGCCAGTCTTGATCCAAACCGGATAATCGCTGTGGCCGGGGCGCGGAACGCTTTTCACATTCGCATAGTCGCCGCTGCGGCGATCCTTGTTCACAATCCGGGCATCGATCTTCCCGCCGGTCGTGACATGATTCGCGTCAAGACCAGAAAGAAATTCCGGCACATCCGGCTCTTGTCTCGCGGTGCTCGTCGCATCGCGCCCCGGAGCGCGTCGCGCCATGAACGCCTTGAGCGCAGGCATATCCACGCGAAAAGCGCGGGGAAGATTCAAAAGCTCCACGCCGATTTCCCGCGCATGAGACGCGCCGCGCACCATCATCGACAATCTGCGCCCGGAAAGCGCCGAGCCGTTCATTTGAGGCTCCTTTTCATGTCCGCGCCTTCCTTTATCCACCTTTCAAGCCCCGCCTTGTCTTGCGCCGCAAGCAGTTTTTCGAACTCCTCCATCCGCTCGCGAAACCGACCAACGGCCGACAAAAGATGTTCCTTGTTTTCAAGAAACAGGTCGCTCCAGGTCTTTTCGTCCATCGTCGCAATGCGCGACATGTCCGCAAACGAGCCCGCCGTATAGCCATTGGTCTCCGGCGCAAGCCGGTCTTTGATGTAGGCCCCGGAGATCACATGGCAAAGCTGGCTCGTATATGCAATCATTTCATCATGGTGCGCTGGCGTCGTGGAGACGATTTTCCCGAATCCTAGCGCTTGCAGCACGGGGCAAAGCTTGTCGAGCGGTCCGCGTCCCATGAAAGGATACGGCGTAAGGATTATCGATGCACCGCGAAAAAGACCGGCATCGGCATTCGCAAATCCCGTCACTTCCTTCCCGGCCATCGGATGCGCGGGAATAAACGTCCAGCGGCTCTTCATCGCCTGTGCCCGGAACTCCTCGAACACCGGAGTCTTCACGCCGCACACATCGCAAAGAATCGCTCCGTCCTTGAATGTCGATTCGTTTTCCTCGATCCAGCCGGTAATCGATTTTGGCGGCAGCGCGACGAAAATGATGTCCACGCCGGAAAGATCGGCCTTGTCGCCATGATGCAATCCGAGCGTTTCGAATCCGGCCTTCAGGCTCGCTTTGTAGAGCGAGCCGCCGATCAGTCCCATACCCGCTACCGCAATCTTCATTTACAGCCTTTCGATTACAAGCCCGCCCACCTGCGAGCACTTGAGTTCGCCGCCTAGGTCGCGCGTCGCCAGCCCTTCATCAAGCATTTTGCCCACCGCACGTTCGATCGCCGCCGCTTCCGCATCGAGGCCAAAGCTGTATTTCAGCATCATCGCCGCCGACAGTATCGTCGCCACCGGATTGGCGATATCCTGCTCGGCAATATCGGGAGCGGAACCGTGGATTGGCTCGTACATGCCGAATCCGTCGCTGCGCAGCGAAGCGGAGGCCAGCATGCCGATCGATCCGGTTATTTGCGACGCTTCGTCGGAAAGAATGTCGCCGAACATATTTTCGGTAAGCAGCACATCGAAGTGCTTCGGTGCGCGCACGAGTTGCATCGCCGCATTGTCCACATACATGTGGTCAAGCGCGACATCTGGATATTCTGCGGCTTGAAGCCGCGTCACCGTCTCGCGCCACAAGCGCGAAGTTTCAAGGACATTCGCCTTGTCGACGCTAGTCACATGCTTGCCGCGCACTCTCGCAGCGTCAAACGCGACGCGGGCGATGCGCTCGATCTCCTGCACCGAATACGGCATCAGGTCGAGTGCACTCTGGCCGTCCGCCGCGCGCTCGTGCTTGCCGAAGTATACGCCTCCCGTGAGCTCGCGCACGACCAGAAGATCAAGCCCTTCGTCGATAATCTCGGCCTTGAGCGGAGAAGCATTCTTTAGCGCACTCCAGACTTTCGCCGGGCGCAGATTGGCGAAGAGCCCCAGTTCCTTGCGCAATGTGAGCAGTGCGCGTTTCTCCGGCCGCTGCGGGCCGGGAAGTTTGTCGTATTTAGGTCCGCCAACCGCGCCGAGCAAAATCGCGTCCGCCGCCTTGCACGCGGCGAGGCTTTCATCCGGCAGACAGTCGCCAAACGCATCGTAGGCCGCGCCGCCAACGAGATAAGTGGTCATCTCGAATTCGTGACCGAACTTCTCCGCCACCGCGCCAAGCACCTTGACCGCCTCGGCCACGATCTCCGGGCCGATTCCGTCGCCGGGAGTTACCGCAATGCGCTTTTTCACTCCGCCGCCCTCCTCGACATATATGCGCCAAGTCCGCCAGCGGCGATCAAATCCTGCATGAACGGCGGGAAAGGCTCCGCCCTGAACTTTGCGCCGGTGGCGAGATCGACGATGACGCCAGTCTCAAAATCCACGCTCACCGTATCGCCCGCCTCGATCGCCGCCGCAGCTTCCGGACACTCGAGGATCGGCAGCCCGATATTGAGTGCGTTGCGGTAGAATATGCGCGCGAAGGTCGATGCGATAACGCACGAAACACCGGCGGCCTTGATTGACGCCGGAGCATGTTCGCGACTCGATCCGCATCCGAAGTTTTTCCCAGCGACCATGATGTCGCCTTCCTTCACCGCCGCCGCGAACGAGGAATCGATATCCTCCATGCAGTGCTTGGCGAGCTCCTTCATGTCCGGCGTGTTGAGATAGCGCGCCGGGATTATGACATCGGTATCGACATTGTCGCCATACTTGAAAACTTTGCCTTCAGCCTTCATTTCACCTCCTCCGGCGCCGCGATTTTCCCGGCGATCGCCGATGCCGCCGCCACCGCAGGCGACGCGAGATAGATTTCCGATTCCACATGCCCCATGCGCCCGACGAAATTGCGGTTGGTCGTGGCCACGCACTTTTCGCCCTTGGCGAGAATCCCCATGTAGCCGCCGAGGCAAGGGCCGCAAGTGGGCGTGGAGACTACGCATCCGGCCTCCGCAAAAATCTCCAGAAGCCCCTCGCGCATCGACTCCAGCCATACGCGCTGTGTCGCAGGGATTACGATGCAGCGCACATCAGGATGGACTTTCTTTCCCTTCATGATCGCGGCGGCAATGCGCATATCGCCAATGCGCCCGTTCGTGCACGAGCCGATTACCACCTGATCGATTTTGATTTCGCCAATCTCGCCGATCTTCTTCGTATTCTCGGGAAGATGCGGGAAGGCAACCGTCGGTTCGAGTTCGCAAAGGTCGATCACCACTTCGCGCTCGTACTTCGCGTCTTCATCGGCCGCGTAGACGACCGGTTCCTTCGCGCCGTGCGCCTTGAGATAGTCGAGCGTCCGGGCATCGACCGGGAAAATCCCGTTCTTCGCGCCGGCTTCGATTGCCATGTTTGCGATCGTGAAGCGGTCATCCATCGTTAGCTCCGCGATTCCTTCGCCAGCGAATTCGAGCGACTGGTACCGCGCACCGTCCACGCCGATGAGACCGATCAAGTGGAGAATCAAATCCTTGCCGCTCACATTAGGACGGAACTTGCCATTGACCGTGACCTTGATCGCCGAAGGCACGCGGAACCATGTCTCGCCCGTCGCCATGCCGCACGCCATGTCAGTCGAGCCAACGCCCGTCGAAAACGCGCCGACCGCGCCATAAGTGCACGTGTGGCTATCCGCGCCGATTATGCAGTCGCCCGCGGTGACAAGCCCCTTCTCCGGCAGCAAGGCATGCTCTACGCCGCAATCGTGGCCGACCTCGAAATAGTTCTTGATTCCCTGCGCCTTCGCGAAGCAGCGCATCGTGGCGCACTGCGTAGCCGCCTTGATATCCTTGTTCGGCGCGAAGTGATCGGGCACGAGCGCGATTTTCTCCTTGTCGAACACGCTTTCGCGCCCGAACTTCGGGAACTCGCCTATCGCGACCGGCGTCGTGATGTCGTTGCCCAGGACGAGGTCGAGCTTCGCCATTACGAGCTCGCCAGCGTGGACTTCCCGCTTCCCTGCGTGCGCCGCAAGGATTTTCTGCGTCATCGTCATCGCCATGTTATTCTTCCTCCGCCGCCGTCATGCGGTTCACGGCGCTCAAGAGCGCGAGGATGCTGCCCTTGATGATATCGGTGGAGACGCCGCGCCCGCGGTAGATGCCGTTCTTGTCCTGGATCTTCACGATAACCTCGCCCAAGGCGTCGCGATGCTCGGTCACGGCGCGGATCTGATAATCCTCAAGCGTGAATTTGTGCTTGATGATCTTTTCGATAGCCGCGAACGACGCATACACCGGACCTGTCGCGAGCGCCACCTCCTGGCGGATCTTGCCGCCCTTGGAGAGCGTGACCTGCGCGGTCGTGGACATGAGGTTGCCGGTGTTGACCACGAAGTTGTCGAGCTTCCACTCGCTCTTCGCCTCGCGGCGTACCGTAATTTTGCTCTCCGCGAGCGCCACGAGATCGCGTTCGGCAATGACCTTCTTTTCATCGGCGAGCTGCTTGAACTCCGCAAACAACTGGTCGATGCGGTATTCCTCGAAATCATACCCCAGATCCTTGAGCCGCTCGGCGAACGCGTGCCGCCCGGAGTGCTTTCCGAGCACGAGTTCCGTGCGCTTGACGCCCACCGATTCCGGTGTCATGATCTCGTATGTCTCGGCATTGGCGAGAACTCCATGCTGATGGATCCCCGACTCGTGCGCAAAGGCGTTCGCGCCGACGATCGCCTTGTTCGGCGCCGTCTTGATGCCGGTGATCGTGGCAAGGAGCGCGGCGGTGCGCATCAGTTCCTCGCTCTTTATATTGGTATATAGCCCCCTGTAGTAGTCGTGGCGGGTCTTGAGATTCATGACGATTTCTTCCATCGCCGCGTTGCCCGCGCGTTCGCCGATGCCGCAGATCGTGCATTCAACCTGACGCGCACCGGCGCGAATGCCGGCGAGCGTGTTCGCAACCCCCATTCCGAGGTCGTCGTGGCAATGCATGGAGATAATCGCCTTGTCCACGTTTGGAACTTTTTCGCGCACGGTCTTCACCATGCGGAAAATCTCCTCGGGCGTGGCGTATCCCACGGTATCCGGCAGATTCACGATCGTCGCGCCCGCCTTGATCGCCGTCTCCGTCGCCTTGCAGAGGAAGTCGAGATCGGTGCGCGAAGCGTCTTCCGCCGAAAACTCCACCTCCTCGCAGAACCTGCGCGCATAGGCGACCATCTCTTTGATCTGCCTGAGACAATCAGTGCGCGAAATCTTGAGCTTGTATTTTAGGTGCAGATCGCTCGTCGCGATAAACGTGTGGATGCGCGGATGCGCCGCGCTCTTGACCGCCGCCGCCGCCGCGTCGATATCCTTCACCAACGCACGGCACAGCGACGCCACCTTCGCCCGCTTCACAGTCTTGGCGATTTCGCTCACGCTCTGGAAATCGCCGGGCGAGGCGATCGCAAAACCCGCTTCAATCACATCCACCCCAAGCACCTCGAGCTGCAACGCCATGCGCAGTTTCTCGTCGATGTGCATGGAATATCCCGGCGCCTGCTCGCCATCGCGCAGCGTCGTATCGAATATCTGGACTTGTTCTTCTTTCATTTCGCTTTTCCCCGTCTCTTCAATCCTCGGCGTAGGCGCCAAGGAACGTGAAATTCTCTATCTCCGGATCGTCGGAAAGTTCCGCCAAAAGCCGCAATACCTGCTCGTCGCGCGGCGACGCGTCGAAATCGAATATGAACCGGAACTCGAAGTCCATCCCGGGAATCGGGCGCGACTCGAGCTTGGTGATGTTCACCCCGATTGCCGCAAACTTGGAAAGTATCATCGCCAGCGAACCCGGATGGTGCGGCAAAGAAAGCATCACCGAGAATTTGCGCGCGTCCGGATATATTTCGAGTTTCTTGGAGATGCAGATGAACCGCGTATAGTTGAAGTGCTCATCCTGGATGTTTTCTCCGATTATATCCAGCCCATAGAGCTCTGCGCACGCCCTGGACGCGATTACCGCGACCGACCTCTCGCCGGACGCGGCAAGCTCCTTTGCCGCCACCGCCGTATTTACATCCGCCACCGCCCGCCATTCGGGATGAGACTTCAAATACTTCGAGCACTGCGCCAGCGCCTGCGGATGGCTCTTCACCTCTTTTATTTCGTCAAGTCTGACGCCGCGCACTCCGAGAAGCACATGGTTGACCTTGAGTTTCAGCGCCTTGACGATGCGGAAGTCCCTCCGCACCATGAGGTCATACACCTGCGCCACCGTGCCCGCCGCCGAGTTCTCGACCGGCAAGACCCCGTACGGCGCTTCACCGCTCTCCACGGCATCGAACACCTTCTCGAATCCAGCGACGAACTTGATCGTGGGATAGTGGAATAATTTGTTCGTCGCCTGCTGGGCATAGGAACCTTCGGTGCCGGCGCAGGCAACATCGGCAATCGTCGGGAAGATGTTCGCGGTCGTCGCCATCGCGCTCTTGATCGCCCCCACGAGTTCCGGCTCGCCGCGCATGACGATGCGCTGCCGAGCACGCGAAATCGCCATCAGCGTCGAAAACAGCAGGCATGCCCCATTCTCGTGTTCCGGTCCTACGGCCTTGGCGACTTTCGAAAGTATGGCGCGCTCGCGCACCGGGTCGTACACCGGCGCCCCGCGATCCTTCTTGTTGGCGGCAACTCTCTCGACTATCTCCAGACGCTTGCGGAACAAATCGACGAGTTTGTCGTCGATTTCATCTATTTCCGCACGGATGTCCGTCAGATTTGCCGCCTTTACTGTGTCTTTTTCCATATATTTTATGTATTATACCATATTTCCGGTAAAAATGCAACTTCACCGGGAAAGGTGGTTGCCGCCGTCGACGGCGAGGACGGAGCCTGAGATGGACGGCTCTTCGATGAGGAAAGCCACGGCGCGGGCGACAGCCTCCGGCGCGGGGCGGCCAAACGGCAAGAGGCCTGCCTTTTCGCGAATCGCGACCGGCGCAATCACCGGGCCTGGCGCGACACCATTCACACGCACCGCACCATGCGGCGCAAGCGTCTCGGCCAGCAACAACGCCTTGGATTTTTCGTACGCATTCCTGGGCGTGAAACCCGGCGACATGACGCGCGAATCGATGATGTTCACGACTACCGGCGCGAGACGCGCTTCGATAATGCGCTTCGGCGCAAGAAAATTGACGCGCATCAAATCTTTATCGGAACCGCGGAAAAGCGCGGCATTGTTCACAATGGCATCAAACGAGGATGAAGGCAGCTCGTGCCGGAAATCGAGTATGAAATCCGCGCCGCTGTCAGGCCGGTGCGAAGTCGTGAAGACTTCAAATCCGCGCTCCCTGAGCAGACTTGAAATCGCCAGCCCCAGACGCACAGTCCCGCCAGTCACCAGAACTTTCCCGTTCATATGGCAGCCGTAATCATTCCAAGCGCATGGACAACGGCCTGTTCGCGCACCTTGGCACGGTCGCCGGTGAAAATCGCCTTCTCGGTGCGCGTCTTGCCGTTCGCGGCAAGGCCGAACCAGACGAGGCCGACCGGCTTGTCCGCGCTGCTGCCGCCGGGTCCGGCGATTCCCGTCACGGAGACTGCAATATCCGCGAGCGTCAAGCGCTGTACGCCCTCGGCCATGGCGGCGGCACATTCCGGCGAAACGGCTCCGACCGCACCGAGCACCCCCGCACTGACGCCAAGGACGCGCTCTTTTACACTGTTGGCGTAGCTCACAACTCCGCCAAGATACACTTCGCTCGAACCGGGGACGGCGGTGATTGCGCTTCCCGCGCCGCCGCCCGTGCAGCTTTCCGCAGTCGCACAGGTTTTACCGGACGCCTTCAAGAGTTCGACGAGTTTTTCAGCTACAGTCATGAGATGAGCCTCCTTGCCTGTCTTGCCACCGCCGCCGAGGAGTCCACGACCTCGGCGCGGCCGGCGGCGGTTTTTTCAATAAGTGCGCGCAAATGCGGAAAATGGGTGCACCCGAGGACCAGATGGTCGGCACCCGCCTTGAGAATCGGTTCGACCTTTTCGCGCACCAGCCGCTCGGCTCGCGGTGACGAGATGTCACCTTCCTCCACGAGCTCGACCCATTCGTCGGCTATGGTCGCAAGCACTCTCACGCCATTGGCGAATCGCTTCTTCGTTTCGCGGTAGAGCCTGCCGTTGAAAGTTCCTCGCGTGGCGAAAACGCCGACCACTCCAGATTTGCTAGCGAGCAACGCGGGCTTGATCGCAGGCTCCAGCCCCACGAAAGGAATCGCGGGATATTTCTCGCGCAGAAAATCGATTGCCGCCGCCGTGGCCGTATTACACGCGACGACGACCATCCGGCAATGATGAATATTCACCAGCTCGTCGACGAGTTCCTCGCTGCGCTTGCGGATTTCCTCCGCGCTCTTGTCGCCATACGGGCAATGGGAATTGTCTGCGATATAGAAAACGCTCTCGCCGGGGCATTCTTTCAAAAACGCCTCAAGGATGCAAAGCCCCCCGAATCCGCTGTCGAAAAAACCAATCACGGATACTCCACGCTGGCGGACTCCAGCCCAGCCATAGTGCCGCGCTTGGTGATGCGCACATACCGGCAGGCGGGCTTCAGTCCGTCGAAGACGAGCTTTGCGAGATGCTCCATCATCTGGGCTTTTGCATCGATTGCAATCGCGCACGCCTTGTCCTTGACCGCTACATAGTCGATCGTCCCCTCCAGCCGGTCGATCTCCGCCGCGCCGGGCGGCAATTCTAGCACAAGATCGATCCTCACCTCTTGCGGAGTCGTGCGTTCCTCCGGGCGGTCGCCGAGTATGCAGCAGACTTTGATTCCGTCAAGCTTCAGCAACATATACAAACACCTTTCTGTCGGCCGACAAAACGACATCGTCTTTGGCGGCGCGGTTGAGCGTGGCGCAATAGAGGCTTTTAAACTTCACGCCGTCGAGCGGCCATTCAAGTCCGTCGCTGGCCATTCGCGTATCGGGGTCGGCGGCGAAGACGGAAATCGCCCTGCCCTTCTCCGTCTTGAGCGCAAGCGGCGAATTCTCCGGTGAGAGCGCATGGAAAGTCCCGAAATCGCCCACGACATCCACTCCCCATTCGAGCGCACGGAAGATATTGCCGAGCGCATGATCTTCGCGTCCTCCGCCCGCGCCGAAAATCGTGATGTCGCGCCATCCATGCGCGAGACAATAGCGATAGGCCTTTTCAAGGTCGTTCGTCTCTTGCTCCTGGATCTTGAGGTCCACTTCGCCGCTGTCGCCGTCGCCGATCGTGAAGATTGGCGGCAATTCCGCCGCATTGGGCTGCCGCCGCGACAACGCCTTGAGCCGTGCGCCCGCGCCGTCGCAAGCGACAATCCGTGCGGCCGACGCCATGAGCGCCCAAGCCTTGCCGCCCATGGCTGGGAAATCGCCGTTGGCGAGAATGGCGGTCATTTCACGCACAGCAAGCCAACTCCGGCAAGTATCGCGCCCAGCGCGAGCGCCTTGCGCAAAAGATTCTTTTCACGGAATATCCGCGCACCAAGCACGAATGTAATGACGACCGAGAACCTGCGCAGGAGCGACGCGACGGAGATCGGCACGCCGGGCTCCGCGATACCGGTGAAATAGATGAAATCCGCCGCCGCGAGGAGAATGCCGGTCATCGGAATCGCCCAGCGCCATTCGAACTTGTCGCCGTAGCCGAGGACGCGCAATCTGCCGCCGCGCATCGCCGCAAGGAGCGCACCATAGATCACGACAAGAAAAACCTGAAACCAGAATTGCATGGGCTTGACGGGGAGCCCTGCGACCTGCAGGAGATACTTGTCCCAGATGCTCGAAACCGCCGAAAGCGCCGCCCCGGCGATTGCGCACCAAACCGCCCGATTGCGGAAGAAATCGATCCCCTCGGCCTTGCCCGCCCACGAGAAAGTCCAGTATCCGCCAAGAACGCAAACGACACCGGCGAACTGGACGAGCGAAGGAATCTCGCCATAGAGGAAAAAGGCGACAATGAATACCGCCGCAGGCGCGGAAGCGCGAATCGGCGTGGCAATCGTAATCGGCAGCGTCCTGAGCCCCATGAACGTGAACACCCAAGACGATGCGACAATCGCCGCCTTGACGAAACTGAGCGCCATCAAGCGCGCCGCCGGCAGGGCGGTTTCGCGGAAACCTACGCCCGCTGCCGCCGCCGTCACCACATACGCCGCGCAACCAAAAACCGTGCTCGCAAAAAGCGTGGGCAAAACCGCGTTGTTCCTGACGCCCGCTTTCTTGCAGATGTCGTAGAATGCCAGAAAGACCGACGACAGCAGAATGAGCAGCATCCACCGTTCCATCATTCACTGCCCTTCTCCGCGATCCGCGCCTTCACCGCCGCCGAAATCCCGTTGCGCAGTTCGAGGAACCGCACCGACGGCGAGCCGTCAGGATAGACGAGAAACGTATCACCCGCCGGCCAATTGCCGAACGACGCGTCGCGATCTGGATCCTCCGGCCACGAGTTGTATGCCCAGCGCAAAAATCCGTCGAGCCCGAAATCATGCGCCGTTTTCCCCAGCGCGAACGCTTCCTGCCGCGGCGAATGGATGAATGTGTTGGGGCGCTCAGGATAGCAGCACACATAAAAAGTCGTCGTCTGGCCCTTGGCTCTGCGCTCTGCCGCCCAGGCGCGGAAATCGGCGTCTACGAACTGAAGCGCTTCGGAAAAAGATTCGATCTCCAGTTCCGCAAACTCTCGCCACGAGCGGTCGGCGGCCATGTGGATCTTGAGGCCCGGCGCGGTTTCGCGCACCAGTTTCACGATGGCGCGGACATCCTCCGGACTGCGCTCGTCGAGCGCGATGAAAGTCCCTTCGAGCCAGCCCTTCTCCGCGAGGTGCGCGGAGAAGGCTTTCAGATACGCACGCCAAAACGAATCATACTCGCGCGAACCGGGGCGCATCTTCACCGCCGCTTCCTCGCCGCCCGCACCGGCAAACCGGTGGACATATCCCCACGGACACATGGTGTAGGCCGAAATAAACGGCCCGAGTCCGCACGCCTTGCCGAATGCGACATACTCGTCGAAGAGCGAAAAATCGAAATTCCACGAACCGTCTTCGCGGCGGGAGATGCCGACCATTGATCCGTAGCCGTCATGGCACTGGTGGTTCCACGGTAGCGGCAAGAGCGTCACGGTGAGCGACTTCTGCCCGGCGTCGGCGAGCATTTCCCACAAGGGGCGCATCGCCGCGTAATGCGCCGGCGAGAACGGCTGGCACCTCGCGGTGCGCGCGACGGCCCAGGGATGCTGCCAGAGATCGAGGACGAAATCGCTTTCCCTCAACGGCGGCATTTTGCGGTCAAGGACGACGACATCGCCGTATTGTCCGGGCGCCGCATCCGCGACAATCTCCGCGACATCGTCGCCGACACCCCAAACCACCTTGTCGGGATAGCCGTTTGCGGATACGATCGCGCCGCGCCGCGTCACCAGCGGCGAATCCACCCTCCCGAAACAATAGAGTTTTTCGCCTTGCCAAAGCGCAAGCGCAAGTATTGCGGCAATCATTTGAGGACGAGCGAAATGAAGATTACCACCATCGCGACCGGCGCGATGTATTTTATGAGCACGCCATAGTAGCCCGCGAACGGAAATTTATCGCGCCCGTGCTTGGTCGCTTCATAGCGAACGAAGTCCGGCCCGACTATCCAGCCGATGAATATGCAGGTGGACAAGGCGCAAACCGGCATCAGGATGTTGTTCGTGAAATAGTCCACATTGTCGAGGAAGCCCAGCCATACGGCGCTCGGGATTGCCGCGAGAAAAGTCCAGGCGAGCACGGCCAGCGTGCTGTGGCGGCGCGAAATCCCGGTGCGGTCGCACAACGAGGCGACACAGGTTTCATAGAGCGAGATGCTGCTGGTGAGCGAGGCGAACAGAACGAGCGTGAAGAACGCGCAGGCCACCAGCCGCGCCGACGGCATTTGCGCGAACACTTGCGGCAGCGAAACAAACATGAGCCCCGGACCGGAAGATCGCGCAAGCTCTTCGCCGCCGAACGCGAACGCCGCGGGAATCACGATTATGCCCGCGACGAACGCGACAAGCGTATCGCAAAACCCGATATGGAAAACCGACTTGGGCATGTTGGCCTCTTCCGGGACATACGAGCCGTAGGTGATCATTATCCCCATCGCGAGGGAAAGCGAGAAGAACATCTGCCCCATGCCGGCCAACACGACCTTGCCCGCCAGCGCGGGGGAAAAGCGCCCGTTCGCGCACAAGACGGAGAAATCCGGGACGAGGTAGAACTTCAGCCCCTCCCGCGAAGACGGCTGGCAGACGACGAATACGGCGATCGCGATCACAAGGAACAGGAGCGCAGGCAGCATCACCTTGTTCGAACGCTCCACGCCCTTCCGCACACCCAGCCAAATGAACAGAAAAGTCATCACCACGAAAATCATCATCATCAAGATGGTTTCCGGAGCCGAGCCGACAAACACGGCAAAATCCGGCGCCGCGCCCGCGAATAGATACGCGCACAGATACTTGGTGCACCAGCCGCCGATTACGCAGTAATACGGCAGAATCAGAAACGGAATCACCGTCCCCAGCCAGCCGACGAACACCCAGCGCCTGTTGAGCTTGCGGAACGCCTCGATCGGCGAAAGGCGCGTAGCGCGTCCTATCGCGACTTCGGTGAGCAAAAGGAACACGCCAAAGGCGAAAAACAGCGCAATATACGACAGGAGAAACACCCCGCCGCCGTATGTCGCCACGCTTGCCGGAAACCGCCAGAGATTCCCCAGCCCAACCGCCGATGCCGCCGCCGATATTATGAAGCCGAGTTGTCCCGACCAACTGCCGCGTTTTTCTTCCATTCTTCCAGTTTTCTGCCTAGGCGTTTGAGCTCTTCCTGTCGAGCCTGAACGCGTTCATAATCGCCATCTGCCATATATTTTTAGTATTATACCATATATCGCGCGAAAAAGCAAGTCCGCCCCGCGACCGTGCCTAGTTTAGGAGGCTAAACTGCCAAGTCTAGAAGGCTGGACTACGA
>DFFF01000007.1:0-45224 GCA_002369235.1 Verrucomicrobia bacterium UBA3783
CCGCAACGCCTCCTCCTTGTTTCCCCTCATTATAAAACCCCAATGCGTCAATTCGTTGGCGCAAGCGAGGTCTAGCCGTTTGCGTTCGTTGTCATACGCCGTCTTCAGCGACAACATTTCGATGTCGAGCTGCGCTTCGCTCAGTCGCAATCTGCCTTGCGCACTGTCGTTCTTTTCTGGAGCAGTATGATGTGGTCTCTCTGCTGATGGAAAGCTCTCTATTGGTGCATATCTGCAACCGGCAATCGCGGCCATCGCCGCACAAACCCAAACTACTCTAATCCTTATCGGTTTCATAACCTGTCTTGCCTTTGATGGCGGCTCACGAGATGCCTATTTCAAGAGTGATAATCATTGAGCTCATGTGCAATTCCTTTGTTTGCGAAAACTATAACTTGTGCATCCGAATCGGTGAGATCTGACGATTTGCCCAGAAAGAATGCCTTTAGTTCCATACCAGCGTCGATAGCCTTGGCAACAATTGCTTCTATTCCCTCGCAGCATTGGGGAATATATCCTATACGCCTTCCAGTTGCATTGCAGACCGATACAGCATTCTTAGCATGCTGATCGACTGGCTCGCGCCTAAGAATCAATTCATCTCCAGGTTTTATGCTGTTAACATACTCTTCTGCGTCTCCAGACAGGTTCTCAGTAAAAATGCGCTCGATGGCCAGCACACCCGCTCCTTCTACTCCTCTCCAACTATTTGAAACTTTACAAATAAGATCATACAAAGCAATAAGACTATCTGCAAAGAATTCTAAAGGCTTCCATTCCTCACATCCAGAGCTTAAATCAAAATTAAGTCCACCCCATTTCTGACTGAAACGCAAAGACAGTTTGCGAGCAAGCTTGATTTCCAAGTTCCCCGTTGGCGGCAAAGGTCTTGGTTTCAATAGTGCCCATACCCAAGGCACTACGGGCAGTTTCATCTCATCAAGCGCAGTACAAATCTCGGTTCCGTACAAATCTGGCAATCTAAAACTATGCGTCTCGGACTTCACATCATCATTCTTTGATTTCTTCACTCCATGTAGGTTAAAGTTTTCATCAAGATAGACCTCGCGTATTACATTTTGTGTTTCCTCTATAATCGATACGAATATGGGGTCATCGGCGATAAAATCGACCACAGCATCGGAAACTGGTTTGTCTTTTGGAATGAGGTTTGACATAGTTCACATCCTAAAGTGATTCGTCCTCGGGGGCTGGCTCCATGGAAGCCCCTTTATTGTGCCAATCGATTTCATTATCCAAACAAGCCTCTTCTTATGGGGATCTTGGAAACCATTTCCTTGACGGTCTTGAGCATGGCATCAACAGAGACGGCAACTTCGCTCAAGGCCGTCTGAGACTCGGCCAAGGCGTCGCTCTTCTGCTCCAGCGCAACAAGCCGTGCCTCGATGCTGCTTTTGAACTCTTCAAATCCCGGGATAGGCGAAGCCGTCTCCATCTCGGCAATTTTTGAGTCGATTGCCTGTACGGCAGCCGCAGCGCTGTTATTGAGCGTCTTGACGACCTCCCCTATCCTGATGACGCAGTTCGACACGCGGCTCTCCATATCGGCCAGCTTTGCGTCAATCTCGTTGACGCATTCCTCGGCCTTCCCGTTCAGCTTCTTCGATGCTGCATCCAGACGCTCCGGCGCGGTCTTGGCGCTGTCCAGCGCATCGATCACGTTGGCGCACATGGTCTTTACTCGACGTTCGGCTTCCGCCAGATGCTCCTCGCCTACGTTCGCCATTTCCTTGGCGAGCGTCTCGACAGCCTTGGTCCTGTCGGTGAGGCTCGAGAACTCCTTGATTGCCGCGCAGAGTTCAGCCAGTTTCTCGTCGATTCTCTTCTCCCTCATTGTTTACCCTCCTAAGCTAGTTTCACAAGCAGCTCACGCACTTGCGCAAGGTGCATTTCAAGACGTGCGGTTTCGACAATATCGTCGATGACGTCCTTTGGGCAGTCTGGGGCGCGCTTCTTGAGTTCCGCCGCAAACCAGTCGAAATTATCCCAAAGCTCGTCAGCCCCCATCTGCCCGGTCGCAAGGAGCTGGCCGAATCCGTCCGGCCCAAGGCTCTTCACGCACTCGTCGAGCAGAAGGTCGTTCCCCTTGAACCCAAGGAAGCACAGGCAAAACACGTTCAGCAGCGACAATACGGGGTTTGGCGCACCGGTTTCCGCACGGCGAATGAGCCGCACCGCCCCTTGCAGATGCTTCACGTTGTCTTTCGGCGAGTTGTTCTCCAAAAGACGATCCTCAACCACCGCAAGATATTTCTCGAGAAGCTGGCGGTCCCACTCCTTCTTCTTGCCGTTGTCGGTGTCATCGACCAAAGAGTACGGCACGTCCTTGCCGTCTATCTTGACCGTGTTCCCCGTCCGGGCATACTTCGAGTTGAAGTAGAAGTAAATCCAATCCTTCAGCTCTTCGTTGACGTCCAGCCACGTCTCGTTGGGGGCAAGATCACGGCATCCTTGGCGGCAGAAGGCATGCATGTCGAGCATGGCGCGGGCACGCTTCCGTTCCACGTTCTCGTAGACGAAGGAGGTAAGGTACAGAAGGCACTTCTTGATGACCGGCGCGTCCATCTTGACGGCCTTGAGCGCCGCCACCTTCTCCTCCGATTTCTCGACGGTAAAGTACCGGGCGAGAAAAGCCTTCAGTTCGCCGTAGTATTCGTCATCCGTCCGGCGCACCATGCGCAGACGCAACGTCGATCCTCCCCGCGAGTCGCCGCCATAGAGACATTCGACATCATCAACAACGCCTATGCAGCAAAGCCGGTAGATCGACTTTTCGAGGATATCCTTCATCCCGCCATCCGACAATTCGGGCAGGACATAAGTCGTTACGGTCCCCGGCTCCGTCGAGAGGAGAGACTCCAGGAATCCCTTGACCATTCTTTCCTCGCCCGTCTCCTCAGCTTCAAGACGCATGTCGATGGCTGTGAGAATCTTCTCGAGTTCGACGCCTTCCTGTTTCTCCCCGATAAAGTTCTGGTCGTGGAACCACTTGACTACATCGAGGTCGACATCGTCAAATTCGGAAAGCAGCAAGGTCGCCAGCGCCATTTTCCTGTCGCGCCCCGCACGGCCTGCTTCCTGCACAAAGGCTTCGAGCGACTTGGGATGGCTTATCTCGTAGACGAAACGGATGTCGGGCTTGTCGATGCCCATGCCAAAAGCATTGGTCGCAACCATCAACCCCGCGCGTCCGGCAATATACTCGTCCTGGTTGCGCCAGCGTTCCGATTCCTTCCGGGAGTCGTTTTTGATTTCGCCGGAGAACCACCTGACGGCGTTCGAACCGAACGACGAGTCTCCCGCCAGCTTCGTCCAGATGCCCTCAACCGAGAGAGGGCTCGCTGTCTTGCCGGAAAAGCCCTTGATCGGGCAAAACACGAGACCGCCTCCGCGATAAAAACCGTCTGCGTCCGGAGCCTTCCAATCGTCCCCGGAGAAATCCACTCCGAGATCGGAATTTGCGACAATATTGAAGACTTCCGGATTCTCCTCTTTGGTGATGCTCTCGCGTTCGAGGAAAGCGTCCTTTATGCGCTTTATGCTCTGCGGCGTCTGGAGCGTCTTGAACAATGAAGTGAGGCTGTCCATCTCGGATTTCAGAGCATCGTACTTGAACCCGTTTACGAATTTTCTGTACGACCTCTGTGCAACGTTGAGACACCGCCAGCCGTCCTGGCTCTTGTCTCCCTCGACGATTTTTTTGCGCTTCGCCTCCGCCTCGCGCAACAACGAGCTGGATGCCACATCGCCATTTGCGACCTTCTCCTTGAGCGCTTCGATCTGCGCGTCAAGCGGCCTTACCTTTGCCATGAAGTCGTCGACCCATTCTCGCTTCTTGCCCGCTCCGGGGTTAGCGACCTTGACGACTCGATACTGCAGTTCGAGACGGTTCGTGTTCTCGTATCGGACAATTGCATCCGGCGCGAGTTCCTCCCGGTTGCGCCCCGAGAGTTCACGCTGCACATCGGCAAGAACGTCGAAGGATGCAGTCGCTGTAAGGCCCAATAGCGGTATCAGCCGCCTGCCTTCCGGCCCATGCGAGTTCTTCATCAAGACATAGTCGTGCATGTTTCTGCCGAGATGCAGGTACATCGGGCGGAAATCGTGTCCCCATTCCGAGACGCAATGCACTTCGTCGATGACGCCATACGAGAAGTACAGGTCGTTGTCGGCCATTTCGGCCAACGCAAACCTGAACGACGGAATCGACAGGCGCTCCGGGGATATGAACACGAACTTGGCGTTGCCGGACGTAACCTTTGCCATTGCCTTGTCGCGATCCTCTCCCCTGAGCGACGAATTGAGGTACTGGCAGGAATCGATGCCAAGCCGCTCCAGACCCTTGACCTGATCGACCATCAGCGATTGCAACGGATCGACGACCATGACCAGACCCGGCTGCAGCATGCCGGCAAGCTGGTAGGTAAGCGACTTGCCTCCACCGGTCGGAAGCAGCCCGATGACCGAGAGCCCGCGCATGGCCCGGTCGAGAATCGGGATTTGCCCTGGGCGGAAATCGCTCTTGCGGAATATCTCCTGCAGGAAATACCGCAAATGCCCGATGGACGGAAGCGGCTTCGATTTCTCGGGCGTCAGCCATTCGATGACCGGACTGTACTCGATGTTCTCCGTGGTGCAAAGCGTGAAGTCGCCCGGCTTGCTTCTCTCCAGGTTGTTGACGGCATACAATTCGGCGACAATCTGAGCGCGGGCCTTCCCAGCGTCCCACGGGGCATTCTCCGCACTGTTGAAGAAAGAGACATCGAGGAAAATGTCATAGTCCTCCTGCAGTGCCTCTTCGCGGCTCTTCAAGATGCAGCGGTCTCCAAGACCATTCGCAACTTTCCCGACTATATCCGCAAAGCCGTCGACCTCGCGCACAAGCGTAATGTCATAATCGAGCGCAGCAGCTCCCGCACCGGTCCCGCACAGCCCGGAAAGATGTCCGAAGTGCTCCGCCAGCGTTTCCAACGCAACCGCAACGCACGGGACGTCCCGCTCCAAGGCAAGTATGCGTATTCGCCGAGACCTCCAGTCGACCGCACCCGTCATCAGCGCTCGCACCAAGGCGTGCTGGACACGCGCAGCCATCATGGGGACGCTCATATGCAAGAACACGCGAGATTCCAGTTCCTTGCCGGAAGCGATATCTCCTTCCCCGTGTTGAACGCTCGGATCGTATGCTTTGAGGACGCGATCGGCGATTTTCGATATTTCGGGGGAGCAGGAGAAGTCTATCGTTCCAAGGGAACCGTCATCTTGCCGCACGACCCCAAGTGCGTCGGCAAGCTCCTTTTCAAGACGGATCGGCGGATAAGCGGCCTTGCCCCTGACGATCATATTGTTAATGACCGCCAGGAAAGGACTCAGACCGGCGACCCCGCCATCGCAAGGGATGCCGCTGCGCGTAAGAGCAAGATTGTACGTCCACCAGCCCTGGCGAGAACGTATTGCATCGCGGAAAGGAGTCGACGAGAAACCAAACGCGTAGGTGCGCCCCTTGTCGCCTTTTCGCCGCACGATGCGTCTCTGGACTGGACGCGGCGGAACCGCATGCTGTGCCGGAAGCCGCTGCTCCGGCGCATCCGGGGCAATCATTGGCGGCGTAATGTCGGGAGCTGTGGCAGCCGGTGCGATGGCGGTCTCCGTCAGCGGTATCGTGCGGAGCGATGGCAGCAAGAATCCACAACCGGTGAAGGAGCAGCTGATTTTCCGTGCATAGGGATTCTCATATCTGATCAAGCCGGAATCCCTGACGATCATCTCCTCGCCTCCTACCAGCCGGAAGAAGTCGAAGATATGTTCAGCTCCCGAACACTGCGGGCTTACGCAAAGGGCAAGGACGCCGGGCATCTGCCTGGACTGTTCGACGATATCCGCCAGCATCTGGCGATCGACTTCCTCCACATCCAGAATGTTCGAGTAAAGGTGTACGACAGGAACATCTGCGGGCAATTCCAGCTCTCCCATCGTTATCGGCACGCCGGGAATCCACCTTACTTCTTTTACGTCGGCACCAACATTGTCGTAGGCTTCCGAATACCGCTTCAAAATCCTGCCTGCGCGGTTGCGGGCGGAATTCGACACCTCGACCAGCCGGATGGACGCGACTCTTTTTCTTGGCAGATTCTTCCGCAACCAGTCGATGAACACAGCAGAGGCAAGACCCTGACCGCAACCCCAGTCGACAATAGACACTCTTCCGGCAGGATTCTTGAAGGCACCTCGCATTGCATCGAGCATGTGAAGCATCTTCGCCCGGTGCATGAGACCATACGCAACAAGATACTTGTTGAGCCTGTCCTCGTCTTCAAGAATCGTCCGCCCATGCTCCAAGACCTCCCAAGCCCGCGCCCATTCGAAGCGCGGGACCTCTTCTGCGGCCGACCGAATGACGTCCGGGAACGTCAGTGCGTCAAGTTGCGCAACTCTATCAAGGAACGCCATAGGTTATCTACTTCCCCGTTATGGTCTCCGCATGCGGGCAATCGAGATGTCTGCGCCAATTCTCCACCGCCGCCTTGTTGTTGGTGTTGGCGTAGCAGTAATGGCATAGGTGCGGGCAGGTGTTGTATTCCCCTATGTCCTTGCTGGAGATGCACCCGCACGCCAGCCGTTGCCCCGGGTCCTTCTTGTACCCGTCGAGAACCCAGCGGTCGGCTTCTCCGAAGAGAGGCGAACCCGGCACGAATCGGGCGCCTATGAACTTCATCAGTTCCTCGTCGTGCGAGAAGCACTTGACCATCAGCCTGTCATCGATGCACCTGTTGTGCTCTATGCTGGGAAGATCGGCGGCTTCACCGCAGGTCGCCGGCGTGATGCCCCACTCGGCACACATCGTCGCTATGCTCTGGGACACCTCCAGCATTTCATCCTTCGTGAACTCCCGCGCCTGTATGCCGCCGTTCTGAAGGTTCTTCCCAACCTTGGCATATGCGCCGATGTCGATGAAGCTGAACACCAGTCTCGATGTGTATGGAGCGATCCGGTCGCCTATGCGCTTTACCTTGTCAATCAGAACCTTGTGCGTGATCGTATTGGTCAGGACGAGCGGATCGAAACGCCATACGACCCTGTCCCGAGCATGATGGCTGATGCGTTCGTTAAGTTCGATGAATGTTTTTATCCTGTCCTCTACCGGCGGGACGCGAGGTTCTATCTTCTCGTCGAAATAGTCGTTGAGGGTAAACTGGATGTAGTAGTTCCTGCCTTCCTTCTCAAGCGTGTCGATTGGCGCAGGCTCCCCGTTTGGAAGCGGCTTCAGAAGCGGCGCCGGGTTCTTGGACCAGAACACGAAAAGCCGTGCCTGCGAAAGCGAGACGTAAAGTGGGACTCCATTGAAAGGATTGTACCATTTCACATAGCCGGCCTTAAGACGTTCCATGAACCAGTCGGCATAGAATGCCGGTATGTCGGTGGATCTGCTTGCTGAGATGATAGCAGGCGTCTGGGCCTGAACCTTCTCCCCGCCTTCAATGGTTATCTCGCTCTTGTTCCAGGTAGCCATGTCTGTTCCCCTTGAATTTACCAGCCCGAGAATTCAGTCTCCATAAACGGATATGCGTCAAGCGATGTTTGCGCGATGCGGTTGAGTATCCGGTCCATGTCGGAAAACACGGCACGCATCTGAACCCAAACCCCATATTGTCTGGCAACGCTCGGGAAAGTCGAAAGGAGCCTGTCCACGTCGTTCTTCAAGAACATCCAGCTGAACCTGTAGAAATACTCCCCGCTCAAATGCGGCGAACCGAACGCCCGTGGCTTGACATCAATGACCTCGTACATGAGGTCGACGACATCGTCAAGGCCGATTCTCTGCCCGGTCGTCCTGTATCTGAAGGTCTGCCCCGCAAACGAAGCAAGTTCCAACGAAACCATATATGCACGCTCGCCGGCATCTCTGCGGCTCGAAAACGGATAAGGCGAATGCCTCCTTACCAATGGCTCGATGGTTTCCCACTCGTTTCTTACGCGACTCCCGAGCTTGTCATAGTTGAGGTCCGTGGCAAAATCAAAGTTGACGATCCGCGCTCCTCCCGTAAGATATGAGAAGGCAATCGCCTGCGAGGTTGCAAGAATGTACGCCAGCACGTCCTCGGAATGCTCAGCCGGGACATAGCCGGCTTCTTTACGCCCGATTAGCGATGCAAGAGCCACGCGCCGTTCGCTTTTGAACTCCTCGATGTCTATTGCCGTATCGCTGCCCCTGAGGATGTCGTTGCCGAGATGTCGAAGACACAGTTCCTTTATGTGATGACAGAACTCGCTGCCGCTCCAATACTGGTCGAGTTTTGCCAAAGCATCCGAATAATTGCGCGACACATTGCCGACGGCAAGTCCGTCAAGCTTGTCCTCGAACCACTGGCGATGGCCCTGCAACAATCCGGAGCTGTCGCATCCTTCAAGAAAAGCTCGGGCGACATCGTTCCATCCAGCCTTGAAATAGGCCATGGACAACTTGTCTATGCAGGTCAGGAAATCGCCCACCATGCCTGCCTCCATAACCCGCTCCAGAATAAGACATCTGTCGACGGGAGGGAGTAGGCTCAATACGGTCAGGTCCTCTGGATTGCGACCGAAAGTGTGCGTCTTGAAGTAGTCGCTTATCCTGTCGTGCCGGTTGCCGATTCTTTGCGCTATCACTGACATGACGATGACTCCTTTTGAAGATTTCTTATTTCCGCTATAAGCCTTCCGACAAAGTCTTTGGCGCTTTCCTGTATGCCTTTGGCCTTTGACTCGCGTGGCCCGGCAACGTTAAGGACAATGTCTGTCTTGCCCAAGTCACGAGACACACCCAAAAGCCATTCTATCGTGGATGGAACAGCCGATGGTGAATCGTACGAAAAGAGAACAGAATAGTGCTTGCCGTGAGTTTCACAGAAGCGCGCCGTCCGCAGCGTACCGCCAGTGAGCGTGTCCTTTGGCGTGTTGGGCTTATCGCAATAGTTCGATATGATGAGCGTGGCATCCGAGTGGATCACGTTCCATTCGGTTCTGAATAGATAGTCCTTCTTGGTGGAGACCTCCATCTTGTCGAACTTCTCCGAGACCTGCCCGTCTTCGGCAAGGCGGCCCTTAGGGATGAGCCCGCCGTAGGGAAAGCCAAGCTCAAGAGCCGCTTCTAGAGCGCCCCTGTCTACGCCGGTCTGACCGCCAGAGACTATCTTAGATATCAGCATATCATTTTCAACTTCTACTTTGTGTCAATAAGCCTTATTTCTCTCCCGCCATTCCCATGGCGGTGTTGGGGTTCCGAATCTCCATATACCCTTGCCTTGCCATTTCGCGTTGTCTTCAGCCTGTGAATAGTTGTACGACTGGTCATACTCCTTGAAGTGCCAAGCCCAGCCGTCTTTCACCATCTGGAGATTCACCTCGTTGCCATAGTTATCAAACACAATTGCAAGAGTGCGACCATAACCATCATTGCCTCTGCTCTCAATCTGCACATTCTTACAATCTATAAGATCGGCCAGATGCCGTCTAGCCTCCGTACCATCGTTCTGCGCGAGCTCTGGCGCGTCTATCTTTGCGAGTCGGATTTTAACCCTGTTCTTGAAAGCATCCTCGACAGTGATTGTATCGCCGTCATGCACATCAACAACCCTGCCCTGGAAACTGCTACTTGTGACGTTCCGCACACCGGCTGAACTCCGTTGGCTTAGTATGCCGAGTTTGAAGAGTATGGCGACCAGTTGCTCATTGCTTACATCTTCATCAATGTACAAATCAACAGTATTGGGGCCTGAGTTTGGCGATAGATAAATGTCTGTCGTAGCGTTCTGGATTTTTCGTCCAAACTCCCATCGTTCCTGTCTCGGATAAGCGCAGATACATATATCTGTTGTGGAGTTCGAAATTTTTTTGCCGAACTCCCATTGTCCTACCGATGAATACTTGGTCAAGCATATATCAGTTGTTGGTAATGTGCGCTGCCCGAATACCGAACCAAAGCTCTCACCACCAACGCTTGAATATGCGCAGACCTCGACATTATGTGTGCGACTTGTCCGCTTAGTGGATAAGTGAACATTGAGCGTTGGATTTCTCTTTTCAAAGCCCAACGGGTCTCGCCAGGGATCATGTGCACCATTTGACGGGGAGTTTACGAAGCAAACATTTATGGTTTCGTTGGCTATCTTCCTGCCGAACTCCCAC
This sequence comes from Verrucomicrobia bacterium UBA3783, assembly GCA_002369235.1. Classification (GTDB taxonomy): domain Bacteria; phylum Verrucomicrobiota; class Kiritimatiellia; order RFP12; family UBA1067; genus UBA1067. The sequence goes on from DFFF01000007.1 coordinate 10,183, forward strand.
TCCCATTGTCCCATACTAGGGTTATTGCAAAAACATATGTCGGTGGTTTCATTTGCTACCTTTCTGCCGAACTCCCACTGTCCCAACGATGGATATTTCACAAAGCACACGCGAAGGTCTTGCGCATTGCATAAACCAACGCACAAGGCAATCATCGTAAATATGGATGATTTTACAGTAGCCATTATCAACCTCCGCACTTCCCGCACGGTTCTCCCTCGTCCTTGGGGCAAGAGTAGCCGCATGTCTTACGATAGTTCTCGCAGTCGCTGTTATGCCGCTTATTTGAGCTTGTCGAGAGCCAATATCCCGTCTCCGGCCAAGCTTCGCAAACAGAGGCCTCTGTGCGGCTCGACACGGGCATCGCTCCGCCAGGGCGATACTCGGTTCGGGCGGGCGCGGAGGACGCGACAGAGGGCGTTTCTGGGGCATCCTGTGCGCTTGTGAGGTTGCCGTGACCGCTATCACGTTTTGTCTGGCCTTTGAGCATTGTCCTTGGTATGGGAGCGACCCGCTTGTTGTACTCTCTGTCCGGAGCGGTGGGATGATTCTCCTTGCGCCAGTGATAAGGGTTCTTGGCATCAGGGTCTGCCCACAAGCCGATCTTGCGCACCTGAGCGTTCTTGAAAGCCGCCGTGTATGCGGGCGTCTTATCAGTGTAGTACTGCCATGCGAGACCTTCAGCTACAAGCTGAAGATTGACATCCATAGTGGCATGGGTCGTGGCGTTCGTCTCGACGAAAACAACCTCAAGGCTTCTCCCGTACTGGTCCTTGCCGCTTGATTCCAAGGTCACATACTTGCCAAGCACCAGTTCCGCCAGCCTGTCCGCAGCCTCCTTGCCATAGGGCTGGTTCATCTCGGGCGCATCGATTCTGCACATGCGAATCTTGGTGCGCTTGCCGCTCTCATCCGACACCCAGATGGTATCACCATCGGAGACCTTCCAGCAGAAGGTGTCGGCGAAGAGCGCACGACAGCTCAAAACAAAAATCGCTAAGAGATAGATTCTCATTTGTGGGCAACCATTGTTTTAACTATTGCACCACCGTGCTCAACATCGGGAACGTAATCTATTATGTCACCAATATTGCAACTCAATGCCTGACAAATCTTCTCAAGAGTAGGTGTCCCGACTGGTTCACCTTTTGACATCTTGGCAATAGTCGCAGGAGATATTCCCGTTACCCCTCGCAGATCTGAGCGAGACATATTATGGTCTATCAACTGATGCCAAAGTTTCTTGTAGCTAAGTGCCATTCAACATCCCTCATTTTTAGAAAGTTATAATTATTATATCATAAATCTGCCGAAAAATCAAGGGTCAGAAACTAAATATTTAGAGTTCTGAATATTTACTATATACTATTATTCTTCTAGTGTTACCTTCACTTGACCCTGCTCAACGCAATCACAGTCGTACTGGACGAGCACATCTCGCAGGCAGGCAAAAGAGACTACACGACTCTGACCCAAACCTTTGAGCTCTGATATGAAACAAAACATCTAACTTTTGCAAATGGGTTCAAAGCATCAATGAAAACTGTAAATTAATCACAATAGAAAGCAAATAACTTCAATTTTAGCAACATACATTTAGCTTAAATCCAACTACTTATTGGGGCCTCGTGGTTAAACTTCGATTACAAGGGGCCTTGTGCTTATAATAGAATTTTGATATAATATTATTTCTATCTCCCCAAATGAGCGTGAAGATGAGCTACTTCGACAGTGAACAGAGGGCCGTCAAGCAAGTATTGCGTGACAAAAATACAATCCTAGAAGGATATGTAACGGAGTATCTATTTGAGCAGCAGTTCTTGGCAAATCGTTCTAATTCTTTCACACAAGGTTGGTGGTGCGCAAGGGCGAAAGATCATCAAATATTCTTCGTTGTCAAACAAGAGGTCAACGATATAGACAAGGAATTCGCCTGCTGTCTAACTTCCCACTACGACATATGGCAAGCCAAGCTATCAAACAGTGGCACTTGGGAGTTTGTGTCCATACCCAATACTGGCGCAACAACGAGAATCTTATCCGAGGACCAATTTGTTTCGGAATATGCGCTTCCTACATTCCGATCAAGCCTTCTTGCGACAAACGATGTCAGGGACATTGATCGACAAAACAAGTGCATAGCTTTTTTCAAGAATAATGGAATCTTGCGCAAGGTCGCAACAGAGCGTTATTTCGCGGACGACTTCTTATTTCGCCATTTCCCAAGTGCCGTTAATGTCGACTTCATAACAAAAAACAAAGACAGCGAACTGTGTGTGCTCGAGGTGAAGTTTAAGTTTGAAACTCGTGCCGGCAAGTTTGGTGTTGACTCTGGACAATATCATATGCTTACGCAGCTTCATGATCTTGGAATTCAGATTCATCATATTATCCTTTATAATTTCACAAAACAAAAAGACCTGACGATATTTGGCTTCTTAACAACTAACGACGCTTCTAGACATTGGAAAATCGGTCGTCTGACACATGGTGTGGCTGCATATGAGACAATAGCTCCTCGCTACACATCAATTGATGGCAAAAAGTTGCAACCATATTTTGCCCTCGATAAAAAGTTGTTTTCTAAATCAGTCTTGTTTTCTCCTGGCAATACGTGCCTTGATTTCTAGGTGTTACCTTATGATTAAACTTTTTGAAGCATTTGCCGGCTATGGGAGCCAACGTATGGCCCTCCGTAACATCGGCATCCCTTTCGAGTCTGTTGGTGTTTCAGAAATCGAAGGTGACGTCATAAGGTCATATGCTGCGATTCATACGGACTTTCTTAGTCAACGCAAGAACATCGATGCTTATGTGCCCTCATCAAGGGACGAGATGGTTGAATACCTTGAATCTATAAACGTCCCATTGGACTATAAAACATTCGAGAACCGAGCCAGGGCACTCAAAGACGCAGCATTGAAAGAGATGTATCTCGCAAATAAGTTGATTAGTAACTTTGGCGATATATCTCGTATCAATCCAAGCAATTTGCCTGACATCGATTTGTTCACCTATTCATTCCCGTGCCAAGATATTTCAGTGGCTGGATACCAGCGCGGTTTAAGTGCCAACTCTGGAACACGATCATCATTGCTTTGGGAATGCTGCAAGATTATCGAAGCAAAAAAGCCTCGTTTCCTTATGATGGAAAACGTGAAGAATCTTGTTGGCTGTAATCACAAACAAAATTTCTTGAAGTTTTTGGAATACCTTGAAGGTCTTGGCTACAAGAACAGTTGGCGATTATTGAATGCCAGAGACTATGGAACTCCACAAAACCGTGTCCGCGTATTCTGCGTAAGTGAATATAAAGGTCGAAACCCATTTGTATTCCCCGATCCTGTGCCACTTACCTCATTTATGAAGGACATGCTAGAACAGAATGTGCCGGATTCTTACTTCCTTTCTGAAGACCAAGTTTCAGAAAAGCCCATAACTCAGGATTGGTGCTATTGTTTGGACTCCAATTACTGGAAAGGAACATTCCTAAAGGATTTTCTTACGAAGCATAGACGGCAACTCGTAACTGATGGAGTAGATGGCAATGGATTATATCGGGTTCGACGTCTCACCCCTCGGGAAACATGGAGGTTAATGGGAGTTCGTGATGCGGACATCGACAAGGCTAGTTGCATCAACGCAAATACAGCACTTTACAAGCAGTCTGGCAATAGCATTGTTGTTTCAGTGCTAGAGGCAATATTCACCCAACTATTCATAAACACAGATAAAGCTTTTTCGCCAGAAGCTTCGTTACCCTTGTGGGAGGCCGCCTCAACGTAATGTTTTTATCCAATAACAATCCTCTATTAAGGAACCAAGAAATGGAAACTTCAAAACAAAAGATCATAGATATCTTCCGGCATAATGTTAAGGGCAAAATCCCTAATGTTTCTGGAAAGGATATCGGCCATGATGGAAAATTCGGGCATTGGCTGGAAGAGCAATTTGGCATTCATCACAATGCAGACAATGATGCCGACTTGTTCGGGTATGAGCTTAAGAATGAAACAAGCTCAAAAACGTCATTCGGCGATTGGAGTGCTAATGAATATGTGTTTAATGATGCTAGGTTTCGTCACATATTCTGCTCCAATAATGCTATAGACCGACGTGACCAGTTCATGAGAATTTTTGGACACCCAAACCCGCAAAAGCAAGGCAGATATTCTTGGTCAGGGAAGCCTTGTCCAAAAATCACAGGCTTCAACGAGTATGGCGAAGTCCTGCGCATTGATGAATCTCAGAATAACGATATTGTGGCAATATACGATTTTGCACAAGACCGCCGCACCAACAAGTTCGATATCGTACCCCCTGAATTTCAACAGGGTCAAATCGTCCTTGCTCGTTGGTATGGTGAGCACTCCCCAAATCCTAAGGCCAAATGTCTTAAAGATAAAGTTGAGGATAAGTTTAACCAGCAGGGCTGGTTTACTTGCAAAACAGATGGCTATGGTAGGTATAACGAAATCTGCTTTGGAGCGCCGATGAATTATTCAGGGTTCTTATCTCTAGTGCGAACAGGCGAAGCCTTCTTCGATAGTGGCATGCACGAAGGAAACGACCGTCCATACTCTCAGTGGAGAATGAATAATTCCGGTTGGGATCGCTTGATAACAGACCGCTATTCTTGATTTCATCCAAGCAGTTGTTTTACAATTTGCCGCACGATTTCTTTAACCACGGGAACGGATACGCTGTTTCCTGCCTGCTTATACATTTGCTTTTCAGATTTGTTTAGAACGAACTCTTCACCGTAGCCTTGAAGTCTGACGGCTTCACGCGGCGTCAAAGTGCGTGGGTTTTTCCCAGGCTGGGCAATCAAAATCTCGCTCCCATCTTTCCAGTACCGAGCAGAGATTGTGTTGGCGTATTCCGAATCTGGCGTAAAAAGGCCGTATCCGAATCCCTTTCCGGCAGCTTCGTTTCTTGCCTTGCGATTCTGATGGCCGATCCACATCCTGTCGCTGATAGTATATTTAGGATCTGGGTTGGCCTCTAAAATGTCCCCGAGGCGTGTCGGCGTCATCAGTGGTTTAGGATATTCAAAATGTTCGACATTCAGATCTCTTCTCCACAAAACAATGTAAATACGTTGACGATTTTGTGGCACTCCAAAATCGCGACTTTTCAGGATCATTTTCTTTGCGTGATCTTGCAGTAGCTTTACATTGTCGCCATCAATTATGTCTTGGGGTATGTTGCACCGATACCCCATGTGTGTGAGTTTTCTCAATATGACTTGAAGCGTTCTTCCAGAATCATGGCTTACGAGCCCTCGGACGTTTTCAAGAAATGCAACTTTTGGTTTTCTTGTCTGTAGAATTTCAGCTATCTCATTGAAGAGTGTTCCTCGAGTGTCTTCAAATCCCTTGCGAAGACCTGCATTTGAAAATGCTTGGCATGGGAAGCCGCCACACAAAACGTCGAAATTGGTAGGTATGGCGTCTTTTGTTTCTTTAAGTGTAATATCGCCATAGAGTGGAGTAGTGGGGTAATTGGCACGATATGTTTCTTGCGCATATGGGTCCCATTCGGACGCAAACACGCAAGTGCCACCATTGGCAGTACATCCTTGATGGAACCCGCCTATTCCTGCGAAGAGGTCGATGAAAGTAAATTTTTTCCGTTTGGCCATTATTTAATCCCTCTAAAAACTAAGATTGATTGTCATCCAATATCACATCCATGATATCACCGACATTACAGTGTAGTTCCTTGCATATGCGAGCTGTGAGTTCGCCAGAAATAAATTCACCTCTTGCTAATTTTGCAAAGGTAGATGAAGACGCACCTATGGCAAGGCGAAGTTCCGTCTTCGTCATGTCTCTGTCTATTAGCAACTTCCACAACTTCTTGTATGATACTGTCACGACTTTACCTCATAAGCATGTCCATATTATAGCATTTTTAGTGGAAATTCGTCAACGGGGAAATTTGTTAAATCGAACAAAAGATGTAATAACTAAAACCAAGTATTCGTTATATATATATTATTCCTTTTCGCGACTTCTATTGGGAATTCCTTCATGTCACTACATTACATCCTCCGATTGGGTCAATCACAAAAGCACCTTCAAAAGCCGCATGGCACTTATCTAGCTTCTAGCCTCGCGCGGAGCTTTGCAACCCCGCGCGAGGCAAAGTGGCCAAGAGGCAGTTGCGCTACCTCTTGAGCCCCAGCTTCTGCTCCTGCTCCGCCCAGATGGGCGTGTCGAGGGCCAAGAGCTTCGTGATCGAAGCCGTCGGCAACTCGCCAAGCATCAACGCCTCGATCACCCTAGGCGATAGGTATTCGAGGCGCAGCACCTTACCGAGGTAGGAGTTGCTCAAGCCCAGCGTGTCCGCCAGCTCCTTGCGGTCGTGATAGGTGCCGGACGAGATGAGCTCTGCCCAGCGGTGGCTCTTGCGAAGTCCCTGCACGACCGCCAACTCTCCGGCGCTGTCACACTCGTCATCGTTAACCAAGACGAACGTCTGTCGCCCGAGATTCTGCTTGAGCTGAACATGGACGACCACATGGCTGTCCTCTCCCTCTAACGCGAGATCAATCTCCACCTTGGTCGGAAAGAGCCGCACCTCGCGGACGAGAAGCCTAAGAAGTCTCTCCCGCTCGGCAGGCATCATCTTGGTCCAGAGTGCCTCCATGTCCTCCGTCTCCCTTAGGTAGACTTCCTCGGCGGCGGGATCGCCCTTGCAGACGAGCGCGCGAACATCATCGCGCCGAAGGATTCCGCCGAGCTGTTTGCTGACGAACTTCTCGACCACGTCGGCCGCAATGTTGCGGATCGGACACTTGTGCTCGGCATTCTTCGCATCGGCAGTGCAGCGGTAGTAAACGTAGCGCCTGCGCCCTTGCTTCTTCGAGTAGTTCGAGAACACGGGCGTCATCGAGCCGCCGCAGGTTCCGCACTTGAGAAGCCCCTTGAGGGGCGTGTAGAGTGAATGGCGCTTCGACTTGCCATCGTCCTTCCGGTTGAATGCAAGCGCCTTTTGAGCGGCCTCAAACTGGGCTTCATCTATTATTGCCTCGTGGCGTCCGTCGAAGAGCTCGCCAGTCCGCCTCATCTCAAGCTTGCCGGTATAGACATGGCTCTTGAGTATCACGAGAACCATCGTGGGCCGCCACAGCTTTCCGTCCGCCCTTGCGTATTGCGGCGAATCGTTCAGCTCCCTAGCGACCTGAAGGGAAGAGCCCGTTGCAACATAGCGCCGGAAGATCATGCGCACCGCCTCAGCCGCTTTGGGTTCGATCTTGAGCTGCTTGTTCTCGAGGACATAGCCGTATGGCGTCGGTCCTCCCATCCACATCCCGCGCTTCTTGGAGGCGTAAATCTTGTCCTTGATGCGGTCAGCAGTCATCTCACGCTCGAACTGCGCGAAGGACATGAGGATGTTGAGCATCATACGCCCTGCGGCATTCGAGGTGTCTATCTGCTGCGTCACGGAGACAAAGGAAACATTATGTTCTTCGAAGAGCTTGGAGAGGTCGGTGAAGTCGGAGAGGGAGCGCGAAAGACGGTCTATCTTGTATACGACCACGATGTCAATCAATCCGGCCTTCACGTCCTTCAAAAGTTCCTCAAGACTGGGGCGGTTCATCGTGCCTCCCGAGTAGCCGCCGTCATCATAGCGCTTCCCGAGGAGCGTCCACCCCTGACCCACCTGGCTCTTTATGTATGCGGCGCAGGCATCGTGCTGCGCCTCCAGCGAGTTGTACTCTGCGTCCAGCCGCTCGTCCGTCGACTTGCGCGTATAGACCGCGCAGCGCTTTTCCTCAACTGTCTGTCTCATTGGTCGTCTCCTTCCGCTATCCTGCGCGCCGAAGCATTGCGCAACCTGTCCATGACGCACGCGAGAAATGCCGCGAGCCCCTCCATCGTATCTTTGTCGATCGTCTGCATGATTGCCTCCTACTTGATTCCAAAGAACAGTCGCCCGTTCCATTGCGTCCCCGTGATCGTCTTTGCTATCCCGGAGAGCGAGTTGTAAATCTGTCCATTATACTCGAAGCGGCCGTCACTCCTGACGACCGCCTCATGCCTTTCACCTTTCCAGATACGGATCAACCGCGCCCTCGCGCCGGAAGCTCCGTCTATCTTCGGTTTTACGCGAGGCTCATTCTCTCCGCAGTCCTCCTCCAGCCACTTTATCGCGTCCGCCGAAAGGGAACGCCCATAGTACTTCTCCTGAAGCCTGTACGCGACCATTGCGCGTAGCGTCGGGCTGGACACGCACTTGGTCGCGTCCGAGAGCATAACCCGGTACTTCTTCTTGAGAGCCCTTGCGTCGAGCTCTTCAAGGCTCTCGATCTCGTCTGCCAATGTCTTGGGCAACGGTTCCATAAGCTTTTGCCTCCATATCGATTGTACGGTTCATATGATGCCGTAATGTCTCGCGCATAGTCAAGCGGGAATAGAATAATTCTTCATCTCCACTTTTGGCGGCTGCACGGACACTTCCGGTCCCCGTCTCCTTATACGCTCCGGTATACAGTGCCTTAACAGAGTGTCCTTACGCTTGTTATGCCAAGTGACGCCATTCCGCCTATTGCGATAAAAATAGAATGGCGAGAGAGAGGCAAATGACATTCCTCGCAATCAGGAAAACACACCAAAATACAGAATGTCTTTATCGTGAAAGGCAAGATGGCGGTCGGCGGGATGAAAGCCGTAAAGATTTTTATCATCTCAAACGGATGTGTGCAAAGAGGCACACCTTTCTACATGATGACCGTGACATTCTACGCAGCGAGGGGTCGTCCGAAGCTGCCATAACACGCGCCAAACCCCTGTAAACATTGGGCGAAGCGCACATCCTACATAGAATGAACCTAGTTCATTCCGCGCATTGCCGTTAGAGAATCCAGCCCAGAATCGGCTCTCACGGGGGCGAGATATTACATGCCGGAGAGAATTTCAGAGAATCCGAAAAACAAGAAAAACCCCAAATTACTGGGGTTTTCTAGGGGTCCGCTCTTGCGCGGAATTGACCATTCTCTGAGTTGGAGTGATTCGGTTTGGTCGGGGCGAGAGGATTTGAACCTCCGACATTCTGCTCCCAAAGCAGACGCACTACCAGGCTGTGCAACGCCCCGTTTTTTGTGTATTATATCATATTTGCGAACTACTATTCAACCCCTAAAATGAAGCGTTTCACGGCGACATCCGGCGGCGGAATCGGTCGCATAGTCTTGATATCCACGAAAACATGCACCGTGTGGCCTTTGGCAAGGATTCGCTCCTCGCCCTTGCGGCGCACTTCGCAGCAAATCTTGCACCGGACGCCTTTCACCTCTTCCACCCATGCGCGAATCTCCAGCAGATCATCGTATTTCGCCGGCGATTTGTAGTCCACTTCCGCATGCACTACCGGCAGCGCAAAGCCCAGCGCCTCGCATTCCTTGTAGGAAAAGCCGCTCTCGCGCATGAGTTCATTGCGGGCGCGTTCGAAGAATGTAAGATAGTTGCCGTAGTACACGACGCCCATCTGGTCGGTATCGGCATACGGGACGCGATATTCAAGTGTTGTCATTTTGCCGCCCTCCGGTCAGTCCATCACCTTGAAAGTCGGGCCTGCGCCGCTGTAGGAATCGAGTCCGCCGCCGGAAAATCCGCCGCCGTCCGGTGAAACCTGACGCCTCAATCTAGGCCGCTCGCCAAAAAGGACGGTGCCCAGGCGAATGAATGTTGCGCCCTCCTCGATCGCCGGCACGAAATCGCCGCTCATACCCATGGAAAGTTCGTTCAAATAGAGTCCGCTCACCTTGCGCATCTGAATCTGGAGATCCTTGAGCCTGCGAAAATACGGTCTGGCGTCTTCCGGATTTTCCGAAAACGGCGCCATCGTCATGAAGCCCTCGATGGAAATTCGCGGACACTCCATCATCGCAAATTCCAGCGCATGCGGAACCTCCTCGATCTTCATTCCGGATTTGGACTTCTCCCCGGAAACATTGACCTCCAGCAAAACCGAAGGTCTCGCCCCGGTTTCATCTGCCGTCTGCTGGATTTTCCCCAGCAGTTTTACAGAGTCCACCGAATGAATAAAGTCGAAAGTCTCTAGCGCATGCCGCACTTTGTTGGTTTGGAGGTGCCCGATCAGATGCCAGGAAATGCGCGAATCGCACTGCGGTTTTTTCCACATCGCTTCCTGCACCTTGTTTTCGCCCACGATCCTCAGCCCGGCGGCAAAAGCCTCTTCGACGACTTCCGGCCCGTGGGTCTTGGTGACGGCGACGATCTTCACGTCTTCCCGCCGGCGGCCCGAGCGCTCGCATGCGGCGGCGATTTGCGCCTCGACAAGTTCAAGTTCTTTCATGGCATGGCCCCTTCTACATCCACTCCTTGCGCTTTGGCCAGAAGCATTCCGTAATTCACGACCGGGACGCCCTTCTCTTTCGCCGCGGCGATTCGCGCCATCGTCTCGCGGCGCGTGAGCATGCAACCGCCGCATTGAACCATGAGCGCGGCGCCGTCCAGTTCGTCCTCATTGAACGCATTGCCGCTCAAAAAGCGGAATGAGAGCTTGCATCCGGCGAGGCGTTCCAAAGCCTTGGGGATTTTCACAGTGCCGATATCATTGCACTGCCGATGGTGCACGCACCCTTCCGCGATCACCACAAGGTCGCCGTCGCGCAATTTCCCCACCGCCTCAAGCCCGGCGAGATACGATTCAAGATCGCCCTTCGCGCGGGCAAACAAAATGGAAAAAGAGGTGAGTTTTACATGCGGCGGCAAAGCGCGCCGCACCTCGCCGAACGCCTGGGAATCGGTGATCGCGAGGTCTACTTGCGTCTTCGCGCAAACCGCCGCCACCTCCTGCGGCTGGCAGACGATCGCCGCCGCATGCGCGTCCAGACACTCGCGAAGAACTTGCTGCTGGGGAAGAATAAGCCTATCCTTGGGCGCGGATTCGTCGATCGGGCACACGCACAGAACAAGTGCGCCGGCTTCGACCAGCCCGTCGAGAATCTTCATCCGGCCCTCGCCGCTTTTCATGGCGGCGATTTTGCGCTTGAGGTCATCAACGCTTTCGCCGCGGCGGTATTGCACCACGGGGATGTTGAACTTCTCGCGCCACCGTTCGAATCCTTCGCCCACCCAAACGGCGATGTCCGCCGTCTTGAGGACATCCAAAGTCTTCTTGACGCGCAATGCACCAAGCTCGCCAGCATCGTCGTCGAGTCCTGCGGTGTCGGTTATCGTGCATGGACCCAATGGCAGGATCTCCATCGCCTTGGAGACGGGGTCGGTCGTCGTCCCCGGCACATCGCTTACAATGGCGATCGGGGAGTTCGTGAAAGCGTTGACGAGCGTCGACTTGCCGGCATTGCGCAATCCGAAAAACGCGATATGCGTACGATTGCCGCGCGGAGCGGGATTATCTGCCGCCGGTTCCATAGCTGTTGAACTTGTTCATGGCCGAATCCACGCCCTCGGAAAGAAAGACCTCTACCATGCCTGCGGCATCGGACACGATCGTGTCCATCAATTTGCGGCTTTCGCCGTCGAATTTGCCCAGGACATGCCCGATTACATTCCCTCGCTCCTTGCCCACGCCCAATTTGAGCCGCGCGAAATCCTGGGTTCCAAGGCGCTCGATGATATTCCTCACGCCATTGTGTCCGCCGCAACTGCCGCCCTTGCGGAATCTGACGCGTCCGAGCGGCAAGTCGATATCATCCTGCACGACCAGCAAGTCCGCCGCCGAGGAATTGGTGTATTTAACCGCCGGCGCGACTGCGTCGCCCGAAAGATTCATGAATGTCTGAGGCTTCAGCAACACCACATGGACGCCGCCGAAATCGCACTTCGCCATCAGGCAGTTGAACGAGCGCTTTTCCTCCCAGGATGCGCCGCATCTGGCGGCAATCACATCGACGACCTCAAACCCGACCGAATGCGGAGTGTTCGCATACTTCGCGCCAGGATTGCCGAGACCGGCGACAATCTTCACGGAAAAACCTTATTCGTGGTTGAAGAGGTCGTTGACGCTGTCGTTCGAATGGATGCGCTTGATGGCCTCGCCGATGAGCGGCGCGATCGAAAGACGCGTAAACTTGAACGGAAGCTTGGAGACGTCGAAGTCCTCGCGCAGCGGAATGGTGTCGGTCACGACCAGCTCGCTGAGCTGATCTTCCTTCATCAGCCGCTCAACGCCCTTGGCCGTCAACGGGAAGTGGCTCACGAAAGCATGAACGCTCTTGGCGCCATGCTCGAAACACATTTTCGCCGCCGCGGACAACGTGCCGCCGGTGGCGGTCATGTCGTCGATCATAATGACATCGCAATCCTTCACATCGCCGACGACGCTGAACGCATCAACGGTGGAATCGCCCGTGCGCTGCTTCGCAACGATCGCCAGCCCCGTGCCGAGCTTGCGCGAATAGCCGAAGGCCGACTTCGCGCTGCCGGTATCGGGAGCGACAATGATCGGCTTGGCGAAATGCTGATCGCGGATGTAATTCAGGATTACGGGCTCGGCCTTGAGATGGTCGAGCGGAATATCGAAAAAGCCCTGAATCTGGTTCGCGTGCAGATCCATCGTCAGCACACGATCGGCACCGGCGGCCTCGAGCAGATTCGCGACGAGACGCGCAGTAATCGGTACGCGCGGCTGATCCTTGCGATCCTGACGCGCATAGCCGTAATAAGGCAAAACCGCAGTAATCCGCGCGGCGGAGCCGCGGCGAAGCGCGTCGATCATTATGAAAAGCTCCATGTACGAGTCGTTCGGCTTGGGCGAGCCCGACTGGATCACGAACACGTCGCGTCCGCGCACCGTCTCGCCCACGATGCAGAATGTCTCGCCATCCGGGAAGTGACGGATATCAATCGCATTGAGCGGCTTGCCGAGATACTCGGCCACCTTCTCGGCCAAAGGCAGATTCGCCGTGCCGGAGAAAATCATGAAATCATCATTGCTGTATTGCGTCATGTCGCTTCCTCTTGTTTTGTATGAATATGTAGTATTATACCAAAAATCGCGTTGAAATGCAATACAAGGAAGCAGCCACCAGAGACGAGCGGCAGGGCGATCGCCCCGCTTCCGCCGCACCAAGTCCAGCAGACCGGACTACGAAGTCGAAGAGGCTGGACTTCGTAGTCCAGGAGGCTGGACTTCGTAGTCGAGGGGGCTGGACTTGGCAGTCGAGGAGACTGGATTACGAGTGGTAGCGGAGCGACGCACCCTGCCTGCCGGCTAATTACCGGTTTTTGTGTGTGGTTTTTCTACTATATTTTATCGCAACCTGCGGACGATGCCTTCGCGAGGCTCCTGCTCGGGCAGGATGACGAGCGGAGAAAGCTCTGTGTCATCGGCCGGGAGCGACTTCCAGGCGGCGGAATAAATAGGCAATCCTTGTTCGCGGAACATCGTCTCGAACTCGGTCCAGACTTCTTTTGGGCGCGGCATGGGATCGACGCGCTCGAACCGTGCGTCGGAGCGGAAGCACTCGCATACGGTCTCGAAATATTCCTGGTGATCGGTCGCAAACTCCAGAGTGCCGCCGACTTCCAGCCGCTTCCAAAGCGCATTCAAAAACAAAGGACCGAACAACCGATGGGAATGATGCTTTTTCTTCGGCCAGGGATCCGGGAAGAAAACATAGACCTTGCGGGCGTGGTGTGCAGGAAGGAGATAATGGAAAGTGTAAAGCGCTTCAAGCCGCAGGACGGACGCATTGGGGATCATAAAGCGGCGGCATTTGGAATCAAAGCTCCGCACGCGGTCGAGCATGCGCTCGATGCCGAGGAAGTCGCACTCTGGATGCGCCTTGGCGCGCGAGGTAAGGAAAGAACCCTTCCCGCAACCGACCTCGATCTCCAGCGGACGCGAGAGATCGAACTCCAGAGGTTTGCAAATGTCTTTTACCTTGACGATCACAGATAGACCTCCATGTCTTCGGGGATATTGGCGACAAATTCCATTTGTTCGTTCCTGACCGGATGCCACAGCCGCAATTTCCAGGCGTGAAGCATTTGCCGCCGCGGAATGGGATAAAGCTGTTTGTCGAGCCGCGACTTGCCGTAGACGGCATCGCCAATCACCGGACAGCCAAGCGAGGCCATGTGGACGCGGATCTGATGGGTGCGCCCGGTTTCAATGCGGCATTCGACTGCCGAATAAGCGTCTTTGCGCGCAATCACCCGCCAATTGGTGATTGCATTTTTGCCACCGCGCTCCACGACCGCCATACGCTTGCGATCGACCGGATGGCGGCCGATCAAATTCTCGATTCGCCCGGCATCCAGCCCCGGATGACCGTGGCAAATGGCGATATAAGTCTTTTCCACGTTCTTATGGCTCGCGAAGGCCTTTACGAGATTCTCCATCGCCTTTTGCGATTTGGCGACAACCATAAGCCCGCTCGTCCATTGGTCGAGCCGGTGCACGATCCCCGGACGCGCAACGCCGCCGATTCCAGGCAGCTCCGGGCAATGGTGCAAAAGCGCATTGACAAGCGTTCCGGTAAAATGGCCAGGCGCTGGATGGACCACCATTCCCGCCGCTTTGTCGATGACAAGCAAATCATCGTCTTCGTAAACAACGCAAAGCGCGATGTCTTCGGCGACAGGCTCTGCCGGGACTGGCGGCGGAATCGTGACCGCAATTTCGTCGGTCTCGCGCGTTTCCTGTCCGGCCTTGACGGCGATGACGCCGTTTACCGCGACAAATCCCGCCTTGATCAGCCCCTCGATCCGCGACCGCGAGAAGTCCGGATATTTCGCCAATATCGCTTTGTCCAGCCTCATTTGACAAAAAAGCGCCGCAGCACGGAAAAGTGCGGCGGCGTTTTGCTTGTTAATTCAGCTCCGGGACTAGAGCCCCGGAACAAGAATTTACGCGTTCTTGGCAATCTCCACGATGCTCTTGAAGCCTTCAGGATCGCGGATGGCGATCTCGGAGAGCATCTTGCGGTTGAGCGTCACGCCAGCCTTGATAAGCCCGGCCATGAACTTTGAGTAGCTCATGCCCTCGGCACGGACGGCGGCATTGATGCGGCCGATCCAGAGCTGGCGGAAATCACGCTTCTTGAGCTTGCGGTGCTCGGTAGCGAGACGCAACGCGCGGTCGACGGCCTCGGTGGCCTGACGGAAAAGTTTGGAACGGGCTCCACGGAAACCTTTCGCACGCTCAAGGCGGCGACGGCGGCGTTCACGGGAAGCGGGTGCATTGGTAACACGCATTTCTACTTACCTCCTTTTCTTCAGTCCTGCAACATGCGCTGCATGGTCTTGACTACACCTGCATCGGTGACGGCGAGGCCACGGAGGTTGCGCTTGCGCGCACGCGTCTTGCCGGTATTAAGGTGCTTCTTGCCGGCCTGCGAACGCATTACCTTGCCGTTGGCCGACATTTTCATGCGCTTCACCGCGCACTTCTTGGTTTTCATCTTAGGCATTTTCTTGTTCCTTTTAGGGTTGCTCGCCGGTCGGGCAGTCGGTTATCAGCCCGATCCAGATGCTTATCCCCGCCTTGTGGATTGGTGGAGATAAGGGGAGTCGAACCCCTGACCTTCTCAATGCCATTGAGACGCTCTACCAACTGAGCTATATCCCCAAACGAATTGGTGCGTATTATATCACAATTTGCCGTTGAAAGTCAATACCCAAAATCATGGTCTGAACGCGCGCAGCCAAACGATGCGGTGATCGCTCACGCCGCCGTGCGAACCGAGCGACGGATATTCTCCGGACCGGAGTCCCTTGAGGAAGATATAGTCGAGCGTGGAATCCGGCCAGCGGCCAGATCCGGGATGCGTGCCGCGCAATTCCAAAGGCGCTCCGGCCCATGCATCGGCAAAGCCCGACCAGCCAAGGATGTCCGCCGTTTGCTCGCCCTTGAACTCGCCGGAGAAAGCGTCGAAATTCAAATCGCCTGCGACTACCGCAACCGGCGAATCCTTGGGGAGCTGCCGTACCGATTCCTCGCGCTTGCGCCGGTTCTGCATCTTCACGCTCTCGTCCTTGCCTGCGCCGTAATTGCTTTTAAGATGCACGCAGATGCAGTCGATCACGCCGTCCTCACCGGCGTCGATTTTCGCACGGACATATCCGCGCGGCGGTTTGCCCTTGATCCCCTTCGCGCCATGGAAGTATTTCCATTCGCATTCTTTCACGGGAAGATCGGTGAGGATCGCGCATTGCTGCCATCCTGTGCGTCCGTCATAATTTCGAAACGATGAAACCGCCGCCACGTTGAGCCCCGCCCGTGCGGCGAGATTGCTCGCGCATTGAGCGTTGCGGATCTCCTGGAGGAAAACTATCGCTCGCGGCTTGAGGCCGTCCTTTATCTCCTTGGCTGCGGCTTCGTAATTGCGCTCCGTCACCGCAGGCGGCGCATTGTGTTCCGCGCGACCGGACGGAAACCACTTGAGGTTCCATGTGCCGAGAAGAACCTCAGCTAATAGCAGCGGGAGAATCAGAGTTGGCGTCCGAAGGTTGAGGGCTGGGAATCGCAGGCTGAGGACCGGAAACCGGCGGCAGTTCGAATCGCGTAGGGTTCTTCGCCATGAATTCCCAGGCGAATGCCTTGTAGGCTTCCGCTCCCTTGGAATGAGGATCGAGAAATACGACAGGCATACCCATCGACGGCGCTTCGGAAACCCGCACATTGCGCGGCACCATCGTCTCATACACCTTGTCGCCAAAGTGCGCACGCACTTCGTTCACGACATCCTGCGTGAGCTTCGCCTGGGCGTTCACCATCGTGAAAACGATACCATTCAACTCAAGCGCAGGATTGACCGACCTCTTGATGCGGTCGATCGATCCGGTGATAAGCGCAAGTCCGTCCATCGCCAGAAATTCCGCCTGAATCGGAATGAGCACACTGTCGCTCGCGACAAGCGAACTCGTCATGACAATTCCCAAGGAAGGCGGGCAATCAAGGATTATGTAGTCGAAAACTCCTGATTCTTTCACAGGCCGCAGCGCGGCGGCAACCATTTCAAGCCGGTCTTCGCGGGCGCCAAACTCGAGTTCCGCGCCCGCAAGATCCACTTCCGAGGCAATGACATTGAGGTTGCTCCACTTGGTCGGCTGAATGACATCCTCGATCTGTTTCTCCCCGAGCAGCACCGGATAAAGCGAAACTCCCGGCTGCTTCTCGAGACCCAGTCCCAATGTCGCGTGCGCCTGAGGATCGAGATCCACGACGAGCACCGTGCGCCGTCTGGCGCTCAACGCCGCCGCGAGATTCACGACCGTCGTCGTCTTGCCTACTCCGCCCTTCTGGTTTGCGATTGCTATTGTTTTTGTCCGTCGTTCCATAGCTGGCTTCCGAGCTCCTTGATGTTTCCCGCGACGCTGCGCTCCACCTCGCGGCGCCACAACTCGACAATCGCAATATCCCACGGATCATCCTCGCCGACAACGACCGCAGAAAACGGGTCGCGCTTGGCAATCACCGACTGCTTGACGCGCTCGGCCACGGCCGCGAGCGAATCAGTCACGATTTGTTCGCTGAAATTGTCGGTCTTGAAATGGTATCCGTAGCGCAAAATCCGCAGATATTCCTGATGCTGTCTGAGGCTTTCTATATATTCGAGCGCCTCGGGCGAAAAACCATCGGCCTCGATATTGGAGAAGTCCGGCACTATTACCGCTGGCTTGTGCGCCTGAAGCCGCCCGGTGCGGATGCGCACCTTGCGCGGCGAATCCGGCAGTTCGCTAACGAGATGGTAATTGAAGATCGTATCGCCGAAGGTCTCCAGGCGATGCGAAGGCGCAACAAGCACATTTACATGCCGCGCTGCGTACCAGCGGTCGTAGTTGCGGTCTTTGCTCACGCCTCGTTCTTTCCGCAGCACTTCTTGTACTTCTTGCCGCTGCCGCACGGACAAGGATCGTTGCGCCCGATCCGCGGAGTCTCGCGCACCATGGGCCTTTCGCCGACGAGTTCGCCATCGTCGAATTTCCAGCCGCCGTCTTCCTTGACGAACCTGGATACTTCGTGATGATTGCAGAATTCGCCACGCGCGGTGTACAATGCACGAAATTCAACGATGCCATGCTTGTCGTTTTCGCCGCCGTCTTCGGTCCTGATGATTTCAAGGCCGTGCCAGGTCGCCGCCTTCGACCACGCACGCGACGAGGCTTCGTCGAACTCCTCCTGCACGGCGCGGGTCGCGCTCGTCCGCAGGAAGTCGATGTCGCCGGTCACATAACTCGCATAGCGAGCGCGCATCAGCGACTCGGCGGTGGGTGCCTTTTTCTCCCCTGAAATGATAGGTCCGCAGCACTCTCCAAAAGTCTTCCCGGACTTGCAAGGACATTCGTCATTCAATTCCATCTTCTTCTACCTTTGTTTTGCGTATTGGTTTCAAGTATTTTATCATAAATCCAGCCAAAATGAAAAGGGAAAAAACGATAAAAATCGGTTTGTCGCCAAGCGTCACATAGGGTGCGAGGGCTGATTTTCCGTCTTTTGGCGCGAGGAATATGCGGTCGAACATGGTGCCGCGCATATCCGTCAGCGGCCGGCTGTGCGAATTTTCGAGCCATGTCGCCGCACCGTCAGGCGCAATTACGCCGGTTACGCCGGAGTTCCCCACGCGCACGACGGCGAGCCCGGTCTCGATCGCGCGCGCCGTCGATTGCCATGCATGCTGCACCGCCTCGTGCGAGCCGCCGAACCAGCTGTCGTTCGTGATGAACACGAGCGCCCTTGCGCCCTTCTCCGCGAGCCGACGGATCTGCGCTGAATCGGTATCCTCGTAACAAATCGCAACGCCATAGTCGCCAAGGAGTTTGAGTTCGCCCGGCCAGCAACTCCCGACCGGCGCAAGCCGCTGCAGCGCCGGAAATGTCTTGTCGAACGGAATAAACTCGCCAAACGGCACAAGGTGAACCTTGTCGTAGAACAAAGTGCGATCTTCAGTGTAGAGGGCGGCGGAGTTGTAGACCTTGGGAAGCCAGTTGTCGCCGCGCTCGACCCGCGTTCCTCCGGCTATGACTTCAGTGGCGCCAGTCTGCCGCCGCACATTTTCGGCAAAGATGTGCGCATTTGCGCCGTTCACTCTGCCGAACTCCGCCATCGCGCTCTCCGGGAGCACGACGAGATCCGGCATAAGCAACGAAACATTGCCGAGGAGGTTGGAATAGACCTCATCCGGATTCTCTGCCGCCGACTCGTCGAAGACGCAAGGGAAATTGCGTTGCACAAGCGCGACTTTGCACTCCTCGCCATTGAAATACCGCTTCCAGCGCATGGCGACATCTTCGCCGCTGAACGAATAGAGCGCATAGACGATGACCAGCGGCAGCAGCGTCTCAAGCGCGGTGCCGCCCTTGCGGAAAATGCGTTCCGCGACACCGGTGATAGTGCCGTTTATGAGCACAATGACCATGGAGAGGATATAGACGCCGCCAAACGCGGCTGGCGCGCCGAAACCGGCGTTCACCGCGACCGTGCCCAATTGATTCCAGGCAAAGCCGCCAAGAAAGCGCGAACGCACGATTTCGAGTCCGGCCCACAAGACCGGCTCGACCACGACAACCGCAAACAGCCTGAACCAATACGACCTGCCGCGGACAAAATCCCACATGGACTTGGCGAGAAAGCCGTAGGCCGCGAAGTAAAGTGCGCAATAGGCGGAAAGAGCAACAAGACCCAAAGCGACAAGCGGCCACGGCCCGCCATTCTTGACGATTGCAGGCATCCAGCTCAAAGTCGCAAGCCAAAAGCAAAAGCCGTTGAGGAACCAGATGATGACGACACGGCGCATCGCGCCAGGACGGCGCACCAGCCACAACAATGGCGCAAGCGCAAAGAGCGCGTCCACCTTCTCCGCAAGCGGAGGAAACGCCGCCCACAGCAAAAGCGCCGGCACCAGCCACAGCAAACATGCGTATTTCTCAACAAGTCTCAGGATCATCGTTCTCTCCAGGGTCCCAACTATAGTCGACGCGCGTGCCGCCCGGCCATTCGCGCGGCGTGCGCTTTGTCGTCACCCAAACATCTCCCAGCCGGAAAACCGCAAGTTCGCTTTGCGCCTCAGGCCTTGTAACCGAAATAAAAAGCGGAGTCGACTGACGCGACAGAAATTCCACCTCGAATCCGCTCGTCTTAAGGAACGCAAGATTCCCAGCATTGTTTTCCGGGCTCGCGACAAACCGTTTCACGCCCATATCCGACAACAGTTTCAGCGCATAGCGGTTGAATGCGTAAAGAGTCCAATCCGCAGTTAAGTCTTTCGCGCCCAGAGACTTCAACATCCTCAGCGTTGCAATGTCAGAGGCCTCATATTTCACGAATCCCTCGCGCATGAGCCGTTTCACATTTGAACGCAAGAAATTGAATTTTCCTTCCGGCGTCCAAACCGGCATTGCAATGCGCGCATTTGGCGGCGGAGCTTCAAACCCTCCAGAGCCGATCGCATAGACAACCTCATCCCAAACTCCAGGCGGAACGGCTTGTCCAGAGCGAATCTTCACCACATTCATTTCATCGCCTCCACGAGTTTGCGGCGAAGGCTGTTCAAAACGCTCGCAGGGACGAAAAGCCCTTCCGGATCGTCCACTTCGAGCGTTTCGAGCCGGAAATCGGTATCGCCAAGTTTTTCAAACGCCTTGCGCACGGCGTCAACCGTCTTTTCCGGATGCTGCGCTTTTTCGAGTTGCAGAGCCTCTCGAACCGAAATTGCGCCGGAGGCGGCCTCGATAAAATCCTTGGCAATGCGCACCTTCACGGATAGCGGGATTATGCCGGGATAATCGCTGCGGCGGAAACTCGGCACCGGGAACATGCGCTTTACTTTATTGCTCATCGAACAATAGACCGCATCGCCCGGTTTAAGCTCGATATCCGGCGGCAAAAGCACCTCGACATCGCTTCCGGCGGCGACTTCGAAAACCGGGACTCGCGAAATCGTCTGACGCATTTCCGTTATGCCCATTCCAAGCGGCTTGCCCGGGGCGGCAAACTGAAGCCCGTCGTGACGCTCCAATGCGCGAAGCGTATGAAACCTCAACCACCGTCGCCCCTCGCGATCTTTCGTAACGCGCTTTACCGTGCCGATCTTCGTCCCCAAATGCCCGAGCGATTCGGGATCAATGACGCGCTCCTTGGGTTCGCCGTCGAAATAGAGCTTTGTCGTGCGGCGCGAAAAGACGGTCTCCAAGTCTGCCTCGCCGAGGAGTCCACGGTAGTACGACACCACGCTTGCCACATACAAAGGGCTTTTCATGCGCCCTTCAATCTTTAGCGATGCGATGCCGATTTCCTCAAGGCGGCGCACGGCCTCGCGCCCGAGCCGCAAATCCTTCATGCTGAAAGCAAGCGTCTTGCCGCCATCCGGCGTCTCGTACGGCATACGGCAGCAGTATGCGCAGCAACCGCGATTTCCGCTCCGGCCCTTCTCCATCGCCGAAAAAAGGCAAAGCCCGCTCACCGAATAGCAAAGCGCACCATGGATAAACACTTCCAGCTCCACTCCGCACCGCTTCTGGATGGATTCGATTTCGCCAAACGACAGTTCGCGAGAAAGCACCACGCGCTTGAACCCCAGCTCCTTTAGCGCGAGCACGCCTTCCAGATTGTGCGCGACAAGCTGGGTGGAAGCATGAAGGACGAGCGAAGGAAACTTCTCTCGGCACAAAGCGGCAAGTCCCAGGTCTTGCACGATAAGTCCGTCCGGTTCGATCCGCGCCAGTCCCGCAAGGACGCGCTCGGCCTCATCCATCTGGCGGTCGTCGAGTATGGTGTTGAAAGCGATATAGACTTTCTTGCCCTTAGCCCGCGCAACGCGCAAAAGGTCGGATAGCGATTCAAGCGTAAAGTTTTTGGCGAACGCCCGCGCCGAAAATCCAGTGAGCCCGCAATATACTGCGTCGGCTCCCGCCGCGAACGCGGTGAGAGCCGTATCGAAGTCGCCTGCGGGCGCAAGGAGTTCAGAGGCCATTGAAATCGAGTGTGGCGAAATAGTCGTCCAATGTCTCCGCACGGCGGATCTGACGCACCGAGCCGTCGCTCTGCAAGAGCAATTCCGCGCTGCGGAGCTTGCCGTTATACTGGAATCCCATGGCGAATCCGTGCGCACCGGCGTCGCAGATGACGACGAGATCGCCTGGCGTCATAACCGGCAATACGCGCTGAATTGCGAACTTGTCGTTGTTTTCGCACAGCGAACCGGTCACGTCGTAAACGCTCGTCTCGCCGCTCTCCTCCTTGCCCGGCACTACGATTTCATGGTAGGCGCCATATAGCGCAGGACGCATCAAGTTGCTCATGCAGGCATCAAGCCCCGCGTAGAGACGATACGTATTCTTGATATGGCGCACACGCGAAACGAGATATCCGTATGGCCCGGTGATGCAGCGCCCGCATTCCATGCAAAGGCGCAACTTTGGCAGCCCCTTTGCGACAATCAATTCCTTGTAGGCCTTCTCGATCCCATCACCGACATATTCGAGATCCATCGCCTTCTGGTCGGGACGGTACGGAATTCCGATGCCGCCTCCGATATTGACGAATTCGAATTCTATGCCCAGCTTCCCGGAGATTTCTCCCACGAGCGCAAAGAGGAGTTTCGCGGTATCGATAATATACTCGGGATCTAATTCGTTGGATGCGACCATCGTATGGAGGCCGAATCGCGTCACTCCCGCCGCCTTCATCTGCGCGTAGCACTCGAAAAGCTGTTCGCGCGTGAAGCCGTATTTCGCTTCTTCAGGCTTGCCGATTATGGCGTTGCCGCCCTTCAAAGGTCCAGGATTGTAGCGGCAGCACATTACGCGGTTCGCCCAACGTTCCGGCGCGTTGGGGACGTCTGCCGAGTCAAGGACATTGTTGAGGAAACTCCAATGCGTGATGTCGTCGAGGTTGATGATCGCCCCAAGCTCGTATGCCTTGACGAATTCCTCGGCGGGAGTATCGTTCGAGGTGAACATGATGTTCTCGCCGACATTGCCGGTCTTCTCGCAAAGAACGAGTTCGGCCATCGATGAACAATCGCCGCCGAAATCGTATTCCTGCAATATCTTCATGAGGTGCGGATTGGGGCACGCCTTGACCGCAAAATACTCCTTGAAGCCCTTGTTCCAGGCGAAGGCCTTTTTTAGACGCTTGGCGTTGTCGCGAATCGCCTTTTCATCATAGATATGGAAAGGCGTCGGCCAGGATTTGGCGATTTCCTCGAGCTTCGCCTTGTCGAACGGGAGCTTACGCATTTTTCTTCACCTCCAGATCGGCTTTGAGACCGTTGATATCGGTCTTGCCTTCGCCCGGGGCGGCGATTTCCACCGTCGTCGCGAGCGTTTCGGCTTTGATGTATTCCATGTGCGCGGCGACTGCGGCGGCGATTTCTTCTCCAGCGGCTATCTTCACCGTGATGCGGTCGGTCACTTCAAAATCCAGTTCCTTGCGCATCGACTGGATGTGGCTCACAAGTTCGCGGGCGAGGCCCTCGGACACGAGTTCGGCATTGAGCTGCGTATCAAGCGCGACCACAATCTTGCCGACGCTCGCAACGACGAGTCCGGCCTTGGGGCTGCGCGTGACGAGCACATCGTCTTCGGCGATTTCCACTCCATCGATTTCGCGCGGCATCTCCTTCGCAGCGGCGATCGCGGCGGCGACCGCCTTCATCTTGCCGCCGCACTTGCGCCCAAGGGTCTTGAAGTTCGCCTTGTAGGAAACGTCGCAAAGCTCCGTCTCGTCGGCAATCGCCTCCACGCGCTTGACGTTCAATTCGTCGGTTATCAGCTCCTCCAGCCCTGCGACTTCTCCGCCGGCGATTTTGATCGACGCCAGCGGCTGGCGCACCTTGAGGTTGTTGTCGGCGCGAAGACGCCGCCCCAACTCCACTACGCTCTGGACCCTCGCCATTGCCGCTTCAAGCACCACATTGCGCGCCGCATCATTCGCCGACGGGAAATCGCACAGGTGCACGCTCCCAGGATCGCTTTCGCCTTTCAAATTGCGGTAGATCTCCTCGGCGATGAACGGCGTAAACGGCGCCGCCACCTTGGAAAGCTGCACGAGCACGTAGCGCAAAGTCCGGTATGCGCAGAGCTTGTCGCCGTCGTTCTGCGACTTCCAGAACCTGCGACGGCTGCGGCGGATGTACCAATTCGTAAGATCCTCGATAAACTTCACAAACGGCCGCACCGCCTTCTGCAAATCGTACACATCCATCGCCTTGGCGACATCTGCAATCAAAGTCTCCATCGACGACACGATCCAGCGGTCGAGCACGTTTTCAGACTCGGGATACACGACCTCCTTGTCCGCGAAACCGTCTACATTCGCGTATGTCACAAAGAATGAATACGCATTCCACCACGGAATCAGAAGATCGCGCATCAACTGCTTGACGCCGTTTTCGCTGAACTTGAGATTCTCGGCCTTCACGACCGGCGAATAGATCATATAGAGGCGAATCGCGTCGGCGCCATACGTCTCAAGCATCAAATTGGGATCGGGATAGTTCTTGAGCCGCTTGGACATCTTCTTGCCGTCCTCCGCGAGAACGAGCCCGTTCACGATTACATTCTTGTAGGGAGATTTGTCGAACAGACACGTTCCGAGCACCATGAGCGTATAGAACCAGCCGCGTGTCTGGTCGAGACCCTCGGCAATGAAGTCCGCCGGGAAAATATCATCGATCCGCTCCCCGTTCCCCATGTAATGCTGCTGCGCATACGGCATCGAGCCGGATTCGAACCAGCAGTCGAGGACTTCAGGCGTGCGATGATAGGTCTTGCCGTCCTTTTTGATGACGACTTTATCCACGAAATGCTTATGGAGATCGGTCACTTTGACGCCGGAAAGTTCCTCTAGCTCCTTGACGCTCCCCACGCAAATCATGTCCGAGGGATCGTCGTCGTTGACCCAAACCGGAATGCAGCTGCCCCAGAAGCGGTTGCGCGAGATATTCCAGTCGCGAGCTTCTTCAAGCCAGTTGCCGAAGCGCTTCTCGCCGACATAGTCTGGAGTCCAATGCACGGCGGCATTGTTCTTCGCCAGCCGCTCGTGCAGATCCTCGACCCTCACATACCACGCATCGATCGCCCTGTAGATCAGCGGCGTATCCGTGCGGTCGCAATATGGATAGGAGTGGACGATGGTGGACTGGTGGACAAGCTTGCCATCGGCTTTGAGACGCTTGATTATATCCTTGTCGCAATCCTTGCAGAACCGGCCTTTGTAATCCGGAACCTGTGCGGTGAACGCGCAACTTTCGTCCAAGGGGTCGACGAAGGCGGTCATGCCGTTTTCCTTGCAGACGCGGAAGTCGTCCTCGCCATACGCCGGCGCCTGGTGCACGAGGCCGGTGCCGTCGTCGGTGGTGACATAATCGTCGTTGAATACATGAAACGCGCCCTGCGTTGCGCACTCGGCGAAATACGGGAAAATCGGCTCGTAGCTCCAGCCCTTGAGCGCCGTGCCCTTGAATTCGGCAACGGTTTCGTACTGCTCGGCCTTTTTGAAGATAGTCGAAAGCCGCGCCTTGGCCATCACATAGACCGGCCTCGCCTCGTCGGTCAGATCGCGCACCGCGACATAGTCGATTTTGCCGCCTGCGCAGATCGCGAGGTTTTCCGGCAAGGTCCAAGGCGTGGTCGTCCAGATGAGGAGGTAGACGTTCTTTTCGTCAGGAAAAGCGCCCAGCCGGTTGATCGTGCGGCATCTCACCGTAACCGTGGGATCCTGCACGTCCTTGTAATTCGAGCCCGCCTCGAAATTGGACAGCGGCGTCGAAAGCTTCCAGGAATACGGCATGATGCGGTGGCTCTTGTAGACGCGTCCCTGCTCCCAAAGTTGCTTGAACACCCACCAGATCGTCTCCATGAACTCCGGGTTCATGGTCTTGTAGTCGTTGTCGAAGTCCACCCAGCGACCCATTCTGGTCACCGTCTTGCGCCACTCCGAAACATACTTGAGCACCATCGAGCGGCATTGTTCGTTGAACTTGTCCACTCCAAGCGCCTTGATTTCCGGTGCGCCCGCGACGCCAAGCGCCTCTTGCGCCAACGCTTCGATCGGCAGCCCGTGCGTATCCCACCCAAACCTGCGCTCCACATATTTCCCGCGCATCGTCTGATACCTGGGCACGATATCCTTGATCGTTCCCGCAAGCAGATGTCCGTAGTGCGGCAGACCGGTCGCAAAAGGAGGCCCGTCGTAGAATTTATAGCGCTCTTTGCCTTCGTTTTTCTTCAGCGATTTGGCGAAAGTTCCGTCTTTTTCCCAAAACTCAAGCACCGCCTTCTCCATCTCCGGGAAGGCGACCTTGTTCGATACCGGCTTGAACATCTTTCCAGACTCCATATTGCTCGATTATTTCAAAGTATTATACCATATTTTGGCTTAAAAATCAAACGTACGGCTTGAAATCGCACGCCGAAGCGTAAGCGGATCGGAATAGGCGATTCCTGAATCGACCGGCAGTCCCAGTGCCAGGCGCGAGACTTTGACGCCGCTTCCCGCGCCTTCCAAAACAGACTGTATGTACCCGGCGGTGGCGTCGCCCTCCATATCGGTCGAAACCGCAATTAGGATCTCCTTTGCGCCGCCGCTTTTTATCCGGTCGACAAGCTCGGCGATGCGCAGTTTCTCCGGTCCCATCTTCCTTACGGGCGAAAGCTTGCCGCCCAAGACGTGATACCGCCCCTTGAACGCCCCGGAGCCCTCGAGCGCAATTATGTCCGACGGCTCCTCGACTACGCATATTATCGAGTCGTCTCTGGCAGGATCGGTGCACATCTTGCAGGGGTTTTCGGAGCGGACGGTGAACGCTCCGCACTGTGCGCAGCAGCACACCTCGTTCTTGGCGCGCTTGAGGGCGCCCTCGAGCGGCTGCAGGAGGCGCAGCTGCTCGCGCACCAGCGCCAATGCCGCACGCGACGCGCTGCGCCGCCCCAGCCCTGGAAGCCGCGAAAGCGCTTCGATTAGCTCCGCTATAGGCTCGACCATCTTGCGCTTAGCGCCCGAACAGGTCGCCGGCGCCAGACTTCTCGAGTTCCTCGATCATCTTCGCCTGCACCGCAGTGCGCACATTCTTGAGCGCGCCGTTCACGACATTGGTGAGCATCGTTTCGAAACGCGCGGGCTTGCCGGCCTTCACTTCGTCGTAAGCCTCGGGAGCGACCGTGATCTTTTCGATGTGCATGTCGCCGCGCGCCACGGCCGTTATGCCGCCGTTGGAATATTCCGCAGTAAGTTTCGCGACCATCGCCTCGATCTTCTTCTGCTGGTTGCGCGCAGCTATGATGTCCTTCAGATTGCCCAAGAGTCCCATTAGTCTATCTCCTTTCCGGAAAGATCTTTGTACGCCTTCAAATAGATTTCGCGCGTGCGGTTTATGACATCGTCCGGCAAGACCGGACCCGGCGGCTGATGGTTGAAATTGATGGAATCGAGCCAGTCGCGCACATACTGCTTGTCGAGGCTCGGCGGATTCGCGCCCACCGCATAGCTTTCGACCGGCCAGAAGCGCGACGAATCAGGCGTAAGCACTTCATCCGCCAGAATCAGCCCTTCTTCGTCCTCGCCAAACTCGAATTTCGTGTCCGCGATGATGATGCCGCGCTCGCGTGCGTAGTCCGCCGCCCGCGAATAAAGCGAAACCGTCAGCTCCTTGAGCTGCGCCGCCGTCTTCTCGCCGACCAGCCTCGCCGTCTGCGCGTAGTCGATCGCCTCGTCATGATCGCCGATCGCCGCCTTGGTCGTGGGCGTAAAGAGAACTTCGTCAAGCTTGGACGCATTCTCGTAGCCGGTGCGCAGCTTCTCGCCGTTCACCGTACCCTTCGCCTTGTACTCCTTCCAGCCCGATCCGGTCAGATATCCGCGGGCAATGCACTCGACTTCGACCATCTTCACCTTCCGCACCAGCATCGAGCGTCCGCGCAGATCTTCCTTGTAGGGCTGGAGGATCTCTGGATATTCATCGACATTCGCCGTCACCAGATGGTTGCGCACCCCGAAAAACCCAAGCCAGAAGAGACTGAGCTGATTGAGCACCTTGCCTTTGTCAGGCACCCCGCAAGGCAAAATGACGTCGAACGCGCTGATGCGGTCGGTCACGACCATCAGCAACTTGTCGCCCAGATCGAACACGTCCCGCACCTTGCCGCACTTGCGCGGCACGCCGGGTATCTCGCACTCCAAGAGCGCATGGTTCTTGTCGTATTTCATTTTTCTCCTTAAATGGAATATTTCTGAATATTATATCAAAATTTCACCGGAATTACAATAATAGCCAACGCCCGAACACCGGCCTTACATGCGCAACTCCCGGAGTTTCAGCGCCGGACGCGGTGCTCGCATGAGCGCAGCCCCAGTCAAAATGGCATCGGCCCCGGCAGCCTTAGCGCTGACCACATCTTCCCTGCTCTCAATGCCGCCCATGGCGATCTTGACATTGCTGCGCGGCAGCAATTGGACGAGCCCGGCAAACTTCCGCGCATCGAAAGCGCCAGTCTTGGGATCGCGGCAGACAATGCCTACTATCTTGAAATCCAGATTGACTACGCGCTCGATTTCCTTGTCCGACCCGGTAATGCATACTACGCTCATCCCGAGTTCATGCGCATGCGCCTTCAAGGCGACAAGATCGGCATCGTTCAACACCGATGCCACCAGCTCGATCGCGTCGGCCCCGGACATGCGTGCCTCGGCAATCTGATAGCGAGAGGAAATGCAGTCCTTGTAGAGGAGCGGAAGCGCGGAAACCGAGCGGATGCGGCGGAAATTGTCTTCGCTGCCTAGATACGAACGCGGCTCCACCGCTATGCTCAAGGCGCTGGCTCCGGCGTCGGAAAGCTCTTCACCAAGCTCAATGGCATGGAAATCGCCGCGGACGACACCATTAAAGAGGTCGGCTTTCTTGATTTCGGCGATGATTCTGGTCGCGGAATCTCTGCGCTTGAATGGTGCACCAAAATCGACCGGCGGCGGCACGTCCCCCAGCGTCCTCAAGATGTCGCGATAGGAGAAGCGGCGTTCCTGTTCCTCGGCGTCCTTGCGCCGGAGGCGGAAAAGTTCTTCAAGTTTGTCGTTCATAACGCAAAAGAGCGGCTGGCGAAATTCACCGTGCCGCTCCCTTTGTTGAAATCACAAGGATCCGATGGTCACCAGGCGTAATGCGCGAAAGCCTTGTTCGCCTGCGCCATCTTGTGCACGTCGTCGCGCTTCTTGATCACGTTGCCCTGGCCGAGGAACGCATCGACGATTTCCGCCGCCACCGCCGCAGGCATTCCCATGCCGTGGCGCGCAGACGCATACTGCGTAGTCCAGCGGAGCGCGAGCGAGAGCTGACGGTTCTCCTTGATCGGCACCGGAACGGGATAGGTCGTGCCGCCAACGCGACGAGTCTTCACCTCGATCTGGGGCTTCATGTTGTCGATCGCAGCCGACAACACCTCGAGAGGCTCGGTGAACACCTTCTCGTCCTTGGTGAACTTGGCGGCATCCTTGGCCATCATCTCCTTGATCTTGTCGATGGCGCCATAGACGATCTTCTCCGCGACGGTCTTCTTGCCGTCCTTCATGATCACGCGGATCATGTGGGCGACGAGCTCGGAGTTGTACTTGGGGTCAAGCGTCACGCGCTTGACGATTGTCTTACCTCTGCGGCTCATCGCTTACTTCTCCTCTTTCTTCGGCTTCTTGACACCATACTTCGAACGGCTGCGGTTGCGGCCATTCACGCCGAGCGAGTCGAGCTTGCCGCGGACGATGTGGTAGCGGACGCCGGGAAGGTCCTTCACACGGCCGCCGCGCACGAGCACGACGCTGTGTTCCTGAAGGTTGTGGCCTTCGCCGGGAATGTAAGCGGTAACTTCAACGCCGGTCGTCAAACGCACACGCGCAACCTTGCGCAGCGCCGAGTTCGGCTTCTTGGGGGTCATCGTCTTCACGACGAGACAAACGCCACGACGCTGGGGACAGCTCTTCAGCGCAGGCGACTTCGAGTGCGTCACCAGCGGGTGACGCCCCTTGCGAATCAACTGATTGATAGTCGGCATAGTTTTTCTGTTTGATCCTTGTTTTTCCAACAATTTTTGAGTATTATATCATATTTACGCCCGCTTTGTAAAGAGGGTATTTTATTTTTGTCGTTGAATCAAGGCACAATGATTTATTGTCACTGAAAAAAAGCCTGTTTATGTGTGTGATTCATACGCTTGCTGGGATTTATCACAATGGTTTTCAAGCATGTCGAAATCTGTAGGCAATCCGCTAATTTCAATTTTTACACGACGGTCGCCTTTCACACTTCTGAAATCTCGTACTAATTTCTTTGCTAATGCACAAAGTTTCTGATGCTGACCTTGCGGTGAAACTTGTATCCCCGCAATTAGTCGTCGAAAATCATCTATCCACTTTTCAAGTCCGAGAGACAATCTAGGTTTGTTATTACACCATTCTATTTCCAACTGTCCCAATCGATGCAAAGGAGGAACCAGTATTATTCTCCACTCATGCTCATACTGATACCTAGTCTTCTTTATTAAGGCACCTGCAATAATCAAATGTGCTAGCACCAAGTTAGTATTTGACCTATCCGAGAGAACTGCACTAAAGTCATTATAATACGCACGAAGATATCGTCCAATATCATGCTTCCCCTCGTAAACACATGGCATTATAAACAGACTGCCTGTATCTGCTTCTCCCTGACTCAATCTTCGCGACATAGCCCATTCTAAAAACTTCTCAAGTCCCTTGTATCGAAACACAACACAATAACCACCTTCTCGTGACGTATAATCATGCCACATTCTGGGAGAATCTTTCCGACAAGACAGCGACGCCACCCAAGGCAAAAGAAAGTTGGTTGCTTGCTGCAATGACAATAATTTCTGCCTATATTCTGAAACATCCGATTCTGGCCATGCCCCATCGCGTGCTAAAATGTCAAGGAATCTCATCGCGCCATAAAAGATTTCGTCATGATCTTCAAAATAGGCAACATTTGTTGCTAACAATCGCCCATGCTGCTTACAAATATGAGGTAACACTTCCGGTTTGGTGTAATGATATAAGAAATCGGGCGTACACCCTTTGGGAACATTCTGCGTGAAAAAGTTCATCAGATTCCAAACCAAACCTTCTGAACTATAAATTGGATTCATTTGCTCCATCATTGCATGCCCTAACTTATCACATCAATAAAGATTATTGCACTACTCAATTTTCTTACCACAAATAAAATCTACAATCATCTTGCAGTAATCAGAAAACAATTTAATAATACAATAATTAAATGCCATTTTTGAAAAAAGGAACAACCAATTGCCATCCTCCCCAGTGTTTGATTGGCGTTTGTCAAATTCATGATTAAACATTCGACAAGTCAGCACATCTAAAAGAATAACCACATCTAAAAGCAATGCTCCTACGACAATGGCGCATGAAAAAACGATTATGCATGGTAATAAAAACGTAATGAAAGCCAAAGAGACAAAGTCTCTCATTACATCTCCAAACCTCCTATCGAAAATATTACCCTCAGATTGTTGCATCGTTCTCTCCCTTGTGCGTCCATGGGGTCCCATGGATACCCAATCAATTGAAATCTGGGTATGATAGCAAAATATGTAACTTCTCTTGCTGATCAATTATGCTGGCCGGTGAAGGCATTGGTGCAATCGTTATTAATACTGCACCTATAATCACAAATGGCAGTGCTACAACAAACAATATAGGGCGTAGCATCCAAAATGACCGAGCTATCGCGCCACAAGCCATTATCATACCAAGGCATATCAACCATGTGATTGAAAACAGCAACAATATTGCCATCAGCGGAAGAACCAATATTTGGCAGGGAATGTAAAATATTCGTAGCAACAATGCAACTGGAGATAGGGCAACCTTAATTCCAGCCGCGATTGCCGCAAAAACGACAGTGTCAAAACCTGTATGCATGACTCACAATACTAAACCACGACAATCAACACTATACTAAACATAATGCCAGATAATCCTATCAACAATGGCACAAGACACCCAGTACGCGTTCCTGCTTCTGAATTTCCGCCCCTATGTCCTTGCGGCGTCTCGCGTATAATGGTCGCAGTTGACGGATACCCAAACCGTTCAGCGAACTCTTCGGCTGTCATTCCAGCGGATTTGGCTTTTTTGTTCGCACCTGCCTCGATTAGCTCACGGACGACATCATCATGTCCTTTGAACGCCGCATTGACTAATGCGGTAGAACCATCGCCAGCTCGTTTTTCAGTGTCTGCGCCCGCATTCAGCAATGCCTTAAGAATGCGTAAATAGCCTCGTTGTGCAGCCATGCAGAGTGCAGTCAGACCTGGCGCCACTTCCAATTTATCATTTGCATTCGCGCCATGCTCAAGAAGATACTCTACAACATCTTCATTGTGCTGTTCAATGGCTACAAGCAATGCCGTTCCGCCCTCAGCACTTTTTGCATTGATATCCGCACCGCGCTCAACAAGCAGCCGCACAGTTTCAAGATTTCCTCCGCCAGCCGCTGTCATCAAAGCCGTCTCGCAACTTCCATCATTGCTGGCATTGACATCAATACCCGAATCCAGAATGTTGCGTACTTCATCTGTATTGCCGTATGCGGCGGCGTGTAAGAAATCAAAAGTCGAATAGCTCATCAGAATGCCCTCCTTACTTATATCCAAGTTTCTTTTTGCGTTCATTAAGTTCCCACTGTGTCATCTTGATAATATTGCGACTGCCACACTCCTCGCAATAAGGTTGGCAGTATTCCACATTGTCATTCGCGCGGCATGGGTCGCAAATTATGACCGTTGCCCGCGGGAAGCAATTCACGCATTTAGCGTATTCCTCTCCGCTGTATGTCTCACATGGTTTGCCGCACCCCATCAAACCCCATGCGAGGCAAATCAATGCAAGCATTCTCACTTCTTGCTTACTCATTTGCGTTCCCATAATTTAGGAAATATCGCAATATCGTTCCGTATGAATCATCGCCCATATCGCACCGGGCACCCACCCGATGCAAGTCAAGACAAGACAGATGACAAACTGTATCGCAGCCGCGCCCTTGGCATCTGATTCGGACGCCAAAGGATTTGTCAATAGGATACCTTTGTATGCCACGTATGCAGCCATTATCGGCGGCATGAGGCAAGACAATAGATCCATAAAGATTCTACGCATCTTGCTTCTCCTATTCTTTGGTTATCTTTTTGTAAATCGTGACAGCACCAAATATCACCGCTGCCGTCCACAAGACCATTGCCCATTGCTGTCCAGCACTTGCATCAGTTGCATCGCCACCAAAAATCAAGCCTCGGCCCACTGCCACCCATATAACAAATGAGACGATGCCAATCATCCATTTAAGTGCTTTCCGCTCTTTGTCAGTGCTCATAGTATTCTCCGTTGAAGTTGCCGATATTATACATCATTTTAGATAAAAAATATATAGCGCCTCGTAATTGAATTCAAAATGTCTTCATCCTGAAGACATCAGGCATCCTCCTTCGGAGCGAATGGTTTGGCGTCGTATTCGGACAAAAGACCGTTGATTTCGGCGATATCATAAACTTTCTCCTCAATGCAGGCACAAACGATGATGTCTTCAAGGATGGCGGGAGAAAATGCATAGCCTGCGGCTTTGAGGAACTCATCGGCTTCCGTGCGCGTGAGTTGAAGCGCAAGCGCGAATTGAGTGGCGACCGTCTTAGACACAGGACGCCGTTCATTCCCTGCGATTGCGGAATACGTCTTGCGGCTAACATGTGCTGCGTTATAAACTTTCGGCGCATCGCCACCAAAGCGTTCGTTTACGTATTTGACCAGCATCGCGGCAAAGGACGGATTCTCGCGCTTCAGATCGGGAATCTTTTTCATATCCCGCGAGGCGGCAGGCGGCAAATCTTGGGCTAACTTAACTCGTCGGATGGAAGGACGTAATTTTGTTTTATCTGTCCACCCTTTAACTCTGCCAATGCTCGGCGCGGATGTGTCGTCACCATCAAACGGCAGCGACGATCCAATGCTGAACTTGGAAGCTCTCTCCCAACCGGGACGATAGCCTTCCAGCGAAAAAGTGATGTTTTTTCGCATCCATCCGATGATGCTTCTAATACGCTCGGTCTTGTCATTCGCAATCATCGCTTTCTCTCCTATCCTACTCGCTGGAGAATCGACGGTATGAACATCGCATCCATCTTCGACACAGCGCAGTATTGGCGGCCAAGGTCTTTCAGCGACGCACCGAAGTGATACAATTCCTTCTCGTCGAGGATTAAGAAACGGTCATGGAACGTGCTGGTGATCTTCACGGTCAATTTAGGGTTCTGCTTGTTGAACTTTTCGACTGCGGTTGCCGTTATCGGCGTCTTGGCTACGGTCGCAATGGTGACATTTACCCCGCCGCGCTTGTTCGCGAGAATATCCAGCGTGACATCATCGCAGTAGCCATCCACCAGAACTATGCTCTTTGCCGCCCTGCGCACAAGTTTCTTCGCAAACGAATATGCATCGTAGTGCCTGCCATCGAAAAACACTTTCTGTTGCGGGAAATCGCCGCCATCCATCGCTTTGAAAATCGTGTCGAAGCGCTCCTCGTTCCGTGTCTGATCAGCAATCTGCCGCCGTTCAACAACATCGATCCTCGACAGAATCGGCGCAACAGATGCCAACGCCTTGCGCATGGCGACGAAAGCATTCGTTATCCGTATGCTGACCGAGATGGCAACATCACTCTTCAGGACACTTGCCAGCATGATAAGCCCATGCTCCGTAAATGCCGACATTGGCACAGACGAGTGTTTCATGGATTGCAACCGGTCGCAATTTGCGACCAGTTCTTCCATTTCTTCTTTTGACAGCGAGAAACGAAACGAGGTCGGGAACCTTGCCATATTCCGCTTCACCTGCTCATTAAGGCGCTTCGTGGTCACGCCATAAAGCGCAGCCAAGTCACGGTCAAGCATCACCTGAACACCGCGAATCGTGAATATCCGAGACTTGATGAAGTCATCGTCAATCGCCACAACCTCATCAACTGTTGCAACGAGGTCTGCCTTTCCCTCCATGCTGGACATGCTGTCTCCCTGAACCATGCGCCC
>DFFF01000007.1:45353-79190 GCA_002369235.1 Verrucomicrobia bacterium UBA3783
GTCTCCCTGAACCATGCGCCCGGATGCGTCTTTTTTCTCCACTATCTTCATAATCCTTTACCTGCCGTCTGCCATCATATTGTTATTTGCGATATTATACCAAAAATCCCCATGAAACGCAAGGCGGCCCGCGCCAAAATCAAAACCAATATGGGCAATTTTTCATGCCTATGCGAGGATTTTTCCATGCGTATGCGAGCGTTCTTTCATTCGTATGCGAAAATTTCCCATACGCATGGCCCGTTCCTCCCTCTCCAGTCCCCTTTTCCACGCCCCTTCTCCCCTCTTATTCCGTGTATTCCGTGCATTCCGTGGTTAAAAATCCGCCCTTCCAAGTCCGCATTAGAATGCCAGCGCAAAAAGGTATAACCTTTTGCCATAAAAGGTCCAACCTTTTGCCCTAAAAGGTCCAACCTTTTTACCCAAAAGGTCCAACCTTTTGCCCTAAAAGGTTCAACCTTTTACCCTAAAAGGTCCAACCTTTTATACCAAAAGGTCCAACCTTTTTGAACTGCCATACAAGGAGAAGGGAAAAGGGAGAAGACAAGGCAGGAAAGGAAAAGGGAAAATTAACGAAAACAGGGTGCGTCAAGCCTAAATTCTCATCAATCCTCGTCACCGTCATCTTGTCGATTCCATCGTGCAACTCGTCACGGATATGAAAATACAAACAAGCGGAGCAAAGTGCTCCGCTTGTTTTGCGATTCGGATGATGCGGCATCAACATGCCGCCTCATCATCGTTAGCCGAGGATCGCGTCCTTGAGCGCCTTGCAAGCGACGATCTTCACGACCTTCTTGGCCTTGATCTTGATCGTCTCGCCAGTCGCAGGATTGCGGCCGGTGCGGGCAGGACGCTTGACCAGCTTCACCTTGCCGATCGCAGGGAGCATAAGACCCTTCTCTTCCTGCTTGGCGCCCTTGATCGCGATGTCCACGATCTTGTCGTAGGCGGCGACGGCCTGCTTCTTGGAGATGCCGGCAGCTTCGGCAATGGCGGACATGATGCCGCTCTTGGTGGTAGGAACGATTTCCTTCTTAGCCATTTGTTTGATCCTTAGTTGGTTTTTTCGCCTTTCCCAGAGACCCTCTCCAGTCAAGACAGTGCGTATTATACCGCATTTTACTTGGTTTTGTCAAGATGATTTTTCAAATAAATCAATAAAATCAATACTGCGGACGGTGCGCAATGCATTCCACCCTTGATTTTATTGAACAATCTTCACTTGCAAATTTGCAGCGGGGATGAAACGCGCAGCCGGACGGCCATGCAGTAGGCGGCGGCACGACGCCGGGAATGTCTGCGAGGAGCGAGTCTCTCGGCAGGTCGATGCGCGGCACCGCCGCCAACAACCCCTTGGTATACGGATGCACGGGACTACACAATATATCGCGCACCGGACCCGCCTCGACAATCTCTCCGGCATACAAGACGTTGAGATAATCAGAATGGCGAGACACAATACCTAGATTGTGGGTAATGAGCAAAACGGCCATTTTCCGCCCGGCGGCGATCCTGTCGATCAGTTCGAGCACTTCTTTCTGGGTAGTCACGTCAAGCGCGGTCGTCGGCTCGTCGGCCACCAGCAAGTCAGGTTCTTGCGCAAGCGCCATGGCGATCATCGCCCGCTGGAGCTGGCCGCCGGAGAGCTGGCAGGGATACTTGTCCTTCGTTTCCGACCCGAGCCCGACTTGCGCGAGCAACGAGTCGATGTCCGATTTTCCCGCTTCTCTTATTTGCCGTGAAATTTTCATCACCGGATTCAGCGACTGCATCGGATTCTGGAAAATGTAGGCGATTCGCGCATTGCCCTTGATGGTGCCACGGATTACCGCACGGTCGACCAGTCCGCCGATTGCAAGCGCAGTAAGGCTCTTCCCCGATCCCGACTCGCCAACGATTGCGATGCGTCCGCCTTCATGGATGTCGAAGCTTACATCGCGCACGGGGTTGGAGATTGCGCCGCCGCCAAGATTGAAACCGATGCCGAGGTGTCTTACTTCGAGAAGCATTTTGCCGCCGCCTTGTGAACGAGGTAATATGCCGCCACGCAAACCGCCGCCGCAATAATAACCGTCGGCAGATGGTGATGCACCATCGCCTTGCCGCGCTCGAGGAGTTCGGCGTAGGTAATGTCGCCCGCGCTTTTTCCGAGCGCAAAGCCGATTGCACAAAGAATCGCGCTCCATATCCCCGCGCCCAGCGCGGTGAAGAATGTAAACGGCAGAATGCGCATGCGCGCAATGCCGGCGGGGATGGATATAAGCTGACGGACAACCGGGACGAGGCGGCAGACGAAAGTCGTCGCCGCGCCATAGCGGTTGAAGATGCGGCAAGCCTCGGCGAGCGGCTCCGGCTTGATGAAGAAATACTTGCCGTATTTCTCGAGGAATGCGCGTCCTACCCACAAGGCCAGATAATAATTCACGAACGCTCCCGCGAGCGAACCGAGCACCCCGGCAAGAACCGCAAGCGCCGCGGACGAGAGTTCGCCGCGCGCCGCCATGAATCCTGCGGGAATCATCACCACTTCGCTAGGAAACGGAATGAAGCTCGACTCCACCGCCATGAGCGCAAACACCATTGCATATCCATATTGCGAAAGAAACGCGACCGTCTGATCTAGCATATCTGAAACTCCTTGAAGGGATCGCGCGAATAAGGGCGCGGAACGGAAATGCCGCCCGTGAGGAGAACATCTTCCTCAAGGCGGTCGGATCGGCTGTACGCGGCCACCAGCGCGGCGGCAAGGCGCAAATCTTCGGGCGGCACGTCTCGTCCGGTCACGATCGCCGTGGGGCCGGGACAATTCACCGGCGCGAGCAAAACTCCGAGGTGCGCCTTTCCTTTCAAAATCGCGTTTTCATTCTGGTCGCGTCCGAGGATCACCCCGGAGCCGCCAGGCAAGCGAAAGCGCCGCGCAACCGCTAGCAGCTCCACCAGTTCGCGATTCCCCAATCCTTCGTGCTCAAGCAAATCCTTGAGTTTGCGCCCAAACCCATCTTCGGTCAACTTGCATCCGCCGGCGGGGGAAGGATAATCCACAATTCCAAATTCCGCCGCAAGCGCGATTTGGCGGTCGCGCTTGCGTCCGCTGATATCAAGCAGCTTTTCGCGATCGAGCTTGCCTTCAAGCTCCGGAATAGTCGGTTCGAGAAGTTTCGCGGAAAGCGGTCTGACGAGACGCCCTTTAAGACCGCTCGACTTCTCGACAATTCCCATCGATTGCTTGTTCTGGCTCATCGGCCGCTGACCCATGACCTCGCCGGTGGCGACAAAGTCAAACCCCTTCGCGACCATCAGCTCGCCGGCGCGGCGGATCATCATCGCATGGCAATCGATGCATGGATTCATCGCGCCGCCAAATCCATGCGGCGGATTTTCGATAAGCTTTATTTCGTCGTCGGTGAAGTCGATGATGTGGAGCGTTATGCCGAGAGCCCCGGCGGCGCGCTTCGCCGCCGTGCAGTCGAAAAAGGGAGTGGAAAAACACACTCCCTCCACGGACGCCCCCGCTTGTTCGAGCACGCGCACCGCGAGCTGCGAATCAAGCCCGCCGCTGAGAAGCGAAAGCCCCTTGACGCAGCCGCTCATTGCTTGAGCGACGCTCCGGTGGATGCATTGCCCACAAAGTGCGCGTAGCGCTCCAGCCAGCCGCCCTTGATGCGCGGCGACCACTTGGGCTGCGCCTTGCGGCGCGCGGCAATCTCCTTCTTGGAGAGCTTCGCGTTGATCGTGCGATTCGGGATGTCAATCGTAATTTCGTCGCCATCCTCCAAAAGCCCGATAAGTCCGCCCTCGGCGGCCTCCGGCGAAACATGGCCTACGCAAGCGCCATGGGTCGCGCCGGAAAAGCGCCCATCGGTTATGAGCGCCACCGATTCGCCAAGCCCTTGTCCGATTATGTATGACGTAGGCGCGAGCATTTCCTGCATGCCGGGACCGCCCTTCGGGCCTTCATAGCGAATCACCACGACATGGCCGCTCTTGACTTTGCCGCCGAGGATTCCCGCGCAGGCTTCCTCCTGCGAGTCAAAGCAGATCGCTTTGCCGGTGAAGGTCATCATCGATGGCGCGACGCCGCCTTTCTTGACGACGCTGCCGCGCTCGGCGAGATTGCCCCACAATACCGCAAGCCCGCCATCCTTCGAATAGGGATTGTCAAGAGTGCGGATGACATCGTCATCGGTTATCTTCGCCGCCTTGATCTGCGCACCGAGCGTTTTGCCGCTGACGGTGGGTGTGTCGAGATGCATGAATTTCGCAACCGCCGAAACGCGCTTGAGAATGCCCATGATGCCGCCCGCGCGATCGACATCCACGACATGGTAGTGGCCGCTGGGCGCAACTTTGCAGATGTATGGCGTAGCCGCGGAAATCTCGTTCATGCGCTCCAGACTGAAGTCCACTCCCGCCTCGCGCGCAATCGCGAGCGTGTGGAGAACCGTATTCGTGGAGCCGCCCATGGCCATATCGAGCGTAAGCGCGTTGTCGAGCGATTTCTGCGTCACGAGTTCGCGCGGCTTGGGGCCGCCGTTCTTGGCCATCTGCACAATGCGCTTTGCCGCCGCGCGGTAAAGATCCTGCCTGCGCGGATCGATCGCAAGCACCGTTCCGTTGCCGGGAAGCGCGAGACCCAGCGCCTCGTAAAGGCAATTCATGGAATTGGCGGTGAACATGCCCGAACAGCTTCCGCATCCGGGACAGCTCGTCTCCTCGACCTTCTCAAGCTCCTTCGCGGTGATCTTGCCGACGCTTTCCGCGCCAACCGCCTCGAATACGGTATTGAGGTCGGTATCAGCGCCCGTCTTGGGGTTCTTGCCGGGGGCCATGGGACCGCCGGAAGCGAAAATCGTGGGAATGTTCACGCGAAGCGCCCCGATAAGCATGCCGGGCACGATCTTGTCGCAGTTGGGAACGCAGATCATGGCATCGAAACAATGCGCTCTGGCGACGGTCTCCACGGAGTCGGCGATCAGCTCGCGGCTAGGGAGCGAAAACTTCATGCCGGAGTGGCCCATGGCGATTCCGTCGCACACGGCGATAGTGTTGAACTCCATCGCCACGCCGCCGGCTTCTTCGATCGCTTTCTTGAGAATCGACCCTACGAGATTGAGATGGCAATGGCCGGGGACGAAACTCTCGTAGCTGTTGCAGATTCCGATGAACGGCTTTTTCATGTCCGCGCGTTTCATGCCGCTCGCAAAAAGGAGACTGCGGTGCGGAGCGCGTTCCTTGCCGCTCTTCACCTGATCGGATATCATCGTTTTCTTTTCTTGCTTCGTTTTCATTCGTTTCTTTCCGTTGCTTGATTAAATAAGCCGTTCCGGCATGGATACGACGACCTTGCGGCCGTGTTCGAGCGTGCGGTCGCTGGTGTCGTAGACGACGAACTTGAAACCTTCGAAACGCCGCCCCAGTTCCCGCTCGATATAGCTGGAAATCGTCTTCACGTTATCCTTGTCGTCGTCGGAAAAACCGATGCTCACCGGCTTTCCGCTCATTCCATTGCGCTTCAGAGTGTGGAATACATGCTCGACGAAATCCCGGATCGCATATTCCTTCGCAAGCTCAGGAAACCGGGCGGAGGGATTTTCCTTGATTTTCGCCAGATAGAGCGGATCTTCTTTTACGCGATCGAAGAATCTGCCGCCCATGACTCCGGAATAGTGGCACATCGAAAGATAGTAGTCCAGCTCTTCGGCATCCGTGCCGAATTTGTCCACATGGTCGAAATGCTTGCGGTAGCCACGGAGGTTGCTCATCATCTCTTCGCGTTCGAGGTCTGTCAATGCGTACTTGATGAACACGCGCACGGCGAGTTCAAGCGTCTTCGGGCTGTGCCCGCGCGCGGTGACGATCGCGAAAAGACGTCCTTCGCGAAGCGTCTTCTTCAGGGCGAGATAGCTTGGACCCGGCTTTTCGCCGTGCTCGATGCGCTCAAGCGCCTCGATGGTGTCGCAAAGAAAATAATTGGCGTCCGGGGCGTCGGCAAAATACTTGAACGCGGCATCCCAGCCGCCGTCCGACGGCGCACGGTAGTTTTCGGTATCGGTGCGGACGACCGCGAACTTCGCCGTGGACATCTCGACAAGTTTCCAGCTGCCGTCCGGCTGACGCTCCTCCATGCGAATCTTCGTGGGCATGTGGAGGATATTGTCGTCCCAATCGAAAATGTAATACTTCTCGGCGCGGGTGACGACATCGTCATTCACATACGGTATCGGCTTCAAAGTCGAATCCTCTCACTTTCTTGAGCCGCACGGTGACGAACTCGCCCACGGAATCGGAATCCACATAGACGACGCCATCCACATCCGGCGCCTGGCTCTCCATTCTCGCCACGCCCGGCGCGACTACGAGCGCACGATATTCGCCGCCCAGCATGCGTTTGGACTTGACCGACCAAAGCGCCTGCGCCTGACCCATGACCGCCCTTTCGCGCTCTTCGGCCACCTTGCGCGACGGCCTGCCGCGCATTTTCGCGCCGCGCGTTCCGGTTTCGGGAGAATACGCAAAGCATCCGAGATGGTCAAACTGCATGCGGCGAAGATCCGACAAAAGCATATTGAACCGCGCCTCGGTCTCGCCCGGAAATCCGGTCATGATCGTGGTCCGCAGCGTGACGCCCGGCACGCAATCGCGCAAGACGTCCGCCGCCATGCGCGTGGCGGCAATCGCGCTCTTGCGCCCCATTTTCTCGAGCACTTCGGGAACGGTGTGCTGCAACGGCACATCCACATACCGCGCGGCATGCGGAGAATTGACGAGCCACTCGATGAATTCTCCGGTTATTTCGCTCGGATAGGAGTAAAGAACGCGAATCCAGAAATCGCCTTCGATTTCGTCGAGCGCCCGCAAAAGATCGGTGAGCCGCACACGCTTTCTGCCCTTTAAATCGCATCCGTAAAGCATCGGATCCTGCGCGATGATGTCAAGTTCGCGGCAGCCGGTCGCGACCAGCGACTTGGCCTCGGCGACGATCGAATCGAACGGGCGCGAGCGAAACTTGCCGCGAATGCCGGGAATCGCGCAATAAGCGCAGCGATGCGCACAACCCTCGGCGATCTTGAGATATGCGAAAGCCTT
Source organism: Verrucomicrobia bacterium UBA3783 (assembly GCA_002369235.1). Taxonomy (GTDB): domain Bacteria; phylum Verrucomicrobiota; class Kiritimatiellia; order RFP12; family UBA1067; genus UBA1067. Next base: position 52,443 of record DFFF01000007.1, read on the forward strand.
GCCGGTCAACCGAAGTCCGGGAACGGCGGGGTCTTCCCATTTGTCGGGAACTCCTTCCCATCCGTCGACGCCGGGGAATTTGCCCTTGGCCTTGGGGTAGCGTTTAGGGTAGCAGCCGGCTACTATGACCTTGGAGAAATTGCCGCGCTCCTTCAAGGCGAGCGCACGCGTAATCTCAGCCTCCGCTTCTTCGCGGGCCGATTCGATGAACGCGCAGGTATTGACGACGCAAACGTCCGCGCGATCGGGATCGGGGCTGAGGGAATATCCGGCCTTGATCATCCTCCCTGCGCGGAGCTGCAGATCCACCGCGTTCTTGGCGCAACCGAGCGAAACGAGCGCCACCGTTTTATTTTCTTGCATGTCCGCCCTCCTCCGGATCGAACCGTTCTTCGCCCCACGGGTAGGCGCCAAGTTTGACGAGCGCCTCGCCGACAAGAAAAAGGCTGCCGCAGATCAGCACATCACCGCCGATTTCGCCAAGCCTGTCCATGTCCCACTCTTGCGCGGCGATTCCAGCCGACCGCATTTTCCCGCAGACCTCGGCCGCCGAAAGCGCACGAGGATTGTTTATCCTTACACCATATCCGCGCTTCGCGACGCGCGAAAGAATGGAGAGAACGCCATCGGCATCCTTATCCGCACACGCTCCGTAGACGAGCGAAAACTCTTTGCCGGAGTGCCGCCTCGATATTGCTTTTACAAGCGCGGCAGCGCCTGGAGGATTGTGCGCACCATCCACGAGATACCGGCCGATCTGCTGCATACGTCCCGGCCAAACCGCATCCGGCAGCGTAGCGGGCGAAAAGCCCTTCTCGCCCAGCGCATCCAGAATCGCCGCCGCCACCGCCTTGTTCTCGTCTTCAAAATCGCCGTCGCACGCGACATTCACATCCGCCTTTACCACCTCGCGCACGAGATGGTCGTTCGGACCCAAAATCGAAACGGCGCCAGGTTTCATGATCCCGGCTTTCTCGGCGGCAATCGCTTCGATCGTCCCGCCAAGCCACTGGCAATGGTCAAGCCCGATTCTCGTTATCGCCGTCACCTCGGGGCGGCAGACATTGGTAGCGTCAAGCCTGCCGCCGAGCCCGGTTTCAAGAATGGTGAAGTCCGGCTTCATGCCGCGAAACAACTCGAATGCAACGAGCGTGAGCGCTTCAAAGTATGTCAAATCGCCAGCGTTCGGCAATGTGCGCTTTGCCGCCGTTTCGAGCTCGTCGTCCGTGACGATGCGCCCATTCACGAAAAACCGCTCATTGACCTTCACGAGATGCGGACTCGTGTAGCGGCACGTCCGGTAGCCGCGCGATCTCAACGCCGCATCCACCAATGCGCAAGTTTGACCCTTGCCGTTCGTTCCGGCAACATGCACCACTCTGCCCAGCGCAAGTTGCGGATTCCCCATTGCGGCGCAAGAGCGCTCCATTCGCTCAAGTCCCGGCTTTATGCCAAAACTTCCGCGAGCGAGTATATTTTCAATCGCCGTCATTTGCCGATCCAGACCACGGAGACGCTGCAAAGCGCGTAACCCGCAAGGATGATCCACAGAATTTTATCGGAGAGGAGGATCTTCTCCGGGCGACCGGTGTCGAGATTCTGCCACGATAGGTAGAGATAGCGCAAAATGCCGCCGGCGACGAAGAATGACGTAAGCCACAAAAGCGGAAAGGCCTGTCCCATTTTGCTGACGAGGCAATAAACGAAGTATTCGCCCACTGACGCCGCCGCCGTGATCGCAATCCCGGCAATAGTGGTCTTGCGGTGATAGCGCTTCAAGACGTCGCGGCTGGAAGTCGCGGTATCGAGTTCATGCTTGCGCTTGCACAACGCGAGAAACAGCGATAGCGTAAACGTGCAAACGAGGAGATACGGAGAAATGTATGCGCAAATAATCGCCGCGCCGGCGACTGCGCGAAGCACGAAGCCGAACGACAGTGTCACCACATCGATATAGGGGATGCGCTTCAGAAAACCAGTATACAGACACTGCATCACCGTGTAGGCGAGAACGGTGGAAAACGCAAGGGTGCGCACCGGAGAAATCATCACTACGATCGCCGGATACGCGAACCCGACGGCAAACAGGACGAGTGCCACGCGCACGGCGACAATCCGGTCGACGAGTCCCGCCGCCACGGGACGGTGGCGTTTCACCGGATGGCGGCGATCCTCCTCGTAGTCGGAAACGTCATTGAGCAGATAAAACGCGGAAGATATGAGACTGAAGGCTCCGGCCATGGCGAACGCCAGAAAAAAAGAATTCCAGCCGCGCACGATCCCGAGCTGCGAAGCATCCGCAACGGAAAAGAACCAGGCGAGCATTACCACGCCGTTCTTCGTCCACTGGTCGATCCTGAGCGCTCGCGCCCAGAGCCGCGTCAATTTTTGTAGACGCGCCACGTGATTATGCCCCACAAGAGCGAATGCTCGGTGAAAACCGGGCAGTCGTACCAGTCGTAAAGAGTCCAGAACTTCGCCCAATTGCGATCGATCTGCGGAATGTGGCGAATCGGAACTGGAGCGAAGACATTGCCGCTTTCAGAGCCGTCGCCATTGTCCACCTTCTCGAAAAGCGGCCACAGCCGCGCATAGCCGTCGTCTGCGGAAACCCAAAACGGAAAGACCCGCGTCTCGCGGTCGTAGAGTTCGACGAGTTTGAAGCCAAATCGCGTCACCGTCGCTTCCACCGTGCCGTCGGCATAGGATTTATCCTCGACCCGTTCCCAGATCGGGAAGATGCTCGTTCTGTCGCGCTTGCGCCCGCGCTCCCATTCGATGAATGGCCATGGAGTGCGCCAACGCTCGGTATAAGGCGTCTTCGCGAACCCGAAAAGCGGCGGCACGACCATGATCTGGCTTTCGCGCTCGCGCTCCACACTCGCAACCAGCGGCCAGACCCACCAGCTTTTCCCTGCGCCGGAAGTATCCCGGTCTGCGCGGTAGCGAGCCCAGATGACAATAGGCCAAAGCGCATATTGATGGTCGCTCTCGCGCTGATGCTCCAGTCCATACAACGGCCAGACGCCCCAGCTGCCGTCGTCGCGCCAATTCACGAATGGAAATAGAACCACACTCGAAGTCATCATCCGCCGCTCGCTGGGCCTCGGCATCTTGTAGCGCATCCAAACCGGCCAAAGGGCGAATTGCCAATCGTGCAGCAGGAGCATGTGCGGATGCCAGCCATAGAACGGAAAAAGTCCCCAGTACTTTTCGCCTTCGCGCGTTTCGCCGTTGAACCAGAACGGCATGATTTCGAACTGCCTGTCCGACCCCGTATCTTGATCGTGTATAAACAGCAAAGCCCGCCACCAGCTCTCATGGCTCGTGAAAAGCGGCCACAAAACATCGGTTACGCCGCACTCCTGCGAATAGAACGGGCGCACGGCCAGAAAATCGCGCTCGGGCCGTTGTTCGTAGAACGGCCCGATCTGGAACGAAGCAGCCAGAACAAGACTAGCGAGCGGCGTCATTGCGCAAATCCTCGTAAGCCTTGAGCTCGAACGCGCTGAGTTCGCTCTTGCGCTTCTCCACACGCTTCAATGTATTAAGCCCTTTCTGCTTGTCGCCGCGGAGAATCTGCACGCGGGCAAGCGAAACGAGCATGCGGATATCTTCGGCGCGACCGTCCACTCTGGAGAGATCTACCGCCTTCTGCACGCTCTCCTCGGCCTCGGCGAGATCGCCGCCGGCATCCATGAGCACCGAGCCCAAAGTCTCGTGGACGACATAAAGTTTTGGCGCCGTCTTGATCGCCATTCGCGCATATTTCTCCGCCTGCACGAACTGCTGCCTGCGGCGATAGACCTCGGCAAGGTCGTTCATCGCGAGCACCACGGGGCGTTCGTGATCCGCCGCCTTGCGCAGATAGATCTCCGCACCCTGATAATCCTCCTTGCGGAGCGCAAGCGAGCCCATCACATAGTTGGCGAGCGGATGGCGGCGATCGCGGCGGAGCACTTCGCGGGCGTGGCTTTCCGCCGACACCGGATCGTCGAGGCTGATGTCAAGTCCGAGCACCATATCCTGCGTGCTCGTCACATCCGGACGCGCCTTTGCCGCCGCCACGAAAGCGTCGCGAGCGGCCTTGCGGTTCTCCGCGCCTTTGCGCATCAATATGAACGCCTTGGTGTTCTGCACATAGAAATCGTTCGCACCCTTGGCGCGCTCTTCCATTTCCGGGAGAACCTTTTCTTCGAGCTCGGTGTCGATGCGCTTGCGTTCGACCGGATCTTTGGCGTCGTCGCTCTGCTGCATCATGACCGCGGCGAGCAGCGACCACGGACGCAAATCCTCGCCGCTTTCGTCCGCCGCCTCGCGCAAAATCGAGTATGCCGCGTCAAGCTCGTGCTTCATCATGTGCACCATGGCGATCTCCATGCGGATCGACTTGTCTTCGCCGCGCCCCTGTGTCGCCTGCTCGAGATATTTGAGCGCAGATTCCTGATCGCCATCCATGAGCGCCAGACGCATAAGCCCGATCAACGCATCGTGATCGGAAGCGTTCGTCTCCAAGACTTCCTCGTATATGGCGCGGGATTTGGCGCGATTGTCCTCGCTGGCATAGAGCGACGCCATCATGTTCAAAATCGCGCTGCGGCGGTCGGTAGGGATGAAGTCCACCGCACGGTTGATATGGGAAAGCGCCTCGCCAGGCCTGCCAGAACGGGCCCACATGTAACCGGCGCGAATAAAGATTTCAGGGCTGCGGATATAACCATAGTAATTGGCAAGCGCCCACAGACGATAGCGGCGCGATGAATCGTCGACGATCGCCTTGAGCCGTTTCTCCAACTCGTGGATGCGGCCTTTTGCCTTGTCGCCCGCGCCCATAGTGGCCATTTCGAAAAGGTTGAACAATGCGCATACATTGTCGGAGTCGATCTTGGAAAGCGTTTCGTCGTAGGCCGCGTAAGCATCGTCAGTGCGTCCTTCGTCCTGAAGATACACGCCGCGGTCGTTGGCCACAAGTCCGAGATGGCGTCTAAGCTCCAGCCGCATGCGATCGATCGGATTCCTGGTCTTGCGCATATTGAAACTTCCCCAGCCTTTGGGCGCCTCGAGAATCGCGAGCATCTCTTCGCGGGCGGCGGTTTCGCCGCCATTTCCGCACCAGTTGCCGCGCTCCTTGCCGGAGCCGAAGAACCACCGCTCGGGGATCGGCTTTCTGCCGGCGGCATACCAGAGATCTGGTGCGCCGAACACCACTACCTTGTCGGCGACCCCCTCGTCCGACGCAAACCAATCCTGCACAAAAGGCAATACGCCAAGCGAAAGCGACAGCGCCAGCTCCTCGCATCTTTCGCCGCCGAGTTTTTCGCCGCGCACCATTTCCGCGAGCGCGGCGAGGTAATCTTCATCAAGATCCCGGTTGAGCGACACCACCTTGATATTGCGGTCTTCGGCGGCGGCAACGAGACGGAGATGATCGTCCAGCGTTCCGTCGCTCACGATCCATTCTCGATCTCCCATGTCGGAAATGACGGCACGGGCAACCTTGTCGGCGAACGACCCGCGCGAAGAATCGAACATGAACAGATTGAACACCGCCGCAATCGCATAGATCGCCCCAAGCACGCTTCCTGCCACCAAACCGATGGAACGCCCTTTGAGCGCAACCGGCTTGTCGTCGCGCGATTCGTTGATCCTGACTCTCGCGCGTGCGAGCACATACCAGTACGCAAGAAGATACCCTGCCGTCCATGCGGCGAAAAGCCCGGAAGCGACCGGCGGAACCGCAACATCGGCGAGGAGCGTCGCCGCTCCGAGCGGAGAGGCGATCGCAAGCACCGACGCCACGCTCATCGCGCCGTGAAATATCCAATGCGCCCAAGTGGGTTCCTCGTTGAACGCAACCCGGCTGGAGAAGAACGTGACCGCGAAAGGAATCGTCGTGAAGGAAAGGACGAGGATCCAGCCGGATGGCGAGAACCAGCCGGAGAATTCTTCCGACAGCGCCTTGAAGCCTTCGCCTACATTGCCTCCAAAGAGCAAAACGGCGAAGAATGCGGCAATGGCGAGCACGATGGCCGCGGCAACGCTCGCGCCGCGCCTTTTGCCGTCGGCGACCGACCACACTGCCGCCAAAAAGACAGGCAGCATCGCAAGGAACACCGCAGTCTCCGCCAACGCCGCCCCCCACATGAGCGAGGCTGCGCATATCGCGCCCGGGCCGCCGCGCAATGCAAGCGCCAGCGCACCGAGCATCCACGCCACATGGAACATCGCCGGTTCGAGGTGGGTCGCCGCAAGACGCGTCTGCGGCATCAGCATGAACAGCGCCGCCACGCCCACGCCAGCCAAAACACTCGCTCTGCCGCTCCATTCCCTCACATTTTCGCCGCCCATGCGACTGCGGAAGAATACCGCGGAAAGCCCGTACGCGAGCGCGACCGAAATCGCACCGCAAACCGGCGAGAGCAGATTGCCGCCGCCGAAAATGCGCGCGAAAAGTCCGGTCAGCGGATAACGCGTCCATGCCTCCGCGTCAAGGGAATTCACGAGACACAAAAGATGCGCACTGCGGCCGGGATATGCGAAATCGGCGCAGCCGACGAAATAAAGCACTGCCGCGACCAGCCCCAGCGCGGCGGCAATCAGCCAATCAGTCTTTTTCATCTTGTCATGCCTCGTGAATGTTTATATCAGACCTTTGCCAGCGCCTGCTTGAGGTCGGCGATGATATCCTCCGGATCTTCAAGTCCGATCGAGAGACGTATCAAATCCGGAGGGATGCCGGCCGCCTTGAGCTGTTCGTCCGAAAGCTGGCGATGGGTATGGCTCGCCGGATGCAAAACACAGGTCCATGCATCCGCAACATGGGTCACGATGCCGACCAGTTTGAGGGAGTCCATGAACTCGATCGACTTCTCGCGCCCGCCCTTGATTCCAAACGTCATCACGCCGCACGGAGAATTGCCGTCGAACTGCTTTTTGACGAGTTTGTAGTGCTTGTCCCCTTCGAGCCCCGCGAACTTTACCCACGCGACCTTCTTTTGCGCCTTGAGCCACTTGGCGATCTTCAACGCGCTTTCCGCATGGCGGCGGATGCGCAGATGCAGCGACTCGAGGCCGAGGTTCAGAAGAAATGCGTTGAACGGAGAGGGAATCGAACCGAAATCGCGCATCAAATGCGCGACGCACTTCGTGATATACGCGCCTTTGCCGAAAGCCTTTACATAGCTGAGTCCGTGGTAGCTCTCATCCGGTTCGACAAGCCCCGGGAATTTATCGGCGTGGGCCGCCCAGTCGAAATTGCCGCTGTCGACGATGCAGCCGCCGACCTGGCTGGAATGGCCGTCCATGTATTTGGTGGTCGCATGCGTCACGATATCCGCCCCGAATTCGAACGGGCGGCAAAGAATGGGCGTCGGGAAGGTATTGTCCACGATCAGCGGGACGCCATTCTTGTGCGCAAGCTTGGCGAACTTCGCAATATCCAGAACGCACCCGGAGGGATTGCTCACCGTCTCGCCGAAAACGCACTTCGTATTGGGCCTGAACGCCTTCTGCAGCGTCTTCATGTCCGCATCCGGATCGACAAACGTGAATTCGATGCCGAGTTTCTTGAGCGAAACCGCAAAGAGGTTGAACGTGCCGCCGTAGATTTGCGCCGAGCACACCACATGGTCGCCCGCCCCGCAGAGGTTGAGGATTGCGAACGTGCTTGCCGCCTGACCGGAGCTTGTCAGCACTGCCGCGACGCCGCCTTCGAGCGCGGCGATTTTTTTAGCCACCGCATCGTTGGTGGGGTTTGCCAGCCGGGTGTAGAAGTATCCCGACGCCTTGAGGTCGAACAAATCGGCCATATGCTGCGTCGTGTCATACTTGAATGTAGTTGACGAATACACAGGGACTTGACGCGGTTCGCCGCACTTTGGCTGCCAGCCGCCCTGCACGCAAAGAGTATCGATTTTCATAGTGCTATATTATACCAAAAATCGCGGGAAAAGGCAAGTGCTGCGGCGACTTGCATTTACTGCATGCAACCCTCTTTTGCAGTCGGCAATCTTTCAGTCGAACCATCCGGGGCGGCCGATCGCGTTGTGGAAATCGCGGATGAACAACCCGCTCGCCATCGTATAATTTTAGTCGTTGAGGAATCGCTTCTCGTATTTGCCGTCCGGCTTCACGCCATCGACCGGCGGCGGCGGGGCAGGGGCGGGCAAAGGTCTGTCATACATTTTATGGCAGGTCTATTTTACATTTTATGTAAAGAAACTAGGCTAACTATGAAGTCCAAAGGACTAGACTACCAAGTCCAGAGGGCTAGACTACCAAGTCCAAAGTGCTGGACTACCAAGTCGAGGGAGCTGGACTACCAAGTCCAAGGTGCTGGACTACGCAGTCGAGAGGGCTGGACTACACAGCTTGGGATGATTTGCCTGCTCATGGATCAGGCGACAATGCCAAGGAGGTCTTTGAGGGCGGCGATCTGCGAGCTGGTGCCGGTCGCCAAAAGCACATCGCCGACGCGAAATTCGAGGTCTGGTCCGATGTGGCGGATGATTTCGCTGCCGCGATGGACGGAAACGATGCTCGCACCGGTCTTGGCGCGGATATTCAAAGTGACTACGGTCGCGCCGACGGCCGGGGAATTGACGTCGAGTTTGAGCTGATGCAAAGTTCCGCGCGGCACGGTCACGATCATCATCTCGCCCAAACGCTTGCGCCGGTCGTCCGCACCCAAAGCCTCGTTGAAATGCACGGCGGCAGACCTGCCGAGCCTCATGAAATTGCGCCACCCCAGAACCGCAATCGCCAGCACCAGAATGCATAGAATCGCAACTTCGATCTTGCCTGACGGCGCCATGTTGATGTTGATCATCGTCATTTCGGCGAAAAACACCATCAAAACGAAAGCACGGATGACAAACATCACCATTTGGCGCACCGCAACGTCGCCAACCTTCGACTCGCCCGAGCCTATGATGAGCCGTGCGACATTGACGCCAAGAATCTTCGCCACTTTCGTGACCGGCGCGAACATTCCCACGATGAAAACATTGACCGCGAGCGTAAAGAAGAACTGATCGTGTTTCTCGAAAAAGACGGAAAAGCGGCTCCAATCGATATCATCAAGCATCGCGCCGGAGATGGCGACAATGAAATTAAGCAGCGCAAAAACAACGAGCGCGCCGATCGTGTTGCGGATGTGGACAATCGTGCGGATTTCGCCGCCGGATGTGGCTTCGGCTTTGTGGAGAAACGCCCGGTAGTCGCGGTGCATTTCATGGAGGCGCTTTGGCAGCCGGGTGTCAAGCCACGACGAAACCGGCTCCGACGCCTTGATCAGCAGCGGATTGAGGAGCGTCGTCAAAAGCGATACGGCCACCACAATCTGGTACATCGGCGAAGCCGTATCGCCGGTCGTGGAAATGTAGATCAAGGCGACCATGAAGGCGAACTCGCCAATCTGCGCAAGGCTCATGCCCATCTGGACGGAGGTTTTGACGCCCTCGCCGGTCAGCAGCCCGCCAATGGTGCAGTTGATCATCTTCCCAAATACGACGACAAACGTCAAAAGCAGGATCTGCGGCCAGCAGGCGAGAAATGCCGCCGGATCGACGAGCGAGCCGATCGACACGAAGAAGATGGATGAAAACATCGATTTCAGCGGCGACATGAGGGCGTTGATGCGCACCCGCACATCGCTCGCCGCCCCGAGGATGCCCACCAGAAACGCACCCAAGGCCAGCGAAAACTGGAAGCGGAAGGCAATGAAACTGACGAAAAAACAAATACCGAGGATAAAAAGCAGCAAAACCTCGTCGTCGTGCCGACGGGAGATATTGTTCAAAAGCCGCGGCACGAGCACCAGCCCGAATACGATCACCGCCACGAAAAAGAGCCCCAGTCCCCCCATGCTCATCGCGACATCGCCAACCTTCATGCCCGCGCCTTGAGCGACGCCGGTAATAAGCGCGACAATGCCCACGCAGACGATATCTTCGCAAACGCTGGTGCCGAGAGTAAAGCCCACGAACGCGCGGGTGCGCCAGCCCAGTTCGTCGATCATCTTCGCGAGCATGGTCGTGGCTGAATCGCATATCGCCGCGCCCAGGAAGAGCGACGGCACCATTTCCCAGCCGAAAACGCGCGTGCCTACCGTGTAGCCCAGCCACATCATGAGAATCGTGTCGAGCAGCGCGGTTGGGAGCGTCACGCTCTTCATCTTGCGCATATCGGTCGTGGAGAACTCGAGCCCCATGGAGAACATGAGGAAAACGACGCCCAGCTGGCCTATCGTCTTGACGCTCGCCACGTCCAAGAGCAGTCCGCCGCCCCAAGTGTGCTCGGAAAGCACCATGCCCACGGCGATATAACCTATCACCTTGGGCCAGTTGAATTTGGAGAAAATAACGCTCGCGAGACCGGCGGCGGCCATCAAAATGGCCAAATCCTGGAACAATACGCTCTCGGTCATTGCGCCTTCTTGCGCGGACGGAGAATCTGGCGGCGGATTACAATGTTGCCTGCGCTGTCGGAAGCCGTAGAACCCTTGACGACCATGCGGTCGATCTTGCCTGCGTATTCACGCGCCAACTTGAACTTGAACGGTTTCGACTTGAGCACCGCCACTTCCGCCTCGCCGCAGTAAAGCGCGACTTGGGATATGTTCACGGAGCCTTCCGTCGGCTCGAAAGAAATGTCGTATTCGCCGGCCTTGTCGAACGAATAGCTCACTCCGTATGTGATTTCTTTCGTAAAGGTGCCTGAGAAATCGCCCTTGTGCCATCCCCAGTAGGTGGAAATCGGGGCTTTGCCGCGCCAATTGAGCCACCCTAGCGCACAAGTTCCCCAGAAAGTCGTCTCATCATATTTTGCGACGGTTTCGAGGAGCTTGATCATTTCTTCGTTCTTGGCCGGAGTTTCGCGGTAAAGTGCGAATTTCGCCATCAAAAGCCCCTGCTGCTGCTCCTTGGTGAGATGCTTGCGGGGCTTGGCCAATTCCGCGTTGATGAACTTTTCGCCGCCGGCCATATCTTTGTCCGCACGATACTCGTTGGCCTTGATCACAATGTCGATGCCGTCGCCCATCTGGAAGTGGCGCTGCCATCCTTCCTTGTCGCCGGGGTCGAGCTGGACAAGCTTGTCGAAGACGTCGGAATAGAAACCCGGAGAGATTATCCGCTTGGGACCGCCCACGAACTTCTCCATCATTTCAAGGAACTTGCCGCACTTGTCGGGCGTATCGAGTCCGGCGGACTCGGCGGCGCGGCGCTGGGCGTCGAGCCGGTTGATGAACTTCACCATCCGGTCCATCGGATAGTTCGGCGGCACGTTCTCAAACACGAAAAAGCACCGCCCCTTTTCGTCGAGAACGAAGATGCAGGGGATCTTGAGGCTGCCCAGGTTGCCTTCCACATTCCCCGCACCTTCAGCCCAGTCGACAAACTCGGTGGTGAACTTGCCTTTGCAGGCAGTCTTGAAGGCGGAGGACTCCATCGCCTTCTTGACTTCTTCGCTCGCCGCATTCCAGCCTTTGCCGTAAATGAGGCGGATTCGCGAAGCGCCGGCGGCCGCGATCGAAACCGCAGCCGTCAGCAGAGCAATCAGGATCTTCCTGGGCATGATCCTTATTACCTTTCGCTTACTTTACGACCTTGCGGCCGCCCCAACCGGCGCTCGCCGCGCCGCCCTTGGCCTTCTCGTGCGGACGCAGACTGCGCACCGCCGCCCCGGCCTGCCACATCTCGTGGTTGTGAAGCTCCTCAAGCTTCTTGAGCATCTTCTCCTTGTAGTCGGCGCACCCGGTATCCTTGATGACCTCCTTCGCCTCCTGCATCGTCTTCACGCTCTTGTAGAGACGCGCGAACACCGGAAGCGTCGCCTTCTTGAAGATCGGACGCCACTTGAGTGCACCATGCTGCGCGGTCTGCGAGCAGTTGCCGTACATCCAGTCCATGCCGTTCTCGTCCACAAGGCGGATGAGCGACTGGGTAAGCTCTTCGCAAGTCTCGTTGAACGCTTCCGACGGGCTGTGGCCGTTGGCGCGGAGCGTCTCGAACTGCGCTTCCATCACGCCGGCAAGAGCGCCCATGAGAATGCCGCGCTCGCCGACGAGATCGCTCGTCACTTCGTTCTGGAATGTGGTCGGGAAAAGATAGCCGGAGCCGACCGCGATGCCGATCGCCTTCGTCACCTCCTCGACGGTCTTGGCGTCCATGCCGTTAGGCTCGAACGCGAACGAGCTGTTGATGCCCGCACCGGAGAGGAAGTTGCGGCGCACGCTCGTGCCCGACCCCTTGGGCGCGACCATCACGAGCCCTACGCCCTTCTGCGGCTTGATGCCCGTAAGCTTGTTGTACACATAACCGAAGCCATGGGAGAAATAGAGATACTTGCCGGGGGTCACGAACTTCTCGATCTGCTTCCACACCTGGCCGACGCTGCCGTCGGAAACGAGCATCATGATGATGTCGCCCTTCTCCGCCGCCTCTTCAAGCGAGAAAAGCGTCTTGCCTTCGACCCATCCGTCCTTGATCGCGCGCTTCCAGCTCGAATTCGCCTTCGTCGACTTGCGCTGGCCAACGATCACATTGATGCCGTTGTCGCGCATGTTGAGCGCCTGGCCAGGTCCCTGGATGCCATAGCCGAGCACCGCCACCGTCTTGCCCTTGAGGACCTTCTGCGCCTTCTTGAGCGGAAACTCCTTGCGGGTCGTGATTTCTTCTGCAACACTGCCGAATTTGATCTTCATTTTGCTTCTTTCCTCCCCTTTTAGGGAATATGTGCGTATTATACCATAAATCGCCCCTTTTGGCAATAGTTGCGGCGGCGGAAGCTAATTTTCGGCAACCTGAAAAAACAAGTAGCCAGCGGCGGTGAAAATATGATATAATACGCGGCCATAAAGCAAAAAAGCAAGGTGGAATATCAAAACATGAGAAAGAGAATCGCCATCCTCGATTACGGTTCGCAATATACGCACCTTATCGCACGCCGCATCCGCGAGAAAAAAGTTTATTCGGAAGTCTTGCCGACCACCGTCACGGCGGCGGAACTTATGGAGAATCCGCCGCTCGGCATCATCCTGTCCGGCGGACCTGCGAGCGTGTTCGCCGAAGGCTCCCCGCAGATCGATCCCGCAATCTTCGGCCTCGGCTTGCCGATCCTCGGAATTTGCTACGGCATGCAGCTGATGGCGCACAAGCTTGGCGGCAAAGTCGAGCCGGGCAGCGAGCGCGAATATGGCAGAGCACAACTGGATGTGGTGCGCCAAGACGGAATTTTCGCCAATCTCCCGGAATCCTTCACCGTCTGGATGAGCCATGGCGACCGGGTCTCCGCCCTGCCCAAGGGATTCGAGACGACCGCAAAGAGCGCAAATTGCCCTTATGCCGCGATGTGCGACGAATCACGCCGCTTCTACGGACTCCAATTCCACCCGGAGGTCGTGCACTCCGAACACGGAACGGAACTCCTCGCCAATTTCGTCTTTGGCGTCTGCGGCGCAAAACCGGATTGGGACATGTCGGCCTGGATCGACGAAACCGTCGAGCGCATGAAGCAGGAAATCGGCGACGAGGAAGTCGTGCTCGGTCTTTCCGGCGGCGTCGATTCGTCGGTGGTCGCGGTTCTTCTCGACAAGGCAATCGGCAAGCGGCTGCACTGCATATTTGTCGACAACGGACTTCTCCGCAAAGACGAAGCCGCGCAAGTGGAGCAGATGTTCGGCGCCAAGCTAGGACTCGACCTTACCGTCGCCCGGGCGGCAGAGCGCTTCTACGCTGCGCTTAAAGGCGTGGACGAACCTGAAGCGAAGCGCAAAATCATCGGGCGTGAATTCGTTGCCGTCTTCGCCGAAGAAGCGCGCAAGTTTTCGCATTGCCGCTTCCTCGCGCAAGGGACGATCTATCCTGACGTCATCGAAAGTTCATCCAAGCCCGGCAACTCACAGACCATCAAGAGCCACCACAATGTCGGCGGACTGCCGCCGGATTTGAAATTCGAACTCGTCGAACCATTGCGCGACCTCTTCAAGGACGAAGTACGCGCCGTCGGGCGTCTCCTCGACATGGATGCGCAGCTCCTCGACCGGCAGCCCTTTCCGGGACCCGGACTCGGTGTGCGCATCCTCGGCGAAATCACCGCCGAAAAAGTCCGGCTTTTGCAGGAGGCGGACGCGAGAGTGCGCGAGGAAGTCCGGAAACTCCCGAACTATAAATCCATCTGGCAGACCTTTGCAGTGCTGCTGCCTTGCCGCTCCGTCGGCGTGATGGGCGACCAGAGAACGTATGAATACACATGCGTCGTGCGCTCCGTGGATTCCATTGATGCCATGACCGCGGACTGGACGCGCCTCCCCTACGATACCCTAGCGACGATTTCCAGCCGCATCATCAACGAAGTTCGCGGCATCAATCGCGTCGTTTACGACATTTCCTCCAAGCCCCCGGCCACGATAGAGTGGGAATAAGCGAGTCTGGGGTTTAACGGAGTTGCCGGTAGCACTCGTATGCGGCGATCGACACCGCATTGGCGAGATTTATGCTTCGGGCGTATTCTCCGGGCATTGGGATGCGGAAAAGCGAATCCGCATAGCGTCCGTAGAATTCCTTCGGCAGTCCGGACGATTCGTTGCCGAAAACGAGCGCGTCCCCGGCCTCAAACCGGCAATCGTAAAGCGATTTCTCGCCGTGCGTCGACAGGAAGTGAATCCGCTTGGGCTTGACCTCGTTCAGATAATCATCCCACGAATCATGGAGCCGCCACTCCAGATGCGGCCAATAATCGAGTCCGGCGCGAGCTATGGAGCGGTCGTCGAGCGCGAAGCCGATGGGGCGCACAAGATGCAGCGGAACGCCCAGCCCCACGCACAGCCGCCCTATCGCGCCGGTATTGTGCGGTATCTCCGGACGAAGAAGCACGATAGAAAAATCCGCCGTCATATCAGATTGCAAAATAACCGCCGTTCTTCGGCGCGCCGCGGAACTCGATCTTGCCTGAATCCTTCAATATCCGTACATATCGTTCGACGGTCTGTACGCTTTTCCCGATCAAGGTTGCCAGTTCATTCGCCCGTTTCCCGGGGTAGGTCGCGATTACATTCAAAAGTGCATTTACCCCCTCATTTACTCCCTCATCATTTACACGTTTTACTCCCTCATCATCTAATGCGAGGGATTGCCCCATCAGCCGCAGAAGCTCCTTCTGCGTCTCGCAGACGCGATCGCGAATAAATCGCACGAATGGCGCGGGAGTCCGGCCGGCCTTGCCCAGCGTCGCAATGTACTCATGACGGCAGATTGGCGGAATGATTGCAAGCGACCAACCGGCCCTGAGCAAAGCAAGGTTCATCAAAAGCCTGGCGACGCGGCCGTTCCCGTCCACAAAGGGATGAATGTAAACAAACTTCTGGTGGACAAGCGCGGCAAACTCGACAGGATGCAACCGCCCCTCGTTAGCCGCCATCCATCGGGCAAATTCCGCCATCAGCACCGGCACTTTCTCCGGCGCAGGCAAGACGCGGTGCGAACCGGAGATGAAGACCCGGACTTTCCGCCACACGCCGGCGTTGCCTTTGTCGATTTGTCCGTAGAATAGACGATGGATTTTGAGGATGTCATCCTCCGTAACCGGCTCGTCCTTCGTCAGCTTATAGAGGAAGTCGTATGCCTTCGCATGGCCTGTCGCCTCGTAAACATCCTTCGGCGGTTTGCCGCCGATGGTAAGCCCGTCCTCGATGACGACTTTCGTCTCGCTCTCGGTGAGCGAGTTGCCCTCAAGGGCGTTGCTCGTGTAGGTGAGTCCTACGCGATAGTATTCGCGCAACGACTTCAACGTCTCCTTCGGAAACGGCCTCAGCGCCGCAATCCTCGCGGCGTAGGTATCGCATTCTCTGAACTCGCTCTTTTTCATTACGAACACTCCTTTATCAAATAGGGCAGATGGGACAAATACGTCCAATGGAGCGTGTCATCCTACTCCTCCTTCGTCGGGCTTGTTGCCCATACTGTATTTGAAATCGTGGTTCATCATCCACTACTTCCCTCCGACGTTTACGACTTCCCAATGGTAACCCTTACCCACACTTTTCCCCACACCATTCCCCACACTTCTCTTCACCTCCGTCTGACGCTTGATCTCCGCACGTTCCTTGCGCGATAGATTCCATCCCCACTCGTCCACCTTATCGTCCGGCAACGCGCGCTCCAAGAACTTCGACATGCGCCGGCCATACGCGGTCAGCTTGCCGTCCGTGTACATCTGACGCACCGTCTCGTGGGCCAATTCATCCGCCATTGCGTCAATTGTCTTCTCGTTACCTGTTTTAGTCTTACAACGTTTCATTTTGCACTCCGTCAGTCAGCCCATACAACTACTGGCATCTTTACTGTCAGTCATATTTTTGAAATCTATTTACCGGTGTTCAGGGGAAACGCACTATGGTCAATGTTTCTGCACTCACCGTCTTGTGCCACATCACCATCCATCTATCATCCAAATAAAACTCCTTCTAGAAATTAACATTTCTACCCTCGTTATGGATTTCCTGTCTATTACACGTTCGTACACATTTGTCCAATTTCTTATGTAACATCGACACTAGAATAAGACTATCCAACGCATCATCATCCGTTCCAGCCCATAATATTCGAGGTTCGTGAGCGATGGGATTTCGACAGGCTGAAGCACACCCCTTTAATAAGTACATAAAACCTGTTTGCTCAGATTTCTCAGTTTCGGTGCGTAAACTATTTAGTGCCAAAATAGGCACCTCCCCTCCAAATGCGGCATCAATAAGCCGATGTCCGTCCTGTACCAGATTCGTCATTTGTCGTATTCGTTCAAAAAGTCCCTTACACGCCTCAAGAACGCCATGGAATGTATCATTTCCAATTAACTCGGCTGTACAATATCGCAATGTTTCTGAATGAGCACCACGATCTATCAACTTACGCCGAATAGACGAAACTTTTTTCTCTGCGTCTGATATAGACTCTGCCATTTGAATTGCAACAAAGTCCCCGTTTTCTTCAAATTTTAACCCTGCAAAGATTAACACATTATTAATGTCATCAATTAATTGCTTTAATCTATTTGGATCATTTCTAAAACGAACAGGCGATAACATTTTCCGTACAAACATGACGAACTTTACAGCCACACCATCTTGCCGCTGAGCATTACACAACACATATCTAATTCGCCTCCATTTAGTACTTTCGCCTGAATTGTCTATCATCCCCAAATCAGAAAAGATATTGGTTATATCACTACCAGATCCCGCATCAGCAAGAATATTTGCCGCGCCCTCAATAATCTGTTCTTCAATTCGTGGAACATTAGTCATATGCACCCCACTCAAATTATTTAGGCATTCTCTTCTTTACCCCAAATCGTTTTCGATATTCTTTGATGAGCTCATCGCAATCCGAAGAAGCTAGTTCTACCTCAATACCTTTTGCTTCGACATCAAGTCGTTTACGGGCTTGATCAATTATAGTATCCCAAGTCCAAACATCGATAACATAATTCCCCTTCAGCAGCTGCTTTAAATGTCCTTCGCGATCAAATTCAGGCGTTAGTTCATCGGCAACACCACTTGAAACAAGACAATACCTCCATCTATGTTTTTCATCAATCATAATACCACCTCCATTGGTGGCATTATACACTCCAGTGAATATTTCCTGAGCTTGATTGCGACATTCAAAATCAATTCTCACAGTTGGTCGCTTAAGTTCAATTATCAAATATTCAATAACATCATTAACATTACCGATAGGCATCATTACAGGCTTAGCCAAGACCAGATCTGGTATTTTCTTCAAACATTTCGAAATATCATTTTTGTTCTTGAGAATAAAGTCCTCTACTGCCTTGATCTTGACATTGTCTTCATCAACATCTATAAGCAAGTCATTTCTACGAATTGCCTTACGCAAAAAAGTACACAAGGATTTATCACTTGTTATAAGATTTCCACGTTCATACTGCGGGCCAAAAACCCAAGGTTCTTCTGCAACAATCTTGTGTAACTGTGCTCTTTCCAATAAGTCCTCAGAGTATTCTTCAATATGCACAAGCTTGTTTAGCGATTCCAAGAATGCATACCTATGCAAAAGTATGTTATAGTGATTAATAATATTTGATAATTTAATACGACTGACCATTCGATTATACTTCATTGCATCCGTCGCATCCAAAGCCAAAATCTTATCTATATTATCTCCTAATAGATAATCTCCAGACATTAAGCGATTCAACAAGGGGAAAATCACCTTCAGAATAGCTTTTTTCTTGGGAGAAACGACAGATGAGTTCTCAAAGACTAATGCCCCCAAGGCAGCGTTGTAAGCCGTTTCTTTTGCGGCATCTAATGCATTTCTAGGGGAATGCTTGTATGGATAATTCTCATTCTCAAATATTTCTCCAAGAACATCCGAGAATTCATCTTGTTTTACACCCACAAGGAACCGAATAACATTCCCGCGAATTGCCTCATCAATCTTACCAAACACATTAAACGGCGCGTCAAACTCTGTGCATTTGTTAAACACGTCCGAAGTAATTATTAACGTATGAGCAGGATAATGTGTATCAGCAAAAAGACCAGATGGACGCTTACAGAAGAACCCGCCATCAGGTTTATAATAAAATGTATGCTTGTGATTTATAAACTCAGCATTGTATTTCCATGCAAGCAACCGAACTTTGCCACCTTGCATTTTATTCTCATTATCAACATATGAAAATTGGAATTCAGTTTCTTTTGCTTTTAAAGGCTGAGGATCTAGTAACACGCCGAACATCTCAATTTTCTTTTTGTAAACTTCGACATCAACAATTAGTCCAGTCAAGACATCAAAGCGCAACGCATCAAGCCTCGCATAATGTTTCATGAACTTTTGCGTAAGACCATTTATTGTCAACACCGTACCTGTTTGCTCACAAGATGAAGGTTGCGGATTTTCATCAATATTCAATCTCTTTGCTTCATGAACATCCAACGTCATGGAATATTCCAGTAAAGCGCCTTTCGAGTCTCGATACACAGTCTTCCATTTCAGTTCTTCACCAAGCGCAAAGCATTTGAAACGTCCACATCCTTTCGACCCATGATACGGAGTATTATTCCCACGTTTAGCGTCTTTCTTCCAAGACCGCTCTAACTGCTGAAAGTATTCTTCTACCTTTGTATAAGGAATACCAATACCGTCATCAGAAATTTCTATTGCAGTAATAGCCGCATTATCATCCCCCAAATCAAGGTCTTCACCTTTACGAGACAACGCTCTGATTGAAACTTTAGACGCATCTGCATCAATACCATTATATATTGCCTGAAGCAATGCATCATCAATTGTAGCCTCTTTGTATTTAGCTACAGCTTCATTGGTGATTTTGATTTTGCGATTAATCATGACAAACTCCTTTTATTCCGCATGGCTTAGCCTGTCGCCAATGCAGTGCTTAATGATTATGACATCTTTATTCAATTCCATGATTTTCTCAACACATCGGTTTGATCATGGATTCGATGAACTTCTGCTCGGCTTCGGTGAGACCGTATTTCGCGTAAAGCTGCTTGTCGATTTCGGGAACAGGACGCGACCAGTCGATGTCGGATTTCGAAGTGAAATCTTGAAGAGGAACAAAACGATACACCCTATCTTGCGCGTGTTGGGTGACTTTCGCCGCACAAACAAGAATACGGAAGAAACGCGTCTTTAGATATGATGAAAAGTTCGTCGCCTCCTCATGAGAGTTAAACTTTGCATACAGATATGTTTGCGAACACACCGACTTCTTAGGCGCAACCTCGGGTTCTCCCAATATCTGGTGCGGGAAACTTTCCCCCGCGCCATACGCACCCGGAATAAACACCTTGTCTAACTTTACATCTGAGGCGTTCTTTGTGATTGCGTTGCCGCGAACATAGCCGACGATGCGCTTACCACTCTTCCAGTAGTACAGAGCGGTATCGAACTCGGTGGTCTTTTTGTCGCTGACAGCGAACGGCGTTTTCTTGCTTTCACCGGGATTTGTGGGGATGCCGAATGGCGTATCGGCAGAGATGATGGTGGATACTGTCTCATCGCGGCCATCGCGCTGGCGAGCCCCTACCACTTTCCGCACAATGGCGGCGGTTCTGGGATTGCGGATGAAAATGGGGAACTCGTTCATGGCGATTGTCGCGGTGTCGGTCTTACCGTTTTCATTCAGCGAATATTCGCACTTTCCGTCGTGCTCACGGTCTTCAAGATAGTAACACACGCCGCCCTTGATTTCAGCCGTCGGAAATAGAGAATGTGCATCGGCGAATGCAAAGAGTTTGCGGATGTGGCCGCAACCAAGCATCCGCTCGCGGAACGCTTTTAGTTGGCTTTCACGTCCGGCGGCAAACCACTTGGCAGGAATGATGAGCGAAACGAAGTGCGTTGTAATGGACGATGCCGCATCTGCAAAATACTGGAAAATCGGTGCGTCGTTCGTTCCACCTGAACCACCCATCAACTGATACGGCGGATTGCCGACGACTGCGTCGAATTTGAGCATTTTCATTTCAAACTCCTTATTGTTCCATGCGTTGCCGCCACAGACCTTGTTGTAGAATTTCTTGGGTTCGTTCTTAAGCATTTCCACGAGGTTTTTGATATACTGCGCGTTGATCGTCGCATTGTCGTCGTAGCCGACGAGCGTGCGCCGCGTGATCGCCCGTGCCATGGGCGTTTTGCACACGACGAAGAGCGAACGCGCTACCACCTCGCGCCAGAGTTTCGCAAGCGCCGCCGGGGTCACCGCGTCCTCCGGCACGTCGCCGAGTTTGCGGCGGTAGAGCGAATACGCCACATAGAGCGGATAGAGGCCAGATTTGGAATTGATTTCGAGTATCTTGGCATCGGGTTTGCCAAAGACATCTTGCGTCACGCCCTCGTGCAAGACATGACGCGGCGCGTCCTCAAGCGGCTTTTCAAAGTTTTCGTCGTAGAAGCACCAGCCGCCGATGGTGTCGGCGAAGTGCATATTCACGACGCGCCAAGGCGTGAGCACCGTTTCCTTGTCGGGGTTTTTGAAATAGCCGAATATCCGCGCGATCTGCTGGACGCGGCGCGTGGGCGGCAGCTTGTCCGCGCTCTTCGCGAGCTTGCGAATCTGTGTGCCGGCTTCCGCAAACACGTCCGCATCATAGTATTCCACGAACTTTTGGAAGATAGTCTTCGTCACGCCCTGCGGCATAAACTCGGCCCACGATTCGTCGTCCACGAGGCTCGGGAACTCCGAAATAGAGATGACCTTCTCTATCGGAACATCCGCGCCGTAGATGAGCAGCGGCATGCGTATTGAGATGGCGCGGAGAATGAGAATCGCATTTTTCTTTTCCGCACGGCGGCGCTTCATTTCCTCGCGCGCGGCGCGTTCCTCCTCGGAGAGTTCGCGCTTTGGCCTGTCGCCTACCTTGCCCTTGTCGTGTTCCTCGTCGGCAAAGTCCTGTTCGTTGACATAGACGGTATCGGCCATCTTCGTCTGCTTGGACGATCCGACGATCTTCCGCAAATCCTCGAACTTCTTCAGGTCGATGTCAGTCAGTTCAAGGAGCCGATTGGAGTAGAGCGACGTGTCGTCAAAGCCGTTGCGGATGGTCTTCATCACGAAGATGTGCTTGATCGAGGCCATCATCTTCTTGACGTCGTGCGCCTCCATCTTCGTGCCGGAGATGGATATGACGGGGCAATAGTTCAGGAACTCGCCGAGGATGCGGCGTCCGTTCGATTCGGTCGTGTCGTTCTTCGACACGCGGCACGAGACCTGAGCCGTCTCGGCCAACACCTTCAACGCACGGTCAGGCGCGAAGTCAAAGGCGTAGCAGTCGGTCTTCATCTTGCCACCAAGGTCGCCCGGACTCTGGACGCGGAAGATCGTCTGCATGTACTGCGCGGCAGAAGTAACCGCGCTCCCGGCGACCATGAGAACAGCCGTCCACTCCGGGACGGTCACGCCGGTCGTGAGCTTGCCGCATGAGAGCGTGATTGAATACTCGTTCTCGCGGATGGTCTTCTTCACGAGTTCGAGTGCGCTGTCGTAATGCCGCTCTTCGTAGTCGTCACCCTCACCGGCGACATTGGCGATGCCGTATTTCCCATTCCCAAAATACCTGTGCTGCTTGAGCAGGGCGGAAAGCGCCTTCGCCGCCGCGACGCCAGGCACCATCCAAAGCGTGTGGCGGAAGAGGTCGCGGTGCTCTTGCGTGGCAAACGGGTAGCGGCTTTTCGGGCTGTCGCCGGAAATCAGGTCGAGGAAGCGCCGCACATCGTCCTCATGCACGAAGTCGCCGACCTTGGCGTCTCGCGGGACTGGATGATGGTCGATTTCCTTGTCGCCGGTCCAAGTGCGGAAGAACTCGCGGAAGTTGAACGCCTTGCCTTCAAGGTCTTCTTCCGAGAATCCGTCAAGTTCCGCGTCGAGGTCGTACGTGTAGAGATTGAGGCGCGGCAGAGCGGCGTAGGGATTGGGTTCGTCGGGATGTTCTTCGTCCCACGTCTCCTTCCGCTTCTGCTCCATCACGTAGTCCCAGACGAAAACCGAATCCTCGTCGTACTGCGAGAGGATGTTGAACGGCGTGCCGGAAAGCGAGAGGACTTTCGTGTGCTTCTTGACGAGATGCTCGCGGACTTCCTTGCCAAGGTCGGTCTGAGTCCCCTCGTGCGCCTCGTCGACGATCACGAGGTCCCAATCCATGTTGAATACGCCGCGGTTCTTGTCGTACTTGCCGTTCACGACCTGCGAGCCGCGCAAGTCCTGAATGGATGCGAAGTAGATGAAGCGACTGCCGGATTCATCAAGTTCTGCAAGTCGTTTATCATTACGGGATTCTAACTTGCCATCAAAGGCGTAATCGCCCGATGTCAGCGAGTCCTTCTTGTAGAATGTCCAGCCATCATCCTTGGTGAAAAGTTTGTTGAAGTCTTCCTGCCAGCCACTTCCAACGACGGGACGGTGCGTGACGATGATGACGCGGCGGAACCTACCCTTGCTTTCACGGACGACTTGCAAAGCCGTGAGCGTCTTGCCGAAGCGCATCTTGGCGTCCCACAACATCTCGTTATTCTTCTTGAAGCATGAAAGCGTCTTTTCAACAGCTGCTTTCTGCTCGTCACGGAACTCAATCGGCTCTTCCTGTTCCATTTCGCCGCCCGCGATGACCGAGCGATATTCCTTGACTGCGGCGATAGCGGCCTTTACCGTTTTCAAATCTGCGCCGAACCACTCGCGGCCCTTCGTGTTGCCGATAAACTTGTGCGGAAGACCTGAATTCTTCAAGACGGCGTGGACTTTCTTGTCGGTAAAATGCTCCAACACCTTCAACCCGTTTCCGAAGTCCCTGTAACGGACGGCCACCTCAGTGTGTAAAAGCGTGTATTCAACGCCGGCAGTCTGCGTCTGCTGGTCGATGCGCTGCCGCGCCGCGTCGTTCAACACCTTGCAATTTGGTGTCAGCTGATCGGGCGTCAACGACGAAACGACCTCAGTATCGCCGACCTTGAGATAGCCATCGTGCTTCTTATCGCCTATAGTATAAACATAGATCAACTTGTACTTGAAAGTCTCGACGAACGTCTGCTTTTCCAATGAAGCAAAGTCTGGTCGGCGGTATGTCATTTTACCCCCTCATGCAATGTTGCAAATTTCACTTCTTGCCCCGAATTCCAATCCATGATCTTGCAATATGTTCCAGTGTGGCGACTGTTATCTTTCTTGCGGCACCCAGGGCATTGCTCGGTGTGCGTCTCTACCGTTCCGTCAAGAAACGGCGTCTTCGTCACCGTCGGCCTGCAACTCATGGGAACGACGAACTTTATGCCATCCATCTGCCAGATGTTCCAGCTGATGATTTCGGCAAACACCAAAAGACAAGATTTACCAGGCAACGAAGCCGGCGCGTCTGCGGTGAAACGCGCCAACGAAGAATCGCCGCCATCGTAAAATGCCGCATTGAAGCTTTCGACGACCGTAAACAGCACATTCTCCCGCGCGAGAAGGACATTGTCGCCTTGCCAGTCGAAGCCATAAATGCTTTGCACCGCACGTTTGGCGCAATACAGCCAGTCCTGTATATCACCCATGCCGATATTCTCCGTAATCACGCGCAGTTTGCGATCCAGCAACCCGATACGTTCGCCTACGGGAATAATCCTGCCGCTTACCGTGTCATATCTACTGACAAGATACGGAGCCTCACCGCACGACACCTCCAAACGCGGAGCCTTGACATATTCCTGCCAGGTCTTGCCTTTGGGGAATTTAACCCGCTGCAACGATGTTTTCCACGGAAGGAACATATCCGTCGCGTCTGCGGTCGCCAAGGACGGCGGACCTCCCATCGGCAACTCCGTGTTGAACGGACTTGAATCGCGTTTCTTCCATCCAAACCAGGCGGCATCCACAAGGTTGTTCTGCTTGTTGCATATCCACGACGGCGTGAACACTTCCGCGCGCTTGACAGAGCGCTGCCGCTGTTCCTCCGCATTCTTGTCCACGCGAGGACGAATCACGGGATGGTCTCTGTCCGCAATCTGTGAGACCTGTATCTCATCGTTCGCACCGAAGCCCGTGCCGTGCGCGGTATAGTCGTCCGTCGCCCAGATTAAATTATGCCCCGTCGAGCGGTCCTTCAGCAAGACCGCAAGAACCTCTTCCGGAACGTGCCATTCCAGAATGTCGCGCACAAGTACGCCAGTTGACGACGATGCACCAAAATGATTATCCGCCATGATCATACTTATCCATGCTCCGCAAATTCTTCATCCGGCACATAATCCATGATATCGCCTACATTGCATTGCATGGTTTCGCAAATGCGCTCAAGGACATTCGCGCCAATGGCCGCGCCCTTCGACATCTTTGCAAGCGTAGCAGGAGACAAGCCTGTTTTGCCGCGCAAATCAGCGCGGGTCATGTCACGGTCGATGAGCAACTTCCAGAGTTTTTTATAACACATAGCCATATCGATTTGCCTTCTTTCCAAATTGTCTAATCATATTATATCATTTATCATCTCATCGGTCAATAAATAATAAACAAATATTACACTTTTATGAACCATTAAAAAGAAAAAACATGCGCATGAAATACTCTTTTCATGCGCATGAAACCAAGTTTGGATACGCTTGCTAAGCCTTGCCGTTAGCAAACACCCTGTGCGACCATGGCGTCGGCAACCTTGGTGAAGCCGGCAATATTCGCACCAACGACATAATTGCCCTTGAAGCCGTATTTGGCGGCCGCTTCATAAGCGTTGTCGTGAATAGACTTCATAATGCCCTTGAGCATATCGTCCACCTTCTCGCCAGTCCAGCTGACGCGCTCGGAGTTCTGGGACATTTCAAGACCCGAAGTCGCAACGCCGCCGGCATTCGACGCTTTTCCGGGCGAATACATGATCTTCGCGCCTAGGAATTTTTCTATCGCCTCCGGCGTGGACGGCATATTCGCGCCCTCGCCCACGAGTTTGCAGCCATGCTTGAGGAGGTAGTCGGCATCTTTGCCGTTGAGTTCGTTCTGCCGTGCGCAGGGAAAGGCGCAGTCAACCTTGTCGGCGACCTGCCAACTGTTGACGCCGGCGAAGAATTTCGCCGCCTTCGTCTTTTTGGCGAACTCTGCAAGCTCGCCGCGCTTCACGGTCTTGAGCGTCATGATGTCCTTAAGCATCTTTTCGCTCATGCCGTCTGCCACATAAATCGTGCCGGAGCGATCAGAGAGCGTAAGCACCTTGGCGCCAAGCTGCATCAACTTCTCGGCCGCATAGGTCGCCACATTGCCGGAACCGGAAATGACGCAGTTCTTGCCTTCAAGCGTATCGCCGTTTACAGCCAGCATGTTCTGCGCGAAGTAGATATCGCCGTATCCTGTCGCTTCGGGACGAATCAACGATCCG
The DNA here is from genome assembly GCA_002369235.1 of Verrucomicrobia bacterium UBA3783. Classification (GTDB taxonomy): domain Bacteria; phylum Verrucomicrobiota; class Kiritimatiellia; order RFP12; family UBA1067; genus UBA1067. The sequence continues at coordinate 78,328 of DFFF01000007.1, forward strand.
CCGAAGCTCAGACCCTTGCCCGTCAAAACGCCAGTCCAGACATTCGCCATGCGCTTATACTGCCCAAAGAGATACCCGATCTCGCGACCGCCAACATTCATGTCGCCCGCGGGGACGTCGGTATCCGCGCCAATGTGGCGGTAAAGCTCGGTCATGAAACTCTGGCAAAAACGCATCACTTCCGCATCGCTGCAACGCTTGCCGGGGGTGTGCGGGCTCTGCTTGGGATTGAAGTCGCTGCCGCCCTTGCCGCCGCCCATGGGCAAAGTGGTGAGCGAATTCTTGAACACCTGCTCGAACGCGAGAAACTTGAGAACCGACAGATTGACCGACGGATCGAAGCGAAGTCCGCCCTTGTAAGGACCGATAGCACTGTTCATCTGGATGCGGTAGCCGCGATTCACACGCACGACCCCCTTGTCGTCCACCCACGGGACACGGAACATCACAATGCGTTCAGGCTCCACCATGCGTTCCAAAATCGCATTCTTCTCATAGTCAGGATGCACCTTGATCACCGGATCAAGCGTCGTCAAAACTTCCTCGACCGCTTGAATGAATTCAGGCTCGTTTGCATTCTTTGCGCGGACTTGCGCCAATACCGACTCTACATACTTGCTCATTGTTGTGTTTTACCTTTTTTGTTGCAATTAGCTGTTCAACACGCTTTATGTGCAACATAAATGCCAACTCTGCAAGCGCAATCTATTACATTATCTGTAATATTTACACCAACTGCTATACAATATTTGTAAACAACCAGCGAGGATGCCAATCTGTCATCGCAGGATTTGAAAAAAAAAGGCGGCACAAGGCCGCTAGATAAAACTTACGCGCAAACGAAACATGTAAAAAAAAAAAAA
>DFFF01000035.1:0-2598 GCA_002369235.1 Verrucomicrobia bacterium UBA3783
TCGGCCTATGTCTGTTCGCCGGTTGCGCCTCCAAAACCCGGAATCTCGATATGGCCGGGATGTATGCATCTGATGCCGGCACCTTGGCGATCGGCAAGGTCGAGGTTATGGCCGCACCTCAAAATGTGGAATCCGCCCATATCCGCTATAAGGAAGATACCGCCTGGCTCTCTCCTGCCACCAAGACCCATGAGGTCAAGATCCTTATTACCGGCACCAATGCGGTCGATAAGGTCGATGGGATCGTCAAGAACATTTGCGAGGCGTTCAAGGTCGCGGCCGCGCCTCAAGCTTCCCACTTAGAGACCGAGGAACCGGAAAATCAAAAATGATCGGCGCGCTTCCTTCGCGACAGCTCTAGCACCGCATATCTGCTGCGCGCGTACCCTCCTTCGGATCTCGAGCCTCCCGGTTTTCCGGGGGGCTTTTTTCGTCCCCTTAAAGACAATTTAGGCGGCCCTTAAAGCCGCCGATTAAATTCCTCAACTCAATTAGATTTCGCCGGTTTCCGGTTTCAAATTCCTCACATTGCCCGGCCGGCGTTTTTTGGGCGCCTTAGTCCCGTCCCGCTCAATACTGTCCCGCCTTTTCCCGCCTCCGTCCCGCCTATTCCCCATTCCTCACATTTCTTTACCGCGCACAGCGCCGGCAAAGGCGCTTCGTCAGCGAGCGGGTGGGCGCATCGAATGCGCAATCAAGCGACTTCCTTTCCAATTTCTTCCTTTCTGTCTTAAGCTTCGCGTTACCCAGGTAAGCCAAGCGTTTATATGATACCATAAATCACCGCCAAAAGTCAAGTACGCCTATGGAGGGGGGGATGGGCGGCGTTGCTTGTGTTGTCAGGCGATTTATGGTATAATACGCGGCCAATCGAACATAAATTGCACACCGATCATGGAATTTGCCGAAATAACCGCGTCGACGCTACCGGTAATCCGACGCCACCTTGCCGCCGACAACCGCACCATCAGCGAATATTTCCTCTCCTACACCTGGCCTTGGCGATCTGAAGTCTACTCGATGCAGTTCGGCGAGACGCACGGCTGCGGCGTCTACAAATACAAACTCTGGGGCAGGGAATATTTTTCATTTCCCTTCGGCGCGGGCGACAAGGAACGCGCCAAGGACGAAATCACCGCCTTCGCCCGCGAAATAGGCCTGAAGCCGAAGTTCTCGCCGATAACCCGCGCCGAGGCCGACTCCCTTGGCGCGAATTGGCTGGTGCGGCCGGTTCCCGCGATTTTCGACTATGTATACAACCAGTCCGACCTCGCGGAGCTCAAGGGGTCGAAATACCAGCAGAAGCGCAACCATATCCACCGCTTCGAGGACTTGGGGCCGTGGCGATACGGAGCGGTGAATGTCGAGGACTGCCGCCGGGTCTTGTCGGGCTGGGTCAAGGACCATCCGGTGGACGAAGAGCTGAAGATGGAGCTCAAGGCGATCGACCGCATATTGTCGATGGACGATCTCATGGGGCTTACGGGCGGCGTTCTATACTCGAACGAAAAGCCGGTCGCCTTTGCGCTGGGCGAGAAGATGAACGACGAAATGTTTCTTGCGAGCTACGAGAAGGCGCTGCCGGAAGTTCAGGGCGCATTTCCGATGATCAACCGGGAATTCGCGCGGCGCGAGGCCAAGGGATTCAAGTTCGTCAACCGCGCATCGGACGACAACCACCCGAATCTCGCCAAAGCCAAGCGCAGCTACCATCCGGCGTTCATGGTGGAAAAATTCGTCGCCGTGGAATCGAAGGCGCGCTTTGCCGCCAAAGACGATATCGACACGATAATCCGGCTCTGGCGGGAAGCGTTCGGCGACAGCGAAGAACTCGTGCGGTTTTTCGTGGAGCATCGCCTGACGGCGGACAATTGCCTGTTGATCGACGACAAGGCGATGGCGTTTTTTCTGGAAATGCCGGATGATACGCGCTACATGTACGCGCTTTGCACCGCAAGCGATGCACGCGGCAAGGGGCTTGCGACCGAAATAATCCGCACCGCGCAGCAGATCTACCACGAGCCGATAACGCTCGTGCCCGGCGAGGCGGGATTGGTCGGCTTCTACGAGAAAGCGGGGTTCAAGATCACCAGCCCCGCCTGCCGCCGCCGCGTGGAACTCGACGGCTTCGCCAGGGAATTCTACCGCATCGCGACGGCAAACGAAGACCCGGAGGTCTTCGCCTCCGGGTCCACGATGTCCTTCCCGTTCATGGAAGGCTATGAAGTTGCAGTTCCGCTGAACTAGCTTACTTCACCTTCTTGTAGCCGTAGACGGCGCGGGAACCGAGCTCTTCTTCGATGCGAAGGAGCTGGTTGTACTTCGCGATACGGTCGGTGCGGCTCATCGAACCGGTCTTGATCTGGCCGGAGTTGGTCGCGACGGCGATATCGGCGATCGTGGCGTCCTCGGTCTCGCCCGAACGGTGCGAGGTGACGGAGGTGTAGCCGGCGCGGTGCGCCATTTCGATCGCGTCGAGCGTCTCGGAGAGCGAGCCGATCTGGTTGACCTTGATGAGGATGGAGTTGGCGGCGCCAAGCTTGATGCCCTTTTCAAGGTACTTGACGTTGGTCACGAAGAGGTCGTCGCCGACGAGCT
>DFFF01000035.1:2694-2961 GCA_002369235.1 Verrucomicrobia bacterium UBA3783
CTTCGGCCATGCCGTCTTCGATGGAATCGATCGGATACTTCGCGACGAGTTCCTCGAGATACTTGACCTGCGCGGCGCTGTCGAGCTTCTTGCCCTTCTTGCCTTCCTTCCAGGTATAGTCGTAGATGCCGTCCTTGAAGAACTCGCTCGACGCGCAGTCCATGGCGATCGTCACGTCCTTGCCGGGCTTGTAGCCGGCCTTCTTGATGGCTGCGATGATGCAGTCGAGCGCATCCTCGATCGAGTCGAGCGCCGGGGCGAAGCCGC
>DFFF01000035.1:3024-3184 GCA_002369235.1 Verrucomicrobia bacterium UBA3783
CGCCTTCGTCGCCGACGGCCGTGGAAAGACCGCGGGCCTTGAGCACCTTCTTGAGGTTGTGGAACACTTCCGCGCCGCAGCGCAGACCTTCCTTGAAGCTCTTCGCGCCGACGGGACGGATCATGAATTCCTGGAACGCGATCGGGGCGTCGGAGTGGGC
>DFFF01000035.1:3283-52686 GCA_002369235.1 Verrucomicrobia bacterium UBA3783
TAGGTGTTCGTGCCGCCGATGTAGCGGTAGAGCGGCATGCCGAGCGAATTCGCCGCCGCCTTCGCGACCGCGAGCGAAACGCCGAGGATCGCATTCGCGCCGAGCTTGGACTTGGTGGGCGTGCCGTCAAGCTTGATCATGAGCTTGTCGATGCCGCGCTGGTCGCACGCGCAAAGGCCGACGAGCTTGGGGGCGATCACATTGTTGACGTTGGCGACCGCCTTGGTGACGCCCTTGCCGAGATAGCGCTTTTCGTCGCCGTCGCGGAGTTCGAGCGCTTCGTTCACGCCTGTGGACGCGCCCGACGGAACCGCCGCACGGCCGAGCGTGCCGTCCTCGAGAATCACATCGACTTCCACCGTGGGATTGCCGCGCGAATCGATAATCTCGCGGGCCTTGACTTCTGCAATTGTCATTTTTCGTGTTTCCTTTTTGTTGGATTTCAAATTATTGAGGCGTATTATATCATATTTTCCCGCAAAAATGCAAGCACTATCTGCGCTGTGCGCGACGCGCGGATTCGAGCGTGTTCCAGAGAAGCATCGTTATGGTCATGGGGCCTACGCCGCCGGGAACCGGCGTGATCGCGGCGGCGACTTCGCTGCACGCGGCGAAATCCACGTCGCCAGCAAGCCGGAAGCCCTTGGGGCGCGTGGGGTCCGGTATCCGGTTGACGCCTACATCGATAATCGTCGCGCCGCGCTTGACCATGTCCGCCGTGATCGTGCCGGGTCTGCCGGCGGCCACGACGAGAATATCCGCCTCGCGCGTAAACGCGCCCAGATCCCTGGTGCCGGAATGGCACACCGTGACCGTGGCGTTGAGGCGCTTCGACGCCAAGAGCTGCGCGACCGGCTTGCCCACGATATTGCTGCGCCCCACGACTACCGCGTGCCTGCCGGATATGTCCATGCCGGAAAATTCGATAAGCTTGACGATCCCGTGCGGCGTGCAGGGAATGAAGCATTCCTCCCCGATCATCATCCGCCCCAGATTCACCGGCGTAAAACCGTCCACGTCCTTCTCCGGCGCAATGGCGTCGATCACCGCCTGCCCGCGGATATGACTTGGGAGCGGAAGCTGCACGAGAATGCCGTCGATCGCCTTGTCGGCGTTCAAGTCGCGGATGATGCCCACCAGCGCCGCTTCCGCAACGTCCGCAGGGAGCCGGATTTCGCGCGAGACCATGCCGGCTTCGGCGCACGCCTTCTCCTTGGCGGTCACATAGCTGACGCTCGCCGGATTCTCGCCGACCAAGATTACCGCCAGCCCCGGCTTGCGTTCGAGCTTCGCAACTCCCGCCGCGATTCGCGCACGCAAATCCGCCGCCAGCGCCTTGCCGTCGATTATCTTCGCCGCCATCAGTCTTCCCTCCATTTTATGTAGCGGACCTTCTTGTCCTTCACATAGCACTCTGCCGACGCGACATGCTTCATGCCCATCGATTCGCCGGTGATCTTGAGTTTGAAAATACTCTCGCCCGACGGCTTGTACACGAGATAGTTCGCCGCCTCGCTGCCGAGCTGCACCCCGTCGTCGATCCGGCTGATGACATCCGCCCAGTCCGAATACGGCCACGAAGAGCGGGATTCGTCGACGTTCGCCCGGTCCGGCATTTTGGCGAGCCCGTCGAGTATCGCCTGCGCCGCCGCACGGCTGTTTTCAAGCTGCTCGTCGTCGTCTTCGTCGAAGATCCCCGGCACCGAAAGCAGCTGCTCGACCGTGCAGCTGTTGACATTGACCTTGGCCGACCCCGTGACGCCGAAAAGCTTCGCCAGCCCCGTGACGCTTATCTGGTCGTCCTTCTTGGCCCAAGGATTGATGATGCCGCCGGTCAGGACGGCGGGATAGTCCTTGAACCCGCGCACGTAGCCAAGCTCCTGAATGTCGGGAATCGCGCCGTTGCGCGGGAAGCGGCGGTCTTCGTCCTCCACCTTGTCCTCGTCGTATTCGTTCTTGTACCACGTCTTTTCCGCGCCCAGATCCTCGCCGTCGATCACGGTGGAAACGTCGTCCTCGTCGCGCCAATCGTTCCAGCCGGCGATCAAAAGGCTCCACAGCTTCACCGTGCCGTCTTTTTCGGTCTCCAGCTCCTCGGGGATGCCGTGCGTCTGGAAAATCATCTCCAGACGCGTGCGGTAGTTCTGGTCGCGGTCGGCGCAGAGTTCGTTGATGTTGATGGCGTTTTCCGCGCCGGCGTCGACAAGCTCGATCTCCACGGTGACGGTGCCGGATTCCGGGTTGTCGGCATCGGGCAGGATCGGGCCGACAACGCACCTGGACGCCGTCTTGAGCTCGCGCTTCTCCAGCAGCCAGCGATCGTCCTCGAGCAGTTTTTCAAGGTCTTCGTCCTCCGACCAGTCGGGGGCGTCGGAATAGCCGCACAGCACGACTTCGGCGAGGTGGCGGCCGGCTTCGACGAGCCGGATAGTCCGGTTGCGCTCGCGCACGTAGACGTTGATGCCGGACTGCAAGTGGGCCTCGGTCGCGAACGACAGCACCATGATCGAAAGGACGGCGATTATCCAAAGCGCCATCAATAGCGCGGATCCGCGGCGGCAAATCATCCCGCCCCCCTTCCACGGCGGAGACCGCCGCCTCCGCGGTTGCCGCCGCCGCCCTCTTCGCCGGGCGTCCGCGCACCGTCCTGCGCCTGCTCGTAGATCGGAATCGTGACAATCCGCATCAGCGGCGCGGTGTTCGTGCGATAGCTGCGGCCTTCGGGGTCGGCCATGCGAAACGTCAACTGCACTTTGTAGGGTACGGAATTGGACGCATCGAAAACATCCTCGAACTTGCTGCCGTCGGATTCCGACTCCACTTGCCCATTGGACTTCAGCACCTTGCAGTCGAACCCGACGATCCCGTCGGCTATCAAGACCGGCTGGTAAAGTTCGTCGTTCGCGAAAGAGTAGTCGATATCCTGGTTCGACGCATGTTCGGCGGAGCGCAGTTTCACGTCCGGGCACTGGCGCGCATAAAGGCCGGTCACTTCGATAGGCTCTTTGTAGTCGCTGTCGCCCTCTTCGAGGATCATCACCTGGACGCGGTGGACGGTGTCGGCCACGGCGTTTTTGGTGCCGACGATCGCCGCGCCCGTCTTGGACCATTCGATCACATCGCTGTCGCCGGGCTTTTCGCCGTCGCCGTTGTCGGCAAGCACGAAACCGTAATCGTAGGTCTGGCTGCCGTCATGGGGGTAATACATGCTGCGCAGGCCGGCGACGAGCTGGTTGAGCGCGAAATCGGTGCGCTGCATCTTGTCCATATAGTCGGCGGAAATCTGCCAGCCGTTGCTCACCGAATTGAACGTAAGCACGCTGAGCGCGGTGAGCACGCCCACGAGGACGGTCGCGAGGAGCATTTCCACCATGGTGAAGGCTCGTCTCATTGCGCCGGCTTCCTCCAGAAAGTTACATAGCTCTCCTCTTCGCCGTTGCCGCGGCGGCGGTCGCCCCACCGCACCGTCACGCGCACCGTGTACAGTCCGCCAAGCCGCTTTATCTCGTCTTCGTCGTTGCGGTTCAGGGCCTCGCGCTCCCAAGTGTAGGTGCGGTACTTCTCGTATTGCCCGCTGGAAAGCCGCTCGTTGCCCGCGAACTTCTCCCAAAGCTCAGTCGCCTTCGTCTCGCGCACATCGAGATCCTTCTCCGGATCCTGCACATCCGAAAGCGGATAGGCCATATCGCCGAAATCCATCACTTCCTGCGCGGTTTCGAGATAAGTGGATGAAATCATCATTTGCTGCGCCTGGGTCATCGAGACGATAATCGACATCAGCCCCACGCCCAGGATGATCGAGGCGATCAGCACTTCCAGCAGAGTGAAGCCGCCGCGCATCAGTCTTCGTCCTCTCCCTTGGCGAGAACTTTCGCCGCCCCGAAACGGTCGACCTTGATGCACAGGCCGTTTTCGGGCTTGGAGCCGTCGGCATAGACGTAAACCCGGTGAGGCTCGGTGCGGCCGTTGGCCTCCCAGACGATCGAGACCGGCGACTGTTCGCCGTCGTCCGCCGGCACCGCGGCTTCGGCAGAGGACACGCCAGCCGCCGCGTCCTCCGTCTTGCCGGAAGAGGCGTCCCTGAACTTCCCCAGGATGTAGTCCACATTGGAGAAGACGGAGATCCGCGGTTTTGCGGCTGTGGATTGAGCTTCGTCAAGTTCTTCGCCGCTCGTCAGGACTTTGATTTTCACGCCGCGCACCACATCTTCGGCGATGGGCGCAAAAAGCACTTCTTCCACCGACTGCCCCTCCCGTACCGAATCGCCGGTATTGGACGGAGCGGATTCGCCGCCGCTTGCGCCTGATGGGTCGCCGCCGATATTGACCGTGCGGCCGTCGAGCGTGGCGGCGACTATATTCTTGGAGGTGTCCAGAATCTTCGCGCCGGTGATGGCGATCTTGGCGGCATGGCCGTCATCGGTCTTTTCGGTAGAATATGTAATCACGACCGGCTCGCCGGACAAGAGCGCGGTAGACCTCGCATGGCGGATCGACGCGAATATGTCGCGCGTCGCGCCTTTGATGCGCACCGCGCCCTGGCCCGATCTCACGCTGAGGACGCTCGCGGTCACCATCGCCGCCATGATGGCGATGATCACCAGAAGCTCAATCAGCGTGAAACCACGGCGCACCGCTTATTTTTTCTTGTCGCTGCGGATATCGTCTTCGGTTCCGAACTCGCCGTCCGGCCCGGCCGAAATGACGACAAAGCGCTTGCCGCGCTGTTCGTATCTAAGCTCGTTGTCCCAAGGGTCGTTGATCGCCTTTTCGCCGCCGTCGATGATCGGCGGATCGTCGTCGCTGCCTTCGACCAGTTGCGAAAGCGAGCTGGGCATCTTCTTGTTTTTGATGTAGTAGCTGGTGACCGCCTCGCTCACCGCCTGCACCGTGGACTTCGCCGCCGTTTCGTTGGCCTTGTCGATATGCGCCTTGACGTTCTGCACCGCGATGGTGCCGAGGATGCCGAGGATCGCCACGACGACGAGCAGTTCGACGAGCGTAAAGCCGCGGCGGAGATTTTCGCGGAATTCATGCTTTTCCATTTTGTCCATCCTTTCTTTAGAGTGCCTTTTTGAAACGCTCGATCGCCTCGAGGACGTTCGCGCGGGAATTGAACGACGAAATGCGGATATAACCCTCGCCTGCCTTGCCGAATCCGGCGCCTGGCGTGGTGACGATGTTCGCGCCTTTGAGGAGTTTGTCGAAGAACTCCCAGCTGTCGCCCTTCACGTTCACCCAGAGATACGGACTGTCGCCGCCGCCGGTCACTTCGTAGCCGAGCGCGACGAGCGCCTCTTTCATCAGCCTGCCGTTTTCGAGGTAGAAATCGATCGTCTCCCTCGTCTGGCGCCGACCTTCTTCGCTGTAGACCGCCTCCGCGCCGCGCTGGGTGATGTAGCTCGCGCCGTTGAACTTGGTCGTCTGGCGGCGCGTCCACATCGGGCGCAGTTCCACCGCATTGCCGACTGCGTCGTAAGCGACCAGCTCGCGCGGCACGACCGTATAGCCGCAGCGAATGCCGGTGAAGCCGGCAGTCTTCGAGTAGGAACGGAACTCCATCGCGCATGTCCTGGCGCCCTTGCACTCGAAGATCGAATGCGGAATGCCGGGCGTGCGGATGAACGCTTCGTAGGCGGCGTCGAAAAGGATGAGCGCCTTTTTGGCGTTCGCCCAATCCACCCAGGCCTGAAGCTGTTCCCTGGTCGCGACCGCGCCCGTGGGATTGTTGGGGTAGCAAAGGTATACGATGTCGGCGTCGAGCTCCGGCGTCGGCGCCGGCACATAGCGATTCTCCTTCGTGCAAGGCAGAAGCGTGATGTCGTGCCGTCCGGCCATGATGTTGGTGTCCACATAGACGGGATACACGGGATCGCCCACCGCAATCTTCACGTCCGGACCGAAGAGTTCCTGGATATTGCCGCAATCGCATTTGGCGCCGTCGGAAACGAGTATCTCGTCGGCTTGGATGTCCATTCCGCGATCCTGGAAATCGACTTTCGCGATTTTCTCGCGCAGGAACGCATAGCCCTGCTCGGGTCCGTAGCCATGGAAGTTTTCGCGTCCCGCTTCATCGTCCACCGCCTTGTGCATGGCCTCGATGACCGCGGGGCAGAGCGGCTCGGTGACGTCGCCGATCCCAAGGCGGATGATGTTCGCGCCGGGATTCGCCGCCTTGTGAGCGGACACGCGGTGGGCAATCTCCGCGAAGAGATATGTGGGCTTTATTTTCGAGTAGTTTTCGTTTACGTGCAACATGTCATCTGTCCTTGTCTTTTCTGAAATCGATGTGCGGCAGAAAACCTTCGATCGCGGCTATCTCCACGAAGAAAAGCGAAATGATCGCCGGCGACCGCATCGGGCAATCGCCCAGCGAATGCAGCAGCGTGCAAACCGCCGCCACGACGACCGAGAACGCGCCCGCCGGGAACGCGAAGAGCGAATGCGGTTGCGGCGGCTGTCTTGACGGCGGAGCGAATCTCGCCGTCTGCGCGAGTGCGCGCCAGGTCTTCGCAGCGGGCATGAACAATATCGACAGTATCGCAATCAGCAGCCCTGCGCCCACCGCGCCATGCTCCGCCAGAAGCTGGAGGAAATCGTTGTGGACGTTCGCATTGCCCACCGGCCAGAGGTTCTTCTTTTCCTGCTCAGTCATGCGCGAATAGCAAAAGTGCTGATAGCCCTCGCCGCCGCAGCCGAAGAGCTTGTGTTCGCGCCACAGCTGGATCGCGATTCTGGGGTGGTAGTCGCCCTTGCCGGTCATGCGCACGAGCAATTCGTCGGCGTTTACGGACTTCATTTCGCTATTGACGTTGTCCGGCATGAACGCCATTATCGCCACAGCCGCGAGGATCGCCGCGCCGCCAATATATGCACCCGTCCGGACGCGCTCGGCTTTTTTGAGTTTGTGCATGAACGAAACCGCCGCATGGGTCAAGAGCAAAACCGCCGCCGCCGAAGCGAGCAGGATGCACGCCCGCGAGAGCGTCGCCACTACAGCCAAAAGGAGAATCGCCGCCGGAATGAGATTGCGGTGCTTGAGCCAGAAAAGCCGGTGCTTGGATATGCGGCGCGTCTTTTGCAGCGCAAGCTCCAGGTCGCACAACTCAATCTGATAGCGCCAAAGCCCCAAAGCGAGACAGAAAAGCGTCGTGAACATGTCTCCGGCCATGTTAGGATAGCCAAAGGTCGCAAAGAAATAGGAGTCTGCGATGTAAGTGCCGCGCAACGGCTGCCACAGCGGGCCTGGCGCATCGCAAAGCTGCTGCACGAATCCCAGCACCGCGATGAGCGCACCATTCACGACGAGCATCTGCAGCAGCAGCACCTTCCCGTCACGGTTGAGCGCGTGTTTCACCGCAAGCATCGCCGTAAGCGCCGGACCATACCACAGAAACACGGAAAGGTGGTCTGCGGCATTCACGCAAAACGGCAGGAATCCCACATCCGGCGCAGGATTCTCGCCGTTGGCGATTGCCGCCGCGTCGCACATCGGGCATAATCCCTGGTTCGCGAACGCAATCCCCATAAGCCCCAGAAACGCGACTGAAAGCCACAGCAGCGGATCGCGCCGCAGATCTTCCCAGAGCCTTTCGCGAGCCGAATAGGAATTCTCGTCCTTGCGGCGCTGCGGGAAAAACAGCATCGCCTCGAAAACGAAAAACCAAAGCCACGGAATCACTTTCAGATTCATGTCCGGACGCATCCCGCCGAACAGCCACTCGTACGCGGCCGTAAGCAGGAAAACCGCAATCACGGCAATATTACTGCGCAGAAACGACATATTCCACAACCTTTCCCGCCGCTTCGCTTTCGGGGACTTTCCCGACCGCCTTCCCCTTCACGAACAGCATAAATTCGCCGTCACCGCCGCAAAGCGCCACATCGGCGCCTTTCGCTTCGCCAGGTCCGTTGACGACGCATCCCATCACGGCCACATGGGGATATTTGTCCAGCTTGAGTTTTTCGAGCGCATCTTCAACTTCCGCCGCCACTTTGAAGACATTGGCGCGGGTCCGGCCGCAAGTTGGGCAGCTCGTCACCGAAGGCCCCGGCTTGCGCAGCGCGAGCGAGCGCAAAATCTCCGCGCCAACCCGCACTTCCTTCTCAGGCTCGGCGGTAAGCGACACCCGGATCGTATCGCCGATTCCTTCCGACAGCAGAATCCCCAACGCCACCGACGACCGCACCGTGCCGGGAATGAATGTTCCTGCCTCGGTCACGCCAAGGTGCAGCGGGCAGTCGGTCTTTTCCGCCAAAAGCCTGTATGCGGCGAGCGTGTCGGCCACATTCGACGCCTTGACGGAAATGGCGATATCGAAGAAGTCCTCGTCTTCGAGCAGTTTCACATGGCGCATCGCGCTTTCGCAAAGCGCCGCCGCCACGCTCGTCCTGCCGCCGTAGACCGCCTCCGACAAATCTTTCTCGAGGCTCCCCAGATTCACCCCGATGCGAATCGGGGTTTTTGCCGCCTTCGCCGCCCGCGCCACCGCTTGGACTCTGTCGCGCGTGCCGATATTGCCGGGGTTGAGGCGCAGGGCGTCGGTGCCCGCCTCGATCGCCGCCAACGCGCAGCGGTAGTCGAAGTGGATGTCGGCCACGACCGGAAGCGCCATTTTCCGGCGCACAATCCCAAGCGTCTTCGCCGCCTCGACATCCGGCACCGTGAAGCGGATCAGGTCGCACCCCAATTCCGCGCACCTGAGCGACTGCGCCAACAGCGCGTCCGCGTCGTGCGGATTCACATTCGCCATCGTCTGGACGCTCACCGGCGCACCGCCGCCGATCGCGAGACTACCGGCCTTCAGCGCTCTCGTTTGCTGTCTCGTAAACATGTGTATGCATCCTATAACTGCGCATCGAATCGCGGCAAATCAACAACCCCATCAAGCCGAGCAAAAGCACCATGAATACGATGCTGGAATATTTCACCACGCACTCCGGCACCCTCCGGCGGAATACGATCGCAAAAAGCGAAAACATGATAAGCCCGCCGTCGAGGACCGGAATGGGCAACAGATTGAGAACCGCGAGATTGACATTCAAATACCGCATGAAGCCGAGGCCGTCGAAGATATCGCGCCTCATACTGCCGTAAATGCTCTCGGCGATGAGCACCGGACCGCCCAGCGCTTTGGACGTGGCCTTCGCGTCCTTTGGCGTCGCCAGCCCCTTCAAGACCCGGAAGATCGACCCCGCGTCCCACGCCAGCTGCTTCAATGGATTGCGCGACGGCATCCAGCTCGCCGCCTGGGATGCGCTAGGTTCGCTCAACGCCTTGATGAAGCACGCGCCGGTGACGGCGTCGCGCTCCGGCGTCACTTCCACTTCAATCGTCTCGCCGCCGCGCTCGACGGTGAACACCGCGGGCTTTTCTCCGACGATCTGCACCTCGATCGTAAGGTCGCTCCAAGTCTCGATTGGCCTGCCGCCCACCGCCAGCACGAGATCGCCAGCCGACAGGCCTGCCTTTGCCGCCGGACCGTCTTCAACCACGCTCCCGATTCGCGGCGGCAAAACTCCGAACTTCGCGCCCGGCGCAAACGAAAGCGCGACCGCCAAGACGACCGCCAGGACGATATTCATCGCCGGGCCCGCAAATGCAACCGCCAGTTCCTTCAGCGGCGACGCGGCGACGCGCCGTCCGGTCTCCCCCGATTCACGATTCCCGGCTTCCTCCGCTCCGCTTCCCTCCAGCGCTTTCGTGCCTTCGGGGTCGAGCTCGGGTATCATCACGTAGCCGCCCAGCGGAATTGCGCTTATCCGGTACTCCACGCCCTTCCATGTCTTTTTCCATAGTGCAGGCCCGAAGCCGATCGAAAACCGCTCGACCTTGAACCCGAGCTTGAGAGCAACAAGAAAATGGCCAAGTTCGTGGATTGCGATCGCGACCGAAAACACCAGGACGCAAAGCGCGATGTAGCCTATCGTGACAAGAATTTCCATGTCCAGTCGTTGGCCTCCCAAACCGCATCGAGACTGTCGCACTCGAACCGCGGCGCATGCTCTAGGCACCGCTCCACGCTCGATGCGATTTCTGTATATTTTATCCGTTCATCCAAAAACGCCTGGACGGCCCATTCATCGGCCGCCGCCAAGACCGCAGTCATGCAGCCGCCCGCCTCGCACGCCTCTTTGACGAGCCTCAGGCACGGGAAGCGCACCGGGTCGGGGTATTTAAAGGTAAGACTGCCCAGTTTCGCGAGATCCAGCCGCTCGCGCTCGGCCGGGAGCCGACGCGGCCAGCTCAGTGCATATTGTATCGCCACGCGCATATCCGGCGGCGACAGCTGCGCCAGCGTCGCCCCGTCTCTGAACGTCACGAGCGAATGGACGATCGACTCCGGGTGCACCACGACTTCGATGTCCTTCACCGGCACATCGAAAAGCCACCGCGCTTCAAGAATCTCGAAACCCTTGTTCATCATCGTCGATGAATCCACCGTAACCTTGGGACCCATTTTCCAGCGCGGATGGTTCAAAGCCGCCTGCGGCGTAACCGCCGACAGATCATCCGGCCCGTCGAGGAACGGCCCGCCCGACGCGGTAAGGATGAGTTTGTCGATCTCCGCCGTGTTGGGCACGCGTGTGCACTGGAAAATCGCACTGTGCTCGGAATCCACCGGCAGGAATCGCACGCGCCTCGCCGCCGCGGCCTTGGTGACGAGCTCGCCCGCCATGACCATGACCTCTTTCGTCGCAAGCGCAATATCCATGCCCTTGGCGATCGCCGCCATCGTAGGCTTCAAGCCGCTCATTCCCACCGTCGACACGAGACAGATGTCCGCCTCGTTCTCTTCCACGGCTCTGACCGCCGCATCTTCGCCGCAGTAGGCCTTGGCGCCGAACTCCGCCGCGAGCGCCTCGCACTTCTCCTTTGACCGGTGCGCCGCGAGCGCGACGATCTTGAAGTCGTCCGGATGAGTGCGCACCACGTCGATCGCATTAAGCCCGATCGACCCAGTGCAGCCAAGTATGATTACTTTCTTCATCCGCGCTTTCAATTGGCGGAGAGAGAGGGATTCGAACCCCCGGACCCTTTCGGGTCAACGGTTTTCAAGACCGCCGCGATCGACCGCTCCGCCATCTCTCCGTTTTGCCGCCATGTCTTACCGACTCTTCTTCACGAGATCCGGATCGACAGGCGTCGTTTTGACTTTCTCGACGATCTCCGCCGTGATTTCCGGATTCTGCCGCAAAAATTCGATTGCCGCCGTCGTGCCCTGCGCGAGCTGCTTGTCGCCGTAGCTCAGCCAGCTGCCGGACTTGCGCACGATTCCTCGCGGAATCGCCGCCTCTATCACGCTGCCTTCGTAGGAAATGCCGCAGGTGTAGAAGATGTCGAACTCCGCTTCCGTGAACGGCGGCGCAACCTTGTTCTTCACCACTTTCACGCGCGTGCGATTGCCCATTACCGATCCCGACGAATCCTTGATCGCGCCAATCCTCTGCACCTGCAGACGGACCGACGCATAAAACTTGAGCGCCTTGCCGCCGGGCGTGGTTTCGGGATTGCCGAACATCACGCCGATCTTCTCGCGCACCTGGTTGGTGAAAATGCACAGCGTCTTCGTGTTCGCGAGCACGCTCGTGAGCTTGCGCATCGCCTGGCTCATCAGCCTCGCCTGAAGGCCCATGTGGCTGTCGCCCATGTTGCCGTCGATCTCGGCCTGGGGCGTGAGCGCCGCCACGCTGTCCACCACGATTACATCCAAAGCGCCGGACTTCGCCAGCGTCTCGCAAATCGTAAGCGCCTCTTCGCCGGATCCCGGCTGCGCCACGATGAGGTCGTCGAGATTCACCCCGATTTTCCGCGCATACCCTGGATCGAGCGCATGTTCGGCATCGATGAACGCCGCCGTGCCGCCGGCCTTTTGCGCATTTGCGACTACATGCAAAGCCAGCGTCGTCTTGCCAGACGACTCCTGTCCGTAGCATTCCACTATCCTGCCGCGAGGCAGCCCGCCTACGCCAAGCGCCAAATCGAGCGACAGCGCACCCGTCGAAATAACCGGGATCTCTTTTATCTCCTGTTCGCCAAGCCTCATGATCGACATCTCGCCGAATTCCTTGCGGATCTGGTTCAATACCGCATCAAGCGCACTGTCGCCGGCCGTCTTCGCCTTAGCCATCTTGTTTTTCCCTTCGTTTATTATGCCGTATTATACCAAAAATCGCGCCAAAATGCAATACAAGGCAAGCGCGAGCGGAAGAAGATGCGAGAAGGATTACTTGAGATATGCGGCGATTGCGGCGGCGATTTTCGCCGCGATGGCATCGCGCACCGCCGGATCGAACGAATCGCGGCAACCGTCGGGATGGGTAAGGAAGTCGGCCTCGATCAAGACCGACGGAATTTCCGGCGAGCGCGTGACCGCGAAATTGGCGTGCAGCGACTGGCAGGGATCAAGCTCCCGCGCTATGGCGTCGGCAAGTTCCTTGCCAAGTCCATTCCAGCTGTAGACTGCGCGATAGCGCGTCGCGAGCGGATCCTTGCCGGCGGCGGGCGCATTGTGATGCACCGAGACAAAAGCGCGCGCCTTGATGCGGTGGGCCTCGCGCGGCCGGTCGTAAAGCGGCACATCAACATCACTCTCGCGCGTCATCAGGACTTCCACGCCGGCCGCTTCAAGGTGGCGGCGGATATCGAGCGCGAGGAGCAGATTGGCCTCGCTCTCATAGCGGCCGTCCCAGCCGCGGCAGCCATGGTTCTTGTCCCCGCCATGTCCGGGATCGAGATAGACGAGTCTGGGGCGTTTGGCGTCAATTGCCGCCGGGACGTCGGATGCGTATTCCAATTTCGTCCAGACTTTTTCCGGCGGCTCGTTGGTGGTGGAAAAAAGTCCCATCATGGCGAAAAGGATCAATGCGTGCATAAAGTCTTGAGTGCGTTTGCGGTGGTGAGGGCGGCAAAATCCTCGAACTCAGTCTTGCGGAGAGAGGCGAGGAATCGTGCCGTGTGGACCAGGAACGACGGCTCATTGTCCTTGCCGCGCATCGGCACCGGCGCGAGGAAGGGAGAGTCGGTCTCGATGAGGATGCGGTCGTCGGGCACGACCAACGCGCTTTCGCGGACATTGTCGGCCCTGCGGAAGGTGACGATGCCGGAAATGGAAATCATAAATCCCAAATCGAGGAGTTTGCGGCAGAAGTCCGGCGAACCGGTGAAACAATGGATGATGCCGCGCGAAGGAATGCTCTTGAGCGCACCAAGCGTATCGTCGTCGGCCTCGCGGGTATGGATCACCACCGGCTTGTCCAGACCGGCTGCGAGCTGGAGCTGCCTCTCGAACAGCTCAAGCTGCTCCTTGCGGTGGTCGGGGTCGTAGAAGTAGTCAAGCCCGATTTCGCCCACGGCGGCGCAATTTCCGTCAAACGGAAAATCTTCCTCCCCGATCTTCCCATACTGATCACGGTCCCACCCAACGGCGAAGAAGCCGGTTCCTGCCCTCGCTGCGGTTTCGTTTAGTTCCCTGGATCCCCCTACCGCCATGATGCGCGTGACACCGCATTCCTTGGCGCGGGCGATTTGCGCGCCGATATCGACGCCGGGCATGAAGTGGCAATGGGTATCGAAGAGTTCGGGCGTCACAATGCGATTTCGTAGCCGTCCTGCCTGCCGCCGTTCACTCTGATCTTCGTCGCCGCGCCGTCTTTCCAGTCGATATCGACCGTATACCCGCCGCGCGCCTTGAGTCCGCGCACGGAACCCTCCGGCCAATCCGGCGGCAACGCCGGCAGGATGCGGATGAGCACCTTGCCGTCGGCCGTGGTCTCGTGGCTCTGGAGCAGCATTTCGCAAACTGCCGCCGTGAAGCCGAGATTGCCGTCGATCTGGAACGGCGGATGCGTGGCGAAGCCATTTGGGAGCAGGTTGTGTTCGAGGAGTCCGTAGAGCATTTCGCCGGCGCGGCGTCCATCGCCAAGCCGCGCCCACAGCGCGGCGCGCCACGGCCACGTCCAGCTGCGGCGCGAGTCGCCGGAAGTCGACCGCCCGACGCCCAGCGAAACCGCCGCCGCCGCCGCCAATTCCGGAGTTCCCTGGCGCGTGATCGTCTTGCCGGGATACACGGCGAAGAGATGGCTCGTATGGCGATGGTCGTCGCCCTTCACGTCCATGTCCTGCTGCCACTCCTGAAGCTGGCCCCACGAGCCGATCTTGTTGCCGCCAAGCTGCTCGAGCGTCTTTTCGAGCACGGCGACATTCACGATGTTGGAGACTCCGAGCGTCTTCGCGGCGGCAATCGTATCTTCGAGAAGTTCGGCCATGATCTGCTGGTCGTGCATCACGCCATCGGCCACGGGGCCGTGCTCCGGGCTCCAGCCGTTCTTGACGAGCAGCGTTCCTTCCGGGCCGGTTTTGAGGTGCGAGAGCATGAACGCCGCGGCGTCGGCCAAAAGCGGCATCGCCTTTTCGCGGAGATATTTTTCGTCGCCGGTGAAGAGGTAGTGGTCGTAGGCCATGATCGCCATCCACGGCGCACCGGCGAAATTCCACCTCCAGCCGCCGCCGCCGAAGGCGTTCATGGACGTGCGGTATGCGACACCCTGCGAATCCGGGAAGGCTAGGCGCGTTTCAATCCCGGCGTTGCGCCGAACGGCCAGGAGAAAATCCGCCACCGGATCCCAAAGCCCGGAGAGATTCGCGGCATCGACCGCCCAGTAATTCATCTGGAGATTGATGTTCGTATGGTAGTCAGAGTGCCACGGCGGCCGATTCGTATTGTTCCAAAGCCCCTGGAGATTCGCAGGGAGCGTGCCCGGACGGCTCGACGAAATGAGCAGATAACGCCCATAGTTGAAAAGCGTCTCGGCCATCTCGCGCGATTCGGCCGCGAAATCCTCGAGCATGAGGAACCCGACAAATCCTTCGCCGCCGGAAAGTCTGGCGACCTTGAGCCGAGTTGGGCTTCTGTTCCACGAAGCGAGCGCGGGAGAGTCGCATCCGAGATCGAGTTTTACGCGGTCGAACCACTCGCGGTAGTCGGCGATATGCCGCTTTTTAAGCGCATCGAAATCCCCTTCAAACCGCGTCGGGAACTGCCCGCACGGCTGGCCGAGCCCAAAGTCTAGCCGCTTCATGTCGTAGCCGGTCTTGGCGCGGAGGAAGACGACGAGATTGGTGCCGCCGTCGTTATGCCAGTCGGCGCGCGCGGCGTAAGCGAGAGCGTTGGTCATGACTCCTTCGAAGCACTTCGAACCCGGGCAAGGATTGTAGGCCTTCGCACCGTGGGCATCCTTTAGCCGGATCGTCGCTTCAAACGGTTTCGAGGCCGTGAACCTGAGCGCGATTATGCCGTCCGGCGCACTCGCGAACGCTTCGCGGCGCACCTCCACGATACCGTCTTTGCTCTTGAGCATGAAGCGAGTCTCGTGCGTGGCGGTCGCGAGATCGAGCGTGCGCGAATAGCCGTGAACCTTTCCCGCCTGAGCCGCTGCGGTTTTGGGATAGCCGGCGAACTCCACGGAAAGCCTGCCGAAATTCTGGTAGTCGCCGACCGTCCGGTCGGTCGCGACGCTCTCGATTTCGCCGGCGGCGCCGGATAAGTTGGCATCGCCGGTCCAAAGCGAATCCACATTGAACTGCAATTCCTCCACGGCGACGCCGCCGCGGAGCATGCCGCCGAGGCTGCCGTTGCCGATCGGATACCACGTGCCTATCGCCGCCGCCGCCGAATTCGTCGCGCCCGGACTATCGTCCCAGATCTTCGTTCCGCCGCTTGCCGATTGCGCTATCGCGATGGCGGCGATGCCTGCCGTCAAAATGACTCTCATGTATGAATCCTCTTCCCCTTAAAACCGGCACCCCCCAGCCAAACCGGATGGACAATGCCCGCAAAACAAAAATCGAAACCATGCAAACGACACCCGCAATATCCGAACTCACGCCGGCATCCTGCAGAATTATGTACAGCGCGCCTCCCGCGGCGCACGCCATGGCGTAAAGCTCCCTGCGGAAAATGAGCGGCACTTCGTTGATGAGCACATCGCGCAAAACGCCGCCAAACACCGCCGTTATCACCCCGAGAATAATCGACACCACACTCCCGAATCCGGCGCCAAGGCTCTTTTCCAGCCCCACGACCATGAAGGCGGATATCGAAATCGTGTCGAACACGAACCAGGTGATCTTCTCGCTGATGAACCGCCGGCCGAAAAACCACATCAGCACGAGTGCAAGGAGCGTGGTCGCGATGTATATGGGGTCGTCCATCCAAAACGCATGCGTCTGCAGCAGAATGTCGCGCAAAGTGCCGCCGCCGATCGCGGTCACGAACCCGACGACAAACGCGCCGAACCAGTCGAATTTCTTGGCGCACGCGAGACGGATCCCGGATACCGCGCCGGCGAAAGTGCCGATCTGATACAGCAGAAACTCGACCGGATTCGCGCTCGCCGAGGCGAATAGCTGCTTGAGATATTCTTCCATCAGAACTTGTTCTTGCGCGAAAGAATATAGAACACCGCGCCAATCGCACTCGCCAGAAGGAACGACACCCCCATGACAATCCCGAACGCATGGCCGGAGGCCTGGAACGGCAAGGTGATGTTCATGCCGTACATCGAAGCGATCAAGGTAGGCACGGCAAGAAGAATCGTCACCGCGGTGAGATACTTCATGACGTTGTTCATGTTGTTGTTGATGATCGAGGCGAACGCATCCAGAGTGCCGTTCAAAATGTTCGCGTGGATTGTCGCGATCTCCAGCGCCTGCTCATATTCCACCATCGCGTCCTCGAGCTGGTCGCGGTCGTCTTCCGAAAGCTGCAGCTGGCGCGAGGTGTTCGCGCGGGCGAGGGCTATCGTATCGGCCTTGAGCGAGGTGGTGAAGTAGACGAGCGCCTTCTCGATATTGAGGAACTTCAAAAGGATTTCGTTGGAGATCGACTCGTGGATTTCATCTTCCAGCGCCTCGGTGCGCTGATGGAGATCGTGGAGATACCTGAGGAACAACACGCCGCCGTGCCACAACAGCCGGAAGGTGAAGCGGTAGCGGTCCGACGGCGGACACACCCTGCGGATCTGGTCGAGAAACGCCGTCGTGACCGGAGTCTGCGCATTGCACACCGTGACGACCATATCCTGCAACAGGATGATGCCCATAGGAATCGTGCGGTAAGGCACGACATCGTCGTCGTCCACCAGATACGGCACGTGGATGAGCAGCATCGCGACGCCGTCGTCGTAATCGAAACGCGGGCGCTCGTCGCGGTCGAGAGGGTCGGTGAGGAAGTCGCGCGGGATGATGTCCTTGGAGAACGAGAGCACCTGCTCGAGCTCGGTCGTCGTGGGCTCGCAGAGATTGACCCAGCAGCCCGGCACGAACTCCGGGCTTTCGCGAAGCCCGCCGTTCTCCCATTTGTAGATGGTCATCATCTCATTATTCTTTCTTCTTCAAACTTTTGTCTCACGCTTTCGTTCGCTTTCGTCCGCAAAGTTTTTTCTCTCTGTGCCTCTGTGCGGTTGAAATCACGCGAGCTCCTTCAGGAAGCGGACGTCGTTCTCGTAGAGCCAGCGGATGTCCGGAATCCCGTACTTGATCATCGCGATGCGCTCCACGCCGAACCCGAACGCATAGCCGGAGACCTGCGCAGGGTCGTAGCCGACGTGCTGGAACACGCGCGGATCGACCATGCCGGCGCCGGCAACCTCGATCCAGCCGGAATCCTTGCACACGCGGCAACCCTTGCCCTTGCATACATGGCAGGTGAAATCCACCTCCACCGAAGGCTCGGTGAACGGGAAGAAGTGCGGACGGAACCGCACCGTCACCCCGTCGCCCATCATTTCCTTCGCGAAATACGCGAGCACGCTCTTCAAATCCGCGAGCGAAACGGGCTTGGTATCCACATAGAGGCCTTCGATCTGATGGAAATTCGCGCTGTGGGTGGCGTCGGTCGTGTCGCGGCGGAAAGTGCGTCCGGGACAGATGACGCGCACCGGCGGCTTGTTCGCCATCATCGTGCGGATCTGCACCGGCGAGGTCTGCGTGCGGAGCAGGCAATCGTCGTTGAACCAGAAAGTATCCGTGCGGTCTTGCGAAGGGTGGTGCGGCGGCGTATTGAGCGCCGTGAAATTGTTGAACCGGTTTTCAAGTTCCGGGCCTTCCACCACCGTAAAGCCCAACCGACCGAATATCCGCGCCGTTTCCTCGATGACTCGCGTCAAGGGATGTTTGGAGCCGAGCGCCATCCAGCGTCCGGGCTTGGTGAGATCCAATTCTTCCCGATCCCCGATTCCCGATTCCCGATTCCCTGTTCCCCGTTCCCTGATCGCCGCCTCTACTTCCGCCTTCCACGCCTGGATTGCCTTGCCGAAAGCCGGGCGTTCGGCCTGTGGAACGTCCTTCATGCCTTTGATAAGCGCGGGAATCGAGCCATTGCGCCCGACGTATTTGACGCGCAAAGCCTCAATCGCCGCCGCATCTGCCGCCGCAGCGATTTCCTTGAGGCTTGCCGCCTTAAGTTCTTCCAATTCCGCAAGTGTCATTTCAACTCCTCGAATTTTTGTAAATTATACCAAAAATCGCGCCAAAATGCAATACGAGAAGAATCTCTTTTTGACTGGGTGGAAAGTGAAATCGACTTGGTGGAAAGTGACCACACAGAGGCACAAAGGCACAGAGGGAGAGATTTTTCGCTTTTTCGATTAATCGATTCTTCGATTGCCGCCCTACCAAGTCCAGATGCCTAGACTACCAAGTCCAGAAGTCTAGACTACGAAGTCCAAGGGGCTGGACTACGAAGTCGAGATGCCTAGACTACCAAGTCCAGAAGCCTAGACTACGAAGTCCAAGGGTCTAGACTACCGAGAGAATTTTTCGATTCTTCGACTAACCGATTCTTCGATTGCGGAATTTTACCTGCAAAGAGCGGTTTTGCGGGTAAATTTGCTATTTTATGCCGTATAAGGCCAATTCAAAGGCTTGATCCGACTGTTTTTTGACTGCATCAAGCACCAGCGCAACCGCGAATGACAATAGCGACGCCGTAATTAAACAGCAGGCAAATATCAATGTCGGGAATCTAGGCACCATCCCTGTCTTGAAATATTCCCCAAGCACAGGGACCGCAAAAACACCCGATGCAATTGCCAGCAATAGACCGGAAATTCCAAAGAAAATCAACGGACGATAAAACCGAAACATATTGAAGATCGTTTTAAGAACTTTAACTCCGTCCGAAATCGTATTTAATTTCGAGCAAGACCCTTTTGGACGATCACGATACTGAATCGGGGTTTCGACAAACCTCATTCGTTTATCAAGCGCATGAAGTGTCATTTCCGTTTCGATTTCAAAACCGGACGACAAAACAGGGCATGTCTTTACGAACCTCTTTGAAAACGCACGGTAGCCGGTCATGACGTCGCGAACGGTGCAATGCCAAAGCCGCTTGATGAGCCAACACACGAGCATATTGCCAAAGTTATGCCCGGGGCGCTTGTTCTCAGTCATATACGTCGAGGAAAGGCGATCTCCCGAAACCATGTCGGCCACGCCTGCGGCTATCGGCGCAACAAGTTTTTCCACTTCCTCGGCAGGGTAAGTGTCGTCACTATCGACCATTATGTATATATCGGCGTCAACTTCCTGGAACATTCTGCGCACCACATGTCCTTTGCCTTGCTGCATGACTTTCCTGACGATGGCGCCTGCCTTGCGCGCCAGCTCGCCCGATCCATCGGTTGAATTGTTGTCATAGACGAAGATGTCTGCTTGAGGCAACACCTTGCGAAAGTCGCCAACCACCTTCTCGATCGTCATCGACTCATTGTAGCAGGGGAGCAAAACCGCGATTTTACCATCCATAGTACCACCTCTTTCTCATTTACGTCCAAAACCGCTCCATAGAACGTGCGGCAAGCCCGAATATGCCTTGCGCCAAGGGAATCTCAATATTTCCATTGGGGAATTTACAAGCGGAAACTCTTCATCGACTTCAACCGCCTCTGCCCGTGCATTTCCGATTGCAGCCCACATATATTGTCCATCATACGAAAAACGCGGCACCTCTTCTGCAATGTCCCTGTCTGGCAAATAATTTATTCCGCCCACAGACAGTCTTCTGGACAACGAATACGAGTTCGCTATTTTACCGTCACTTCCCCAGACGCTGGATTTTGCTTTCAAGCATGATATCGCAGCTTGCCTGCACCGTTCTTCTGCGATACTCCGCCCATAAAAGGCAATTGACCTCATTATGCAAAGAAATGCAATCGCAACCGGCGCAAATACAACCAAGGCGCGAAATCCCATCTTGACGGCACCATTCCGCAAGTTGAATGACGGATTTGCCGCCAAGTTGAACAATGCCAAGATCGGGACCGCCCATATTTGCAGGAAGTAGCGGGAAAAACCAACATACTTTAAGGGCGTAACCAAAGTCGTCAGAAAAACAAACAGACAGACAACCGTGACCAAATTCTTCTTTGAAAACACTAACGCGACAGCTCCCAGCAAAAGCATAACCCGAAAAGCAGCCCCAAATCCGGCAACTCCGCCGCAAACCGTAAACTCCGGCATAAAGTCCGGCTGCCCATATGCAACAGAACAAAACTTTACGGCCAAAGCAGGAGAAACCCAAGCGTAAAGCGTTCTGGCGACATATCCCATCTTCAGTGCATCTGCATTGCCGGTAAAATCGCTCGTTATATCTATAACCGGATGCGCAGATGAAAAAGACATGGTGGGATAAAATGGGCAGCTGTAGTTTATCAAAGAAGTCATCAATGGAGAAAACCCGACAATTATGACATATACTGCGATTATCAATGCGGCCACCCAAAATGACCGATCTTTAAATAGCACCGGGAGAATCAAAAGCCCCCAAAGAACAGCAACAACCAATCCAGTGGACTTGGCCAATGACGATACGGCAAATGCAATTCCAAACAGCCTCAAATCGGCAATTCGCCGTTCTTTTATGTAAAGCACTGCCGTAAACAGCATTATCATAATCCCTGCATAAGACAAATAATCAGCATATCCAGAAAGAAACGCTGTGAACTTGGTCGTGCATGTCACACACAAGGCAAACAACACGGACATTGCCGAATTCAAACGCCAAAACCGGCGCGAAAAATCAAATGCTGTCGCCAGGAGCGAGAACACCATCGCATAATTCAAAAACGAATCGGCGATATACAGCCCGGTAGACGCCCCCATCAGCGCACCGCAAAGTGCATTTAGCCGAGGAAGGAACAAGGCGTGAATTTTATTCAATGTCCATCCATTGACCAACACATCAAATTCTTCGATTGTGGCAGTGTAGACGGGATTCCATCCGTGCCTGAGTAGATCTTGCATGGGAAAATGATAACTCATCACATCCGTGCCTACATACGAGAAGGTAAATGCCGTAAACAGGAGACATGCGGCAGACAGGGCGATAAAACAAATCAAACGCTTTCGATCCTTCAGCAAAAGCGAAACCAAGGCGGCGCCAAATGCAATCCACATTGGATATGGAGAGCAAGGCACATTAAAAAAGAACAACAAACTTTGCAGCAACACCCCAGACAGCAAAGTTGCCAATAATGATATGTCTACACGCATTTCCGCGACCAATTAGGCTCTCTAGTTGTCGCGCCGCATTCCTTGCCGCTTGGCTGTCCAAAAAGAAAGTGGCGCACCCTGAAAAATATCGTGTCTTCAAAGAGGCACCGGAAAGAGCCCGAATCAAAACACAATAACCAGAATGCGCCACGCGATTGGACGTGGACGCATTCACGTATTTCGCTCTGATTCTAGAAAATTTCCGGTTTTCTTTGAAAGCTCGATACGTGAACACGCGTTCACTTCGCTCCACTTCGGAAGGCATCGCACATTGAGTGCTCTGCCGCCCTTATAGGAACTGCCATCCGCCCCAAAAGCCGTCAGGACGGATTATTCAATGGATTTATCCCCACGAACGGAAGATATTATATCAAAAATCCGTCGGAAAGGAAAGGCGAAAAAGTGAACCCCTTGGTTGATTGCGCTATCGGCGGCGGCGGAAGAAATCTTGGAGAATGGCGAGCGAGGGGGCGGCAAGGACGCCGCCTTGGGTCTCAGGATGATGATTCATCCCTTGGTGGCGAAAAATGCCAAAAACCGATTCGCCGCCGCGTTTTTCGTCTCCCACACCCCAAACGACGCGTTTAAGCCGCGCGAGCGCAATCGCGCCGGCGCACATCGGACAAGGCTCCTTGGTCACATAAAGCGTGCAGTCGACAAGTCTTTCGTTGCCGACGGCGGCAAACGCCTGACTGAGCGCGACCATTTCCGCATGGGCGGTCGCGTCGTGCAGGCATTCGGTCTGATTGTGGGCCTTGCCTACTATCCTTCCTTCGCCATCGACGATTATGCAGCCTAGCGGCACTTCCTCTTCGGCGGCGGCAAGTTGGGCTTCGGCGAGCGCCCGGCGCATCCAGCGTTCGTCTTCGACCGGATCAATAAAGTTTTTCGAAGGTTCCATTGTCGACCTTCTTAAGCGTGTGGAACCCGGCGCGCTTGGCGCGATAATGGAGATCGGTCTGGGAATGAGTGAGCCCAGGCGCCTGGATTACGCGAATAACCGGACTCTTGCAATAAGGACAATGGTCGAGTTTGGGCTCGGAAAGCTTCTGGGGAATTTCGAAACCGCGCCGGCACTTTTCACAGGAGCGCTCCGGCTCCATGGCCTCATAGACGTAAAGCGGCATATTACCTCACGCCGCCGTTTTGTTTGGCGAGCTTTTTGAGGCGCGTGGCGTATTCGAGGCGCTGCACCGCAGTCATGTGGTCGATGTAAAGGATGCCGTTCAAGTGGTCGAGTTCATGCTGGATGGCACGGGCGAGAAAGCCGCGCGCGGTAATCGCCTGGGGCAGGTTGTTCTCGTCGATATACCGGCAAGTCACCTCCTGCGCCCGCACGATCGTGCCGCCGATCTTCGGGAAACTAAGGCACCCTTCCTTGTCGCACTGGGCACCCTCCGCCGAAACGATTTCCGGATTGAAAAGCTTGAGCGGCATGCGGATGGGCGCGTTGAACATCGCGTCTTCCTGAGTTTCGCAATTTTCGGGGATGTCGATTACGCAAAGGGCTTCGGTGCGCCCCACCTGCTCGGCGGCAAGACCCACGCCGCCGACGTCGGCCATGGTTTCGAGCATGTCGTCGGCGAGCTTGCGCAATTCCGGCGTGACCGCCGCGACACTCTTCGCCTTCTCGCGGAGCACCGCTTCGCCGTATTTATACACCCGTAGAACCAAAGCCGCCTTCTCCTCTGTCGGTCTCGTCGGTTTCGCGCGTCTCGACGATTTCATCGGGCTGCGTGACCGGGGCGATCACTACCTGCGCAATCTTGTCGCCCTTGGCGATTGCAAAATCGGACTCGCCGAAATTGGCGAGAATCACGCCAACCTCGCCGCGATAGCCGGCATCGATAGTGCCGGGGGTGTTGAGCACGGTAATGCCGCGCTTGAGCGCGAGGCCGCTTCTGGGGCGCACCTGCGCCTCATAGCCCGGCGGCAACATCATCACCAGCCCCGTATGCACGAGCGCCCTGCCGCCCTTGGGAACCACAAGTTCGTCAACGCTGCGCAAATCCATGCCCGCATCGCCGGGGTGCGCATAGGCAGGCAATGCCGCCTCTGGGACGAGTTTGCGGAATTTAAGGATCATTGAGCCTCTTCCTCGTCCTCGATTACGACCTGATTCATTTCGCCGGGCACATAGCCAAGACGGGAGAGATTCCACTTCGACCATGCCGCCGGAAGCTGCATCTTCGCCGCCATCGCGACCTCGTCGCGCAGCTGCGCGGACATAAGCGCGGCCTTGGCGAGATCGCCCTGCTCGCGATTCTCGCACACGACCACGAGACCGCGCCCGGCGCCGGTCGGGACGAATTCCGAAATGCCGTCCTTGGCGAGTTTGCGCGTCGCACTGGCGACGGCCTGCATATCCTCGATATCGCCGTTCTTGAGGTCGCAAATCGCAAAAGTGAGATTGGTGGAGACATTGCCGGACGCGAGAATCGCATCCTTGCCCTGGGCGATTACGGCTTCGACCTGCGCCTTGAAGGCGGCGGCCTTGGCGTCGCGCAGAACGCGCGGACGGATCGCTTCCCTGGCCTCGTCGAGCGACGGAACATGCGCGGCACTCGTCTCCGCCTTCTCGATCACCCACACCGCGCGGTCGCTCGCAACCACGCCATAGCGAAGATCGGGAACCGAAGGATCAAGCTCGGCCACGGCGTCGGCAAAGCCCTTCGCGCCGGGCGCAATGGTAGAGGCGTAGCGCATGAAACCTTCCTGATAGGCGCCATCAACCGTAAACCAGTCGGAAACGGTCACGGTCGCGTTCTCTTCCGCGGCGATCGAATCGAGCGTTGCGCCGGGCTGGTAGATGCGCTGGTTCATGTTTGTCGTATAGAATTCGACGGCGGCGATCTGGCGCAGTTCCTTCTCGATTTCGCCCTTCACTTCGTCGAAAGCCTTGACGGTTTCGACGCCATTGGTGTCGGTCGAAGTATACTTGTCGATCGTGGAGTCGTACATGTCGCGCATTTCGTCCTCGGTGACGGTCATCTTGGCGAGGATGTCTTCGGCGCGGGCGTCGAACTTCACCATGCGCACCTTGACGCGCTCGGGAAGCGCGAGCGACTTCTCGTTCTCGGCATACCACTTGGCGATCGCCTCGTCATCTACCGTCACGGCATCGGCATCTTCCTTCTTCTGGGAGAAGCGGGCGACCTTGACGGTGAAGGAGTCGGTATAGTCGGCGGTGGCGCGCTCCATTTCCATGGGCGAAACCCAGTCTGCCGAGCCGATTACCTCGTCGTTGATGCGCTGGACGGTGAGGCGACGCTTGAGGAATTCCTCGAAGCGTTCGGGCAGAACCGAATTTTCCCGCAAGAGCGCCTGGTAGAGACGGAAGCTGAATGCGCCGTTCGCGGCGAACGAGCGATCGCTCCTGATCGTGGCGGCGACTTCGGAGTCCGGGCAGACGATGCCGTTGGCTTCGGCGGCATCGAGGGCGGCAAGCGTTTCCCAAGCCTGAGCGTTCACTTCGCTCTGCTTGCGACGCCAATCGCGTCCGCGCCCGAGTCCGCGCACATCCTCCTGAATGGCGGCGAAAGTCTTGGCGTCCACGGCTTCGCCGGCGAGGGTGCCGGCGTCACCGGCGTTGCGCTCCTCGCGTTCGCGCGTCGTGAAAAGATCGTCAAAGCAAAACGCCGCCGAAATCACGATGGCGAACGCGCCCCATACCCACTTGTTCCTAATCAGCTTGTTGAACTGCAGAATAACCATTTGTGAGACCTGTATCTTTCTTCTTTAGTTGCTTTAGAAATCGAGTCCTGCGTCGTCGAACGCCTCGTCGCCCGAAGCACCGGCGTCGGCATTATCGCCACCTTCATCGCCGGAATCGCCGGAATCGTCCTCGACTATGTCGATATCGACGATATCGGTATCGGCGGCGGCGGCGGCGCGCTGCTTGGCCTCTTCGTCGGACTTGGCGTCTTTGTCCGCCTGATGCTCGGAGCCGGTGGTCTCATGATGGTTTTCAGAGAACCAGTAGCGGTCCTTGCGGTTGCCGTTGGTGTCGAAGGTCATGGTGGTGACGGCAAGATTCTCGCCAACCGCCGGAACCGCGCGATGGATGCGCACCACGGTCTTGGGCGAGAGCAGCCAGTCGGCATAGCGGTGCTCCGTGGTCTTCTCCTGCGTATCGAGATCGATCGTCTCCCAGAGTCCGGTATCAAGCTTGACGGCGAGGTCGCCCGCCTTGCCGTAGAGTCCGGTAAAGAGCAGATCCGAGGAATTGCGGATTACAAAGCCCTGCGAAGCGCGGAGATTGAGCACCTCGAAATGGCGGCCCTTGACGGACAGGTTGCCCGTAAGGCACTTGATGAAGCACTTGTCGCCGTCGCCGGTCGTCTCGTACTCGTAGCGGGATTCGCCAGCCGCGTTCAAGACGGTCCAGCCCGGAGCGGAGATGAATATCATGCCTTCCGGCAGGCTGCGCGGAAGATTGACGTTGATCTTGCCGGACTTCAGCTCGATGGTGCGCGTCTTTACCTCCAATGGCTGCACGACAGTCGCAAAGGAAGACTCGCCCTCGACCACGACTTCGACCTTGGGGCCAAGGCGGATCTTGGCGGTAGAGGCCGCACCGACGGTGCGAAACGCGGTTCCGAGCGGATAGAATCGCCCTTCCTCGGTCTCGCGCCATTCAGTCTGAGTGGGGATGAGAGCCTCGCAGCGACCCTCGACTTGATGGCAAAGCGCCAAGACGTAATAAAGTTTTTCCGGCGCCTTGTTCTTCGCGGGGGCGGACTCCGCTTCCGCATCTTCGGAGGCTTCCTCCCCTTTCGCGACTTCCTCCGCCGCCTCTTCGCCTTCGTCCATGAAGTCAGAGATATCCTCGTCCTGCGCATGCACGGCGAAACAAGCCGCCGCCGCCACGGCAAAAATCAGTTTTTTCATACGAGATGCGCTCCTTCAGAGGGCTTGATGAGGCTGATCGCGGGTTCATCGCCGAACTTCGCCTTGTATTCGCGGGCGATTGCGGCCGCGATGCGGTCCGCTGCCGAGGGGTCGACGAGCAGGCAGCAGCTGCCGCCGAATCCGCCGCCGGAAAGACGCGCACCATAGACCTCGGGGATGGCCTTGGCGGCATCGACGATCGCATCAAGCTCCTCGCAGGAGTTCTCGAACCAGTTGCGGCTCGACTCGTGGGAATCGTACATCAGCGCGCCAAAGCCCTTGAGATCGCCGTTTTCGAGGAGCGCGGCGCCCTGAACGACGCGCTCGTCCTCGCCAATCGGGTGGACGGCGCGGCGGGCGACAGTCTCGGAAAGTCCGCCGCGATAGAGCACCCACTCGGCCATGGTGACATCGCGCAGATGCGTCACCTTCTTGCGCAGGACGCCGGCGAAATACTTCGCGGCCTCTTCGCAGGCGGCGCGGCGGCTCGCGTATGCGCCATCGACGAGCGCATGCTTGGCGTTGGACTTCACCATCATGAACGCGACACCATCGCCCATCGGAACCGTCTCAAAGGTGTTGGAGCGGAAGTCGCTCTTCACCAGCGCACCTTCCTTGCCGTACATCGAGCTCGCCTGATCGAGCAGACCGCACGGGCATCCGGCGAAGGTGTGCTCGGCCTTCTGACCGATCTTCGCCAGCGTCGTCTTGTCCTTCTCGATGCCATAGAGTTTGGAGAGCGCGAGAACAGTGCACATCTCAAGCGCGGCGGAGGAGGAAAGCCCGGCCCCAAGCGGAATATTGCCGAGGAACATGCCCTTCCAGCCGTGCGCAGCCTTCGCAGGCTCGCCGTCGAAAAGCCAATTGAAGGTTCCCGTCACATAATTCTGCCACGTCATTTCCTTGGCGGGGGCGACGGTGTCGAGCGTAAACCTGGCCGTCTCCATGAAGTCGCCCGCAGTAAGCTCGCAAGTGCGGTCGGCCGCGGGCGCAACGGCAAAGAAAGTGCCCTTGTCGATCGCCGCCGAAAAAACATAGCCCTCGTTGTAGTCGGTGTGGTTGCCCAAGACCTCGATGCGTCCCGGCGCATACGCCACGATCTCCGGCTTCATGCCGTAAAGCTTCTCGAATTTCGCTACGAGTTCGTCATAAACTTCCTGGTTCAACATAACTTAGGCTCCTTGGTTGAATTACTTGATTTTGCGGGTAAAAGCGAGCGCATACACGAACAGGTACGCAAAGCACAGCGCCGGAATCGCGAAGCTGATCACGAATCCGCACTTGTCGGCGATGAAATTCTGCACCAGCGGAATCAAAGCGCCGCCGATCACCATTTCCATGAAGAGGCCGGACGCCTTCTCGGTATTCTTGCCCAGTCCGTCGACCGAGAGATTGAAAATCGTGGCCCACATCACCGAAGCGCAAAGACCGCATGCGATAAAGAAGAACGCCGAAACCGGGAGCTTGACCCCGGCTCCGAACGGCACCCCAACGCCAACTTTGGCAAGCGCCATGCCAAGCACCACGAACACCACGCCGGCGCCGCCGGTTACCAAGAGCAGCATCCGCGGCGTCACCTTGCCGCCGACCGCCGCGCCGATGAAACGGCCGACCAGCATCAGCGCACAAAACGCGCCAAATGCGCTGCCGGCGATCGCCGCCAGCTTCGCAGGGTCGTTGCCGAGTGCCAGAAGCGGCGAATCGGTTCCGTCCGAAAGCCAAAGATTCATGCCGGTGCCGACGCCGGCTTCGATGCCCATGTAGAGGAAAATGCCGATGATACCCATGATGCAGTGCCGCGAAGTGATCGGCAGTCCGTCGCCGGTTTCCGCCGTCGCCTTCTGCTCCGGATCCTGGATCGGCAGGAACGCAATAATCACAAACGCCACCGCGAAAACCGCCGCCGCCGTAAAGAGCACGCCGGAGATGTCGGCGATCTTGGTCTCTGCCGTCACCGCGCCCACGATGCCGCCCAGAAGAATAGGCGCCAGCGTCGTGCAGATCGACTGGAACGTGCCGCCAGCGAGGTTGAGCTGGTTGCCGCGCGCGCCGCCCAAGGTGTTGAGCATCGGGCAGATGACCGTATTGAGCATGCACATCGAAAATCCGGAGATGAACGCACCGAGCAAGTAGACGTACCACGCGCCCGGAATGCCGCCCATCGTCTCAAGATTCACGAACCCGGACAGCGTCTGGATCAGCACGCCCACGCAGCCCGCGGCCACCGCCACGAGCGAGGTCTTCTTGTAGCCGATTTTGGAAAGCAGAATTCCCGACGGAATCCCCATGAAGAGATATGCCATGAAGTTCATGGTCACGCCCATCGTGGCGAGCATGTTGGAGCCCGCGATTCCCGGCTGTTCCTTCCAGATTGCGCCCACCGGCGCCGCCATGAAGGTGACAAAACCCACCATGCCGTAAAGGGCAAACATCGTAAGTATGCCGATTAGGCTACCGCTCTTTTTCGCTGTATCCGCCATCGCCTGCTCCTTGTATTGGATTTGTTTCTTGGTATTATACAATATTTTGCAGATTATGTCAAGTTTCCGATGACCGCTTTGATGCGCCGGACGCCTGCCGAAGACGACTGTTCCTTCAGGATTTTGAAGCTTCCGAGCTCGCTCGTGTTTTCCACATGGGGTCCTGAGCAAATCTCCTTGGAAACATCGCCGATCGAATACATGCTCACCTGATCGCCGTATTTCGCGCCGAAGAGCGCCATCGCGCCCTCCGCCTTGGCCGCTTCGACGGTCGTCATCTTCTTCGTCACCGGAATCGCCGCCTTGATCCACTCGTTGACCTTGGCTTCGACCTGGGCGATCTGTTCATCGGTCATTTTCTCCGGCCATGTGAAGTCGAATCTGAGCCGCTCGGGGGTTATGTTCGAGCCTTTCTGGTTCGCGTTGGGGCCGAGCACCTGGTGGAGTGCGGCGTGCAGGAGGTGCGTCGCGGTGTGCATGCGCGTGACTACGGCGGAGTTGTCCTGGAGACCGGCCTTGAACGAGCCCGCGCTCGTGGTGCGGGAGAGTTCCTGATGCTTGCGGTTCGCCTCTTCAAAGCCTTCCTTGTCCACTGCGAGTCCGGCCTTCTCCGCCATCTCGAGCGTCATCTCGAACGGAAAGCCGAACGTATCGTAGAGTTTGAACGCCGTCTTGCCGCTGATCAACGTCTGGTTGTGGAGCTTAAGCTGCTCGGCGACCTTGTTGAACATCGCCTCGCCCTTGTCGAGCGTCTGGTTGAAGCGGTTTTCCTCCGCTTCGAGATCGAGCTTGCATTGTTCGAGATTGGCGGCGAGTTCCGGATAGACATTCTTGTATTTCTCGCAAATCACCTCGGCGAGCGCCACGGTGAAACCCGGCGCGATGCCGAGCATGCGGCTGTAGCGGATTGCACGGCGGATGAGGCGGCGGAGAACGTAGTTCGCGCCCACATTGCCGGGCTTGACGCCGCCCTTGGGATCGCAAAGAATGAAGGTCGCCGTGCGCATGTGGTCGGCGATGATGCGCCGCGCCTTGAGCGTTTCGGCAGGATCGGCGCCCTCGGGGACGCGGGAGAGTTCGTCAATCTTCGCCATGATGGGCGCGAAGATTTCGGTGTCATAGACGGTAGGCGCACCGCTCATCATGCAAATCGTGCGCTCGACACCCATTCCGGTATCCACATTGTGCCGCCCCAGCGGCTCGAACTTGCCTTCCGCATTCTTGTTGTACTGCATGAAGACGTCGTTCCATATCTCTATGTATTTGCCGCAATGGCAGCCGGGACGGCAATCGGGCGAACACTTTTCCTTGCCGGTATCGATAAACATCTCGGTGTCGGGTCCGCACGGACCGGTCGTGCCAGCCGGACCCCACCAGTTGTCCTCGCGCGGCAGACGGAAAATGCGCTCGTCCGGTATGCCCATCTCGCGCCAAATCGCCGCCGCCTCGTCATCGGCGGGAATGCCGTCCTCGCCCTTGAACACGGTGACATTGAGCTGGGCGGGATCGAAGCCGAGGTGCCGGGTGAGGAACTCGAACGACCAGGAAATCGCCTCGCGCTTGAAATAGTCGTTGAGCGACCAGTTGCCGAGCATTTCGAAGAAAGTAAGATGCGCGGCGTCGCCTACGGCATCGATGTCTCCCGTGCGCACGCACTTCTGCACATCGGTAAGACGCGTGCCCGCAGGGTGCTCCATCGCGCCCATGAGATACGGCACCAACGGGTGCATGCCCGCCGTGGTGAAAAGAACGGTAGGATCGTTTTCCGGGATGACCGAAGCCCCGGGGATTATCTTGTGCCCCTTGGACTCGAAAAACTTCAAATACATCTCGCGGAGCTCATCCGCAGTAAGATTTTTCATGTTTCTTCCTTCAACTCTGAATTCTTGGATATTATATCAAAATTCGGCGGGAAATACAAGATGAGCGCAATTGCCGTCAGCGCGTAACGGTGAAACTTCTCGCGAGGCTCATCGACATGCGCATCGGGCGGTTGATCGCCCAGCCGCACGCGTTGAGAATCGCGCCCAGATCGCGCCTGCGAAGTTTGAAGTAGCACAGAATCACGCTCGGAATCGAGACGAGCGCCACGATAGCGAGGACGCCTGCTGCGATTTTCCACGCAGGCATGCTGCTTATCGCCGCCATTATGCTCGCGAACGCCGCGCCGACCATGCCGATGCCGATGCCAATCGCCGCCACGCTCGAGGCCAGCGCCGCGCCATTGCCGCTCTGGCTTTGCTGCGGCACCTGCGCCGTCGCGGCGGTCACATCTCCGAGCGCCTTCGCCTGCTTGTCGCCCAGGAACTTCTTGACCGCTCCCGCGATGCCGTCGCCCACCTTGCGCCACGGAGCCCAGAACGCCTCGCACAGCGAAACCTGCGATTCCACGACCTTGGTGACCGTCGCTTCCCAGTCAAGTCCGTCACGATCCTGGAACACGCCGTTGCGCCCGGCGTAAAGCCCGGCGATCGTTCCTGCCGTCACAACCGCGCAGATGTTGCGCTCCTTGCCTTCGCCCGGACGCTTGAGCGCAAGATAGATGACGCAGCAGTTGGACTTCTCCACCAAAGCCGAGTGCGCCGTCACATTGTCGACATGGAAGCAAAGCACCATTTCCTTCGAGTCTATCCTCAAAGTTCCGGTCTGGAAAATCGCCATCTCGCCCTTGGTGTAGAGTTTCTTCATATTGACGAAATTCTGCAGAAGCTCCAGCAGATAAAGCTTGTAGCGCAAGACGCGCTCCTCGGTCTCGTCGGCCTTGGGCGGCGGAGGAAGGCGGGGATTCGCGCTCTTGAGCTCGCTCCACTCCTCGCGCGTGAGTTCAGCCTTGTTTTCGAGCGCACACTCCTTTATGAGCGTTTTCAGGAGCGGGGCGTATTTCGGGTTCAAGGTCGCACCCAGCGGAAGCGGCTTGTCGGGCTCGGCGGTGACGAGCGGCAAATCGTCGGGGATTGCGAAATATGCGTCGATCACGCTCTCCGCCGCCCAGACCGCCTTGGATGCGGCGCTGGGCTCTGGCGTCGGCGGCTGGTGCTTCACAAGCTCGTCGAGTCTGGCGCGGTCGGATTCTTTGGGGTCGAAAAGCTCCTGGAGATCCACGCCCTGCTCCTGCAGAAACTTGATCGCGCCTACGATTTCCCCCACCCTGATGCGCCCGTCGTGATCGGTGTCGATAAGTTCCAATGTGCGCCGGTCGAACCGCACTCCCGTCAGCGGCATGGAAAGCGCCTGGAATTCCTTGCGGTCTGCGGTGACGAGCCTCGCGATGTCTCCGCCATCCCTGAGTCTTGTGGAATATGTGCCCATTTTCGTTTCTCCTTTGGAATTGTCTATTGTCGCGTTCCTTGAAATCAGATGAATCCGGCCTTGGCCAACGCCTCTTCCGTGAGTCCTTGGCGCGGCGCGTTCCTGGCTATGTACTTGCCGAGGATGTCGCTCTCGAGATTGACCTTCGCGCCCTGACGTTTGCTCCCAAGAACCGTATCCGAAAGCGTAGTGGGGATGAGATCGACGCACAAAAAGTCGTCGCCGATTTCGGTGATGGTGAGCGACACGCCGTCAATCGCAATCGACCCCTTGAGGACGCTCTGCGCCGCCATCACGCGGCCGCACTTGACTTTGAGGCGGAAGTCCCTGCCGCGCGGCGAAAGTCCCGCGATGACGCCCACGCCGTCCACATGGCCTTGCACGATATGTCCGCCCAGCGCATCTCCGGCTTTGAGCGCCCGCTCAAGATTCACTTTCGCGCCCGGAAGAAGCTCTCCGAAATATGTGCGCTCCTCCGTCTCGCGCAGCACATCCGCCGTAAAGCGTGCGGCATCGTGCCTCGCGACCGTGAGGCACACGCCGTTGACGGCAATCGACTCGCCATCCTCCAAGGGCGGCATCCACGCCGTCGACTCGATCTCCAGCACCAGCCCCGCCGAACGGCTGACGCGCTTTACCGTGCCAAGCTTTTGGATTATGCCCGTGAACATACGAAAACATCCTCCGTTTTGCCGCCCCCGAATACGACCGCTTCGCCAATCCTGCGCGTGCCGATCACCTTGGGGCAAAGGACCGTCAGCCACTCGTCCACAAGCCCGGACTCCGCAAGGCTCGTCGCCAGCTTGAGCCCGCCCTCGCACAAAACATGCATCATGCCGCGCCTGCCAAGATCGCGCACCGCCTCGACGGCGTCGCGGTAGACCAGCGTTTCGTTTTTGCCGTCCGAAAAAACCTGCGCATCCGGCGGCAGTTTCCCGGACTTGGAAACCACGACCCGCACGAGATGCGGATTGGCTTTCCCGTGCGGCAGCAGCGAAGGATTGTCGCGCCGCACCGTCTCGCCGCCGACCATGATCGCATCGACCCGCTCGCGCAGCTCTCCCGTCCGCTTGCGCGACTTTTCCGAGCTCACCCATCTCGCATCGCCGCAGCTGTCGGCGATTCTGCCGTCGAGCGACATCGCGAGTTTTACCGTGACGTAAGGCATCCCGGTGGTCACATGCTTCGCAAACGGGCGTATCAATTCCTCCGCCGGCGCGAACTTCAAATGGCGGCATTCTATTCCATGGTGCGCGAGCGTCCGCTTGGCCTTGTCGCGGTTCTTGGGATTGGGATCGCGGCAAAGATAGACGACGCGCGGGATTTCCGCCGCGATTATCGCATCGGTGCAGGCGCCGACGCGCCCGGGCCTGGAGCAAGGTTCAAGCGTCACGAGCAGTGTGTGCGCCGCCACCTTGGGATTGCGCTTCTTCCAGTCGGCTATCGCCTCGACCTCGGCGTGGTTCATGCCGGCGCGGCGATGATATCCCTTGCCGACCACCACGCCCTGCGCGTCCAGAACGAACGCGCCGACCGGCGGATTCGGCCGCGTGCGACCTTCGCCTTTGCGGGCGAGATCAACGAGCGCTTTTAGCGTAGCGGTCGAGAACTCCATTTACCAGCGCCCTTGATTTAGGGGACGAAAACCAATTGCAAAGATCGACGGCTTCGTTGATCGCCACCGGCGGCGGAATCCCGCCGTCTTTGATTTCCCAGATTCCAAGCCGCATCACCGCTCTCTCCACCGTTCCGAGTCTCGCCATGTCCCAATCTTTGAGCAGCGGCTCGAGGATGGCGTCGATTTCATCCATATCATCCAGGACTCCGCGCACACGCTCTTCCGCGAAAAGTTTGAGCGCCTTGAGACTGCGGCTTTTTCCGGGAAAATCCTCCATGGACTCGATCTGCTCCCATTCACCCGCGATGAAATCGCCGATATCGCCGGCGGGCGGATTGAGATCCGCCGCCGTGAGCATCTGCACCGCCCATTCCCGCGCATTGCGCCTCGTAAGTTTTCCGTTCATCACTTTCCTCCAAGTTTCAGCCAGACTCTCAAGAGTTCGGAATCGCTCCACGCTTGCGCGGTGCAGCCCTTCTGTTCGTGCGGCGCGTCGCCATCGGCGTTTTCGCTGATGTGCGCCACGCATCCGGCATTGATATTCTCCACCGCCGTCGCAAGCAGCGCGAGCGCCGTCTTGCGGTGCTTGTGGTCGAGAATCGCCATCGCCTCCGCATAAAGCGGGAACGGCCACGCCCAGACCGTGCCGTTGTGGTACGCCGGCTTGCGGCACGTATCCTCGTCGCCTTCGTAGCGGCCGCGGTAAAGCTCGTGTCCGGCATTGAGCGATCTGATGCCGCCGGGAATCAAAAGCTCCTCCGTGGCCGAAAGAATCGACGCATCGTCGAGAATCCCCAGCGTCACGAGGAAGAGCTGGTTCGGCCTTATCGTCCCCTCCGGCCTCGCGTTCTTCGCGCTTTCGCCGTCCGGCGCCGCCAGACAATCCTCATAGCCGTTGCCGTCTTCGCGACGGAAATATTTGACGACCGACGCCTTTGCCTTCTTCGCAAGCTCCTTCTGCCCCAGGAACTCCAGCGCACTTATCCACAAGGCCTGAATTTCGACCGGATAGCCGATGCGCGGCGTGCACGCAGGGTAATTCGTGTCCATCCACGTGAAGTGGCTGGGGCTCCACACGAGCGCGCTCTCATCGTCCATCTTGATTCCGTTGGGCGTTCCGGTCTTGTAGTGTTCGACGATACTCTCGCACACGGGACGCAGCTCCGCCACGTCCACGCCGAGATCGGCAAGTTCCTTGACGCATCGCACGAACCAAAGTTGCGCGTCGGTCGTATCGCGGTTGCCTGCGGTCTTGCCGTAGATGATGTTCGGCAGCGTGCCGTTCTCTTCGAACGCCGCGAACGCCTTGAGTATCTTCAGGCTGTCCTCGATCATCCCGGCGGCAATCATTCCGCGCATGAAGATGAACGTATCGCGTCCCCAGTCGAGGAACCAGGGGTAGCCCGCGATCACGGTCTTCAAGTCGTCGCGTCTGACGATAAAGAGATCGAGCGCCTCCTTCATGGCTTTGCCGAAGCTCGCGGTATCCGGCTCGCTCGGCAATTCCGGGAAGTGTATCCGCGAGGGAATGTCCACGGGATTCATGACCCCCACAATCTCCATCGTCTCGCCGATCTTGAGGTCTGCGCTTATCCAGCCGGGGCTGAAAAGATCGCCGCAGCCGTCCTGTCCTCTCCTTGCCTCTTCGCTGTGGTCGGCGTTATACACCCATTGCGGCTCGTGGTGGTATGCTCCGTTTTCAACGCTCATCCTGAATGCGCCGTCATACGGCTTGAAGACGAATCCGTCTTCCATTTGCACGGTGCGGCGCGGGAAAAGCTCCTCGAGCCCCGAATAGGCCTTGGTCGTCGCGTGGAAGCTGCGCCATTCGATGTCGGGCCTGAATACCAGCCGCACCTGATCGCCTACATCCAGCGTCCCGGCGCTCTCGCGCGTGACTTTGAGCCGCGCGGCATTCTCGCCGGGCGCGAGCGCAAGCTCGAAGACGAACAGCGTCTCCTTGCCCATGCCGCAGGGAACGGTGAACTCCCATCTTGCCGCCCGGCCTGCGGGATCGGCCGTGAATTTCGTCTGGCAATGCTTGTCGAATTCTCTCGTGTACCCCTCGCGCTGCAGCCAGCACCTGGTGCGCGTCCACAGA
Organism: Verrucomicrobia bacterium UBA3783; assembly: GCA_002369235.1. GTDB lineage: Bacteria > Verrucomicrobiota > Kiritimatiellia > RFP12 > UBA1067 > UBA1067. The sequence goes on from DFFF01000035.1 coordinate 39,238, forward strand.
TTTACGCGGTCGCTCGGCACCGTGGCGCTTGGATTCGCCGCCAGAATCGCGTCGTACTGCGACCTGAGTTCTCCCCAGCCCACGCGCACTTGCGCCGCCGCGCCAGCCCCGTTGGATAGAATCGTGCGATATTCTGGATGCTTGCGGATCTCCGCCCCGGAGAGCGACAATTTCACTTTCGCCTTGCTTGCCGGCGGCGGGATGAGGAATTTCGATTCCGTCCTTATCGATTTCCCCGGCGCGTAGACTATCATCATGATAACGAGCTCGCGGCACCTGGTGCCGTCGCCATGGTAGTGCGGAGCGTCGAAGACCACCTTGCACGCCTTGCTGCGCTGCACCCGGATCGTCTTGCCGGTCTGAGGGTCGATCAGCCGCACCCGGAAATCATACGGCGCGGAGATCTCCACGAATTCCTCCTCCGGTACGCATACGACGCGCTTCACGTCGCGCGGGAACACCCAATGGAAGCGTGCGGACGGCAGCGGACAGCGGTCGGACGGCTCGAGCGCAGACGCCGGAACGGGAAGCGACGGCTTCGCCGCGCCGTTCCCATTTGCCTCGACTCCCGCATACAGGCACTTGACTTCGCCGGGTCTCAGCGCGACGCTGCCATCGCAGCGAACCTTCGTTTCAGAAAGTATGTCGAGGGCTTCCTTGGCCGCGAAACGGCTTTCATCCCACTGTATCCTCGCCGGAGCGCCGCAATCGAGATTCGCGAGGATGAGGAGTTCGCCGCGCTTGACGGCGAGCGTATTGCCCTCGCCGCGCGTCACCAGCTCCAGATGCGATGGACCGGAAAACTCCGGGTAGGTGTCGAGAATCGCGTTCAGCTTGGCGATGAGATCCACCATGTTCGACTCCGCGCCCCAATTGAGGTCGTTCTTGCCGTGGACGTCGATCTTCTCCTTGCAGAACCACTCGACGCCATTGGCGATGCCCCATGCGCCTTGCCAGGAAAGGAGCGCCGCCAGCTGCACGCGCAGTTTCGCGTAGGTTTCGCCGCCCTTCGCGAGCCGGTCGTTGTCGTGGGTCTCGGCAAAGTGGACGAGGGTGCCGAACGTCTCGCTGCGGCGGATTGCAGCGGGCAGATACCACTCGAACTGGCCGCGGTCGTAAGTCTGGAAGATTTCCGAATACGCCCAATCGAGGTTGGTCTCGCCGAGGAGCGCGTCGGTGACTTTCAATTCGCCGCCGAGGCCTTCGAGCATGAAGACGGTGTCGGGATATTCCTCGCGCACCCGCGCCACGATATATTCCCATGTCTTGAGCGGAATCATGTAGCCGGCATCGCAGCGGAAGCCGTCCACGCCATTGCGGCACCAGAAGAGGAACACGTCGGCCATATAGGCGCGAAGTTCGGGATTGGAGTAGTCCAGCTCCACAAGATCCGCCCACACGACGCCCCAGGCGCCGGGGCTCGTGAACTTCCCGTCGGCGGCGCGCCGGAACCAGTCGGGATGGTGCGTCTGCAGCGTAGACGCCCAGCCGGTATGGTTTGCGGGCAGGTCCACGAAGAAAAGCCCCTTGCGCGAATGCACGGCATCGATGAGTTCCTTGAACTGGTCGAGCGGCGTCGTGTATTCGTCGAACTCCGCCATCGCGGGATCTACCGACAGGAAATCGAGTGCCGCGAACGGGCAGCCGTATTCGCCCATGACCGCGTAGGTGGTCGGCACCGGGAACGGCGGCAAGGTCTGGATGATCCTGAACCCCATCCGGTCCATGATGAAAGGCAGCCGGCGCGCCACCTCGCGGAAACTGCCGAACTGGCGGGGGAATACCGTGTAGATGGAGTTGTTCTTGCGTGTTTCCGCGCTCTCCACCTTGACATGGAAGTTCGATCCGTCCGGCCACTCCGGCACATTGGAATCTTCCGGGAAGAAGCACGCTTTGCAGGAGAATATCCCGACTTCCCGAAGCCTGACCTCCAGCGTGAAGACGCCGGGGACCGTCTCTTGCATCGGGATGTCGGTCCAGGCCTTCGCAAGCGGCACCTCGCCGCGCTCGGTCTCGGCGATGATTTCGGCGCGGCGCACCTTGGCGTTGCCGATGTTGCAGCGGAGCGCCGCCCGCCCTTTGCGCGGATATCCAAGCTTCAGCTCCACCTTCAGGATGTCGCCGCTCCACTTGAGCAGAAAGCTTCCGGGTTCAGGAAATTGCGTCATGGATTGTCTCCACTCCCTTCTTCAAATCTTCTTCGCTCACATGGCTCTTGGGCTCGAACACCAAATGCGGCACCTTGAGCATGAGGTCTTTAAGTTCCTTGAAATCAACTTTGCCGCCGCCAGGCGCAAAATGGTCGTCGGAAAAATCCTTCACGTCGTTCAAATGCATCCCGGCGAAATCGAGCTTCGCATATCCGGTCTCGAGAAAGCGCCCGACCCATTTGTTGCATTCCTGCACGCGCCAATGCCCGGTGTCGAACCACGGCTTCACCCGCGGCGCGAACTCCGCAAGGAAAGGCCATTCGTCATCCTTGGGAAAGCCTTCCAGATACGGCATGTTCTCAAGCCCCAGCACCACCTTGTTCTCCTCCAGGACCGGAACGAGCGCGGCGAGTTCCGCCTTCGCGATCTCCATGAGCCTCAGGCCGTTTTTCGTGCGCACCTTGGTTCTGTCCGTCCACGGGAAAATCCGTGCGGCCGACGCCCTCCCGGCGTGCAGCACCACCGCATCGGCTCCTACTTCGGCGGCAAACCGCACCGACGCGACGATGTTCGCCCTCGCGATCGCCCGCGTGTTGGCGTCAAAATCGACAAGCCGGTACAGTTCCGGATGGCCGCCGGGCGCCGATAGCGGCACCGGACAGAACGCATGTACGCTGCCGATCTTGATGCGGCTTGAATATTTGCGGTATTTCAATCCCTCTTCGGCTGTCGTCGCATATCCAAGCTCCAATTCGTCAAAACCCCAGTCGAGCGCCTTGCCGACGATTTCATCTGCCGCCGTGCCCGCCTTGAAGTAGTTGGTGGATAGCGAGAAGCTTCTCATGCAAGCCTGTCGATCATTTGCGAAATCACCGCCTCGTCGCCAATGTGCGCCTCGCTCTGGCGATATGCGCTCTCCACCGCCTCTACATTGCGGAACTTGCGGTAGAGTTCTTCATCGGGGGTTTTCGCGTCAACCATTTCCTCGCGGACCAAAGCCATTATCGCGCGGAAGAATTCCTTCCTCGCCTGCGGCAGATTCTCGGGGCCTGCGTCTTCCTTCATTTGCGCGAAAATCTCCACGAGTCCGTATATGTCCCGCGCCTTCACCGCCTCCGCAATCGCATAATCGTCCACGTTCCCCGCCTGTCCTCCGTAGCCTTGGCGTAGGAGGAAGCCCCGTTCCCTGTCCCCCGTTCCCAATTCAATCCTCTGCGTCCGCGAAATTATCGTGGGAAGGAGTTCTTCGGGGGAATCGGTGAGGAGCAGATACATCGTCTTGGGGGTGGGTTCTTCCAGCGTCTTCAAAAATGCGTTCGCCGCCTCCGCCCACATTCTGTCGGCCCCGACCACAACGCCAACCTTCCAGCCGCCGCTGAAGCTCGTGCTCGCCATCGGTTCGACGAGTTTTTCGCGCACGCTGTCCACCTTGATGTTGCGCGCCTTGCCTTCCGGCTCGAGCCAAATGACATCCGGGTGCGTGCGGGCGGCGATTTGCTCCCTGGCGTCCGGGAAAAGCGTCAGCAGGATTTTCTGCGCGAGTTCCATTGCGTTTCCGCGCACGTCGCCCACGATCAGATATCCGCCGGCGGCGTTGCCGGATTCAATCGCATGGCGCACTAGAGCAAATGCGCTATCGACTTCCATATTCTCTCCGCCGTCTCTTCTCTGGTTCCGCCCGCGTCAATCCGGCGTATCCGCGCCGGTTCCGCCGCCGCCAGTTCGTCGAATCCCCGCCGTATCCGTGCATGAAAACCGTCTCCGGCCTGTTCAATGCGGTCTGCCGTCTCGCCGAGCGCCTGCTCGCGGGCTTTGCGCCGCGCCTCGGCCTCCGCCGCGTCCACTTCCAGAAGGAATGTCAAATCCGGCATCAGCCCGCCGCATGCAAATCCATTGGCCGCTTTTACCGACGCCATGTCGAGCCCGCGGCCATAGCCCTGATACGCAAAAGTGGAATCGCAAAACCTGTCGCTCAAAACCCACGCGCCGCGCTCGAGCGCCGGCAAGACCACCTTCTCCACAAGCTGCGCACGCGCCGCCAGAAAAAGGAGCAATTCGCACTTGTCGACCGGCGCCTCTTCACGCTGATCCTTGATGAGATGGCGAATGCGCTCGTTGAGCAAAGTGCCGCCCGGCTCGCGCGTTTCCACCGCCTCGATTCCCCGCTCCGACAACTTCGCCGCCAAAAGCCGGATCTGGGTGGATTTGCCGCAACCCTCTCCACCCTCGAAAGTTATGAATCTTCCCCGCATTTTGTCGTATTATACCAAAAATCCCCAGAAAACACAACAGTCTTTCACAGCGAAAGATCTGGCGGAAGGCTTTGCAGTCTGCGGAACTTTACTTCGCAGTCGAAAAGGCCGGACTAGGAAGTCTATAAAGTTGGACTAGGAAGTCTAAGGGTCTGGACTACGAAGGAAAGGACGCTGGACTACGAAGGAAAGGAAGTTGGACTACGAAGGAAAGGTCTCTGGGCTTCGCAACGGGATTTCATGCACTTAAGTTAAAGAAGAGGCTCTACTTTAAGCCAACGAGCGCCCCAGCGCTTCGCCTCTTCGTGCGTAGGGAACCAGACATCGATATGCCTGCCCTTGATGGCGCCGCCGACATCTTCCACGGTGCCTATCCCGTAACCTGGAATATCCAGTTTCACCCCATAGCGAAAATAATTCAAATCCGCCGCCACCGTCCCGTGCTTGGCGACCTTGCCGCTTGACGTGACGCCGACAACTTTGGGCTTTCCCTTGAGTTTTCCGTAATCGTAGACGGTCGTGCCGTCGGGAAGCCGCTTCCAGCCGCAGCACTTCTCGCAATTGCAATACCCGGTGACCAGCACCTTGCCCGGATGCGCGAGGGAGCTGGTGCGCCAAATCTTGATGGCGATTCTGCCGAACAAGGCGGCGGCGGCAAAAATCGCCGCCCAAACCCAAATTGCCGCCGTTTTCCCTCGTCTAGCCACCCCTCAGCCCTCAGCCCTCAACGCTCAACCCTCTTCTCCAGCGCCTCGTAGACCGCCTTTTTGGTATCGAGAATGGCGGCGGAATCCGGAATCATCATGACCGCCTTGTCGATATTTATCTTGGCGGCGTCAAGCTTGCCGAGCTCAAGCTGGAGCATGGCGAGGTTGTTGTAGATCGCCGGTTCGTTGGGCTTCTGGACGAGGCAGCGCTTCAGATACTCCTCGGCGCGGGAGAGCTGGTGCTCCTTGAGGTAATACATGCCCATCGCGAAATTGGCGTCCGGGAAGGTGGGGTCGCTTGCGAGAATCGTCTCGGCATAGAGCTTGCCCATCGTGAAATCGGCGCGCACGAGCGCGAGCTGCAACCCTTCGCGGGGCGTCACCCGCGAGAGCATCTGCTCGGTGCGGCGCGACAAGCCGCGGATCATCCGCTGGTAGATTTCGTTCTTGTCGTTGAGCGCTTTGGCCGTCTCCACTTCGCGGATCGCAGTTTCGGAGTCGCCGGCGATATCCGCCGCCTCGCTGCGATATGTGCACATGCGCGCAAGCCGCCACTGCACGGCGAGAAACGCTTCGCGGATCCGCTTGTCGGTGCAGGACTTGATGCCGCCTTTCTTGTAGATGTCGAGAACCCTCGCGGCGAGCTCGTCCGCCACCTTGATGCCGCGCATGCGCTCCTCTTCGCTCGCGAATCCGGCCGGCAGCGAAAGCATGCCGCCCATCGGCGGAAGCGGCTTGGCGTCGCGCTTCCAGAGATCGAACGCCATCTGCGCCGCGCAATTGCCGAGCATCTCGGGCCGGTCGCGAATCCACGACCTCAGGCCCATGCCCGCATCGAATCCAAAACTGAACTTGTCTTCCTCGCTCGTCATGCCGCGCTTGCGCAGATACTCGGCATTGCGGTCGAGCGCCATGAGCGAAAGGCAGTAGAGCCGCTTGCCGTAGCGCATCGCCTCGAGCTCCAGCCCGGTATCGAGATTGCCGTCGGTGAAGATGAAATCCACATCCTTCGCTTCGCGCACCGTCTCGTGCACGCCGTCGCGGATCACCGCGAGCATTTCGCGCGTCGTGGTCTTGATGCGTCCGGGGATGATGCCGCAGAAAATCACAACCGGCACGCACGCGACGATTATTGGGCGCAACAGCGCCGAAAACCGCCCTTCGCCGAATTCCGAGTCGTCCGCGTCGTCGCGCCCGTAGCTTTGGGCGGCAAGGCGCCTGTGGTCGCGGCAAACGGCGTCGACGCCCAAAATGCAAACGCCGCCGGTCAATGTAACCGAAGTCAGCAAAAGCCCCATCGACAGGAGATACTGGCTGCCCACCGACCCGTAAGACCAGAACCACAACGCCGGCAGCGCCGAAGACTGCATATACGCCACGGTCGAGCAGCAAATAAACACGATGCCCGTGCCATATGCCAGGAACTCGTCTTCATCCGCCGCCGCCGGGAAGCGGATTGTCGAAACCACGATCGGAACGATGCAAATGCCGAAAAACAGCACCCAGCCGATCAAATCCGCCGCTCCGGTGAGAGCGCCCCAATAGCTGAGCATGTAGTCGAGCGGCAAATCCCCTACCGATTTCCCTGCCGCCACAAGTCCGTCGTGCGCAATGAAAGTGTAGATATTGAGCCCCACGCCCACGATAAACGCGCAAAGGAAAATGAAGGTCACATACCACTTGCCCACGGCAATGACCGCAGGCTTGAAGAACGGACTCTCGAAAACCGGCAGCTTGGTGAGCACCATGTCGTTGAGAATGAGAAAGAGCATGATCAGCACGAAGGCAAGCGGAGTTTCCGCCGCCAAAAGCCCCATCGCCAGCGCGCTCAGATACGCCCACTTGAGCGTGCCTTTGCGGAGGAACAGGAAGAACGCCTCGATCCCGAGGAGCGTAAGGCCGATCAGAATCGTCGTGGCGCTCAGGCACTCGCCGGCGTTCCACACGGGGTCGGACGCGACAAACGCGACCGAGCCGATGACTGCGGACACGCGCATGACGAGGGTGCGCCGACGCGAATGCTGCGGACGCGCACGCATGATGAAGGCCAGAAGTTCGCGCAAAAGCGCATAAATGAGAATCGCGATGCAGGCGGAAGAAAAGTGGCCGAGAATTTTAAGCGCCCAGTTGCCGGCGGTAAGCCCGCCAAGACTGTAGCAGATATCGGCGAGGAAGGTGTAGAAGCCCGGGATCAGCGTATCCGCCGGGCGCACACCCGTCGCAACGGCCACATCGTGCCAGACCTGAGGATGGAGACCGGGGAATTCCCAGATCGACATGCAAATCCAGACGACCGCGCCGAGCGTCAAGGCGATTCCGAGGTCGAGCAATCCGATGCCCTCGCCCTTGATGGCCGTCAAAAGTTCGTCGGTGAATTCAAATCCGTCTTCGGACTTCCTTACTTCGTCTTTCTTCATCTCACGCCCTTTGCTTTGCAACGAAGGGCAGGCGTCACCGCCCGCCCTTCATGTACTTTCGTCACATCCGGGTTACACAACTTACATGCGTTTGCGCTTCAACGCCAGCAACGCCCCGCCGACCAAGAGCAGCATCGCCCCCGTCGGCTCCGGAGCACTGAACGTCCCGCCAGTCCACGCGGTAGGTATCGTGGCCATGGAACTCAAAGTTGTAGTGATATGACCACTGGCGTCGGCGTATGCAAGAGTTTGAGACCTGTTGACCCAGCCATCTTGACCATTTGCAGAATTGTAGCCAGTCACTTCAATATAATATGAATACCCCTCGGTATAAGTATTAACCTCTTGAGCATTAAGATCATAAGTAGTAAGATCCGCATACAGCCCGCCCGCGGCATCACTAGACGAAACGGGAGAACTTACTGAACCATACGATCCAGCCCCTTCCCCAACATCCCAAGTATACTTATAGGAGGACAAGGCATAAGTATCACTGCCATTCGTCGCGTAGATGTTGAAGGTATGCGTTTGTTGACTATCAATTGCTCCGAGACTATCGGAATTCACTTGCCAATACAAATACGCCGCCTGCGACGACATAGTCGCCAAAACAAGCACCACTCCTAGTAAAATCTTTTTCATTGTAGTTGCCCTCATGCTTATTAGTTTTTGCTCCCGTCAACAGTCGTAGTGGTAAACGTCACATCGTATTGCCCGGTGCTCATATACCACGCGCCCATGCCAGGTTGGATGATGGCGGCGGCGGTTATATCCGTGCCAGGAATTATCCAACTGGTTCCATTATATACGACAATATAACTGTTCCCCTTTTTGTCCTGCAGGCGAATCGTATCGCCAACTTCGACATTCGTCCATGTATCGACACACGCTACCGTCGTGCCGCTCGCAATTTCGCTCGCTTCTGGCCTATTGAGGTAGAATGGCAAGGAGGTCGTGTTGACCGGCGCGAAAAGCGTCGCCTTGCCGGCGGCCAGAGTATATGTCCCTACGCCAGTGGAGGTATACTGGCCATAGAGGTAAATTTCTCCGGCCGGGGTCGCTCCATTATTGTAATTTCCACGGCAGATGATCAACGCCTGACCGCGAGCAAGGGTCTCTTCCCCGCCTTGCGAAACACTCTTGCCACCTATACTGGTCACAGAAGTCAATCCTACCCAGGATTTCACGCCCGCTTCTTCAGTCAGAACCCAGCCCTTGTACGTTTCAGTAGAGCTGTTATAAAGATACAGAGTATCGCCTGCGGTCATATTGGAAGTCATGACAAAATCCTTGACCTTGATGGGGTTGTCGCTAGTGCCGACCGCTTCCCACGGAACGCTAACAACCGTCTCGGCGTTCGTCGAAGAAACCTTCAAAACGCCAAAGGTATTGGGAGACTCCACACTGGTGGCCATCGCGAGACCCGCCGCACAAACTGCCGCCGCCGAAAAAAGAATTTTCTTCATAATCTAAACCCCCTTCCTTTTACTTGATGGGCTTGCGACCAATCGAGAAGAACTTGGCGTCATCCTTGTCCACCGGAATGACGACATTGTTTTGCGTATCATCAAGCACCACATCCGTCGCCGTGATCGACCCGAGATCCGCACCCTTCTTGACGACATAATTGACGGAAGGCACCATGCCGGAAACCTTGATGAGCACCTCGTTGCCATAAGGATCAAAGCTTTCGATTTTGGGATTCGCAATATTGCTCGCGTCGGTTTCTACCGCCGCGACGGAAGGGTCGAGCGACTTGTTGCTCACGAAGATGCTCGTGGCGCCTGTCGACGCCGCCTGAGCCGTGGTCGCCTGGACGGAGTTGACGCGCACCGGCTTGCCGCTCGTCGCATCCGCCGCCGCAGGCGTGCCGCCTATGCCGCGAGTATCAAGCATATAGACGCGGTAGATGCCGCTCGTTTTCTTCTTGGCGCTGTCGAGCAGAAAGAGCACCGGCGGGCAATTGTGGTTCTCGGTCGCGAGCGGCGCGGCGAGCAAAACTTCACTCTCGGTCGGGTCGACCGCATTGAGCTGGGTATCAACCGCGAGCGCCGTATTCTCATCCGCGAGCCACGCGAGCGCATACCATTCGTCTTTCACCGCCTCAGAGCCGTCTGCGTAGAGATCGGGACCTTGCGTCGAGAAAACTACACGAAGATCGTTCGCGTCGGCAAACGCGAACGACGCCGCCATTACCGCTGCGGCGAGAAGCGAAAACCTGCATTTTTTCATAGAAGCACAGTCCTTCTTTTGCAATTCAAATCTCTTCACCTTGTATTTTATCAAAAAACGGAGTGGTTTGTCAACACCTCTATCAATAAATCTTGATATACGCCGCCTTGCGCAACCGGTCTATCCAGTCGGCGTAGAGCCGCGTGGACTCCTTGGCGCGGACTGCCGCCTCGATATCGGCGTAGGCCTCGGAAAACGTCTTCATTTCCGTTATTTCCTCGCCATCTTTGCGCACCTTGAAGCTGTAGTCCATGAATTTGTGCCACCCGGAAGTCTCGCCGGTCTTCAGCGATTTTATCACCTCGCAGACCTCAGGCTGGAAGATGCCGTCGGGGTTGACGCGCTCGTAGACGTCCGCCTCAGCGTTGAAATCCAACCGGTCGCGACCCTCGGTGCCATCCGGCGGCACGAGCAGGATCGAGACCGACACCAGCATGTTCTTCGCGTAGGCGGCGCGGTTCGTCTCGTATTCCTCCTTCATCGCCGCCGGCGAAACGGCGGCGTTTTTGTCCACAATCTGGTAGCGCATGGCCGAGACGATCATGTCGTCCTTGATGCGCGCATGCCACTCCGGATAGGAGACGCGGTCCTTCGCGAGCTGGTTCATGAGGCGGTTGCGATCGCCGTCGAAATTGCGCTTGATGATTTCGCGCACGCGGTTTTCGACCACCCAATCCTGCATCGTCATCTTCTGGTCTTTCGCCGCCTTGATGATGAGTTTGCGGTTGATCAGTTCTTCCAAGGCCGGACGGAACGCGCCGGCGTCGCGCACGCCGTTGCGCGACATCTCCATCAGCACGTCCGAATACATTATCGCCTCTTCATTTACCCGCGCGGCAATGCCGTCGACGATCTCCGCCTTCGCCGCCGCCGCGGCAAGAACCGCCATCAAAAGAACCTTCTTCATTGTCTCTTCCCTCTTTTCGTTTCAGTTTCCCATGATCGCCGCGACGGCGGCGCCGATGAGCGGCGCATCTTCCACCTTGGCGACGATTTCGTAATGGACATTCCGCCGCCGCACGAGCATGTCGTCGAGCTCATGCTTGATCGTGGCGGCAAAATCCACCGAGCGCGTCTTGTAATAGGTAGAGCCGTCGATGCAGATCGCGACCGGTTCGTCCGCCTGGACGCCCTCGCCCGATTTGATCACGAACGCCGCGAGTTCCACCGCCGCGAGCGTCGCCGCGCGCTCGAACACCGGAAGCACGAACCGCCGCGCAAGCCGCAGGTCGTCCGCCGGAAGATTGAGATCCGCCACCCCGTCGCAAAAATCGTCAAGCTCCTTCGTGGAAATGTTCCCAAGTCCCGTGATCACGGAGCCGCCGCGACGGGAAAAGTATCCGGCTTTTGCCGCCGCCTTGAGGATTTCGTGCCCGATCGGACCCAGATACGCCCCCGCAATCATCTTCTCCAGCCGCTGCCTGCCCGGATTGCCGCTCCTCGCATCGAGGATTTCATCGAACTTCGACTGCGGAAGCTTGTCGAACGCGCCGGCTTCGGCGTTGATGATGACGCCGAGATCCTGATCCACATACGCCGTGTTCGATCCGGTGCCGAGGATGAAGCCGATGAACGACGAATACTCCTTCTCGCCTGCCGTCGCCTTGGCGGCCAGCAGCGTCGCCACCGTATCGTTGACCACGGCGATCGCTCCGCCGCCGAGCCGCTTCAGCAGCTCCGCCCCCACATGCTGCCCCACGATCTCCGGCGCTTTGATGTTTTTCGTCCAGGCGATAAGCTGCGCGTCGAGGTTTTCCGTCACCTTCGCGGGATAGCTGAAGCACCAGCCGATTTTCCCGGTGTTCGCGAGGGGCTTGAGACGCTCCACCTCGCCGGCGAAAACCTTGTAGAATTCCTCTGCCGACACCTCCCTGGCGACGCCCGGCATCGATTGGTTCCGCCGCGCCTCGATTGCGCCGTCCCAGGAAACGACCGCGCCGCGCAAGTTCGTGCCGCCGGCGTCCAAAACCACCGCCTTCTTGCCGGCGTAGTTTTCCCTGCCCGGCGCCGCAAGATGCGAATTTATCATCGCCAGCGACGACTCCCGCCCGGCAAGCCCGGCGTCCATCTCCGCTATGAAGTGCGCAATCAGCCGCGAACGGTCGATCTTCGCCGCGCTCGTCCAGCCGTTTTCCTCGAGAAATTCTTCAGGCGTCTTCATTGTCCGCACAATCCTTTCGCCAGTTCCACCCACTCTTCGTTCGTGAGCTGTTCGGCCCGCAAGGTAGAGTCGATTATTCCCTTGAAAATACTGCCCAGCTGCTTGCGCCGGTGCTCGAAAGCCTGCTTTACAATCCTGCGGAACATCGCGCGCACCTCGCCGGAAAGACCGGCGTTGCGCTCGTGGCGCGTGAGCTCCACGACGCTGGAGCCAACCTCGGGGCGCGGCCAGAAACACGACGCCGCGACCTTCCGCACGATTTTCACGTCGTAGTCGAGCTGCACCCAGACTCCGGCCAGGGAACGCGTTTTGCCGCCCTCTTTCGCCGCCAGACGCTCGGCAACTTCAGTCTGCACCAAGACGGTCATCGTCTCCATCCGGCGGGTCATCGCGAGAGAGAGCAGAATCCTCGTCCCCGCCTGATACGGAAGGTTGGAGACGAGTGCCGAGGGGAACGGAGATTGGAAACCGCCGCCCTCCCGGTCCTCCAGGGCGGCAATAAAATCCAGCGCATCCCCTTTGACGACGGCGAGACCTTCGGGGCCGCCCAGCGCGTCGGCAAGGCGGTCGGCAAGAACGGGATCCTTCTCGATCGCAAGGACTTTAACGCCTCGCGACAGCATTTCTTCGGTAAGCACGCCAAGCCCCGGACCGATTTCCAGCACATTCTCCGGCTTCGCCCTGAGCCCGGAATCCACAATCGCCAAAAGCGCATTGCGGTCGATGAGAAAGTTCTGCCCCATCACCTTGTTGGGGTGAAAGCCGTTTTCGATGCACCACGACTTTACCTGACTGGGGCTCGTCAGGTTGATGGCGCCCATTTTTCTCCTCCGCTCTTCACCATATGTTCATCGTATTATACCAAAATTCGGCGGGAAATACAAGAGAATTGGGCGCATGGCAAAAACAAAGAACGGCCCCGGAGGACCGTTCATTGTTATTGCGTTTTATCGCAGACCGGTTACTTGGCGATGACGCGAGCCATCTCGAGCACCTTGTTCGAGTAGCCCCACTCGTTGTCGTACCACGCGCAGATCTTGACGAACGTGGGGTCGAGCTGAATGCCGGCCTTGACGTCGAAGATCGAAGTGCGGGCATCGTTGCGGAAGTCGGTCGAAACGACCGCTTCGTCGGTGTAGCCGAGAACGCCCTTGAGCTCGCCCTCGCTCGCCGCCTTCATCGCCGCGCAGATTTCCTCGTAGGAAGCGGGCTTCTCGAGCTCGGCCGTGAGGTCGACGAACGAGACGTCGCTCGTGGGAACGCGCACGGACATGCCGGTGAGCTTGCCGTTGAGGGCGGGGAGAACCTTGCCGACCGCCTTGGCCGCACCCGTCGAGGAGGGAATCATGTTCTCGAGGATGCCGCGGCCGCCGCGCCAATCCTTCTTGGAAGGACCGTCGACCGTCTTCTGCGTCGCCGTCGCCGCGTGGATCGTGGTCATGAGACCGCGCTTGATGCCGAAGGTGTCGTTGAGAACCTTCGAAATCGGGGCGAGGCAGTTCGTCGTGCAGGAAGCGTTGGAGATGATGT
>DFFF01000008.1:0-9173 GCA_002369235.1 Verrucomicrobia bacterium UBA3783
AGGCTTACTGTGACATCCGCCGCGAGCGAGATAGGCGAGGCTACCGACGAAGTGCCGATCAAGTACGGCGGTGAGACAATCGAGATAATGTTCAATCCGAACTATGTGATGGATCCTCTCAAGGCGATTGACGACGACGAGGTTTCCATAAATCTGAACAACGGCCATTCACCTGCGGTAATAAAGTGCTCCATACCGTTCCTCTATGTGCTGATGCCTTTGAGGATAAGCTAAGAGACGCAGCAGGCGGCAGAAATCGAAAAGGTCAATGGTGAACCGATGAAAATCTGGACGGACAGGAACTATCCGATAATAATATCCTGCGCGAAGGAACTTTCGCGCTGGACGGAGATAGAGGTAAGGGATTTTGGCTACAAGCCAATAGAGGTCACAGAGAACACAGTTGTTGTGAGGGGCTCCATGCGAGATGTCATGAAGCTCAATCTGCGCCTGAGGACGGCCCACCGCGTGCTGGTGCCGCTTCTCCGGACGCGTTGCCGCAACATAAGGGACCTTTACGAGGCTGCGTTTTCGATAGACTGGGAGAACATCATAGAGGCGGACGGGTATTTCTCTGTTTCGTCGGTCGTCCACAACAACACAATACGCGATACAAGGCTGCCGTCGCTCTATACGAAGGACGCTATAGCCGACAGAATGCGCGAAAGATGTCAGCGCCGGCCTGATTCCGGCGGCGAGAACATAGGGTCGGCTGTGTTCGTATACTGGGAGAGGGATGAGGTGATTATATACCTCGACACTTCGGGAGAACCGCTTTCAAAGCGCGGCTACCGCAAGATTCCTGGTTCGGCGCCGATGCAGGAGACTCTTGCGGCGGCGTGCATAATGGCAATGCATTGGAACGGGCGCGCGCCTTTTTTGGCGCCGATGTGCGGGAGCGGAACGCCTGCGATAGAGGCGGCGATGATGGCGATGAACAAAGCGCCGGGTTCGCTGAAGGGACATTTCGCCTTCCAGTCAATAAAAGGGTATACGCGCATGATTCCAGGCGAGACAGCAGCAAAAGTTGCGCCTCGCCAGAGGGCCGGCGCGACGCCGGAGCAGATATGGAAGGAAATGGTCCTCGACGCCAAAGAAGAGGAAAAAACTGATTCAATGCCTTGCATTGTGGCGACCGACATATCGCCGGATGCAGTTGAAAACGCCCACTACAATGCCATTGCCGCGGGAGTCGCGCCATACATAGAGTTCAAGGTGTGCGACTTCGCCGAAACGCCTGTTCCCGAAGGAAAAGGCAAAGGATGTGTGTTTTTCAACCCGGAATATGGCATCAGGCTTGGAACATACGAAGAGCTCGCGCCCGTCTACGAGCGCATAGGGACTTTCATGAACGAGAAGTGCGGCGGCTGGACTGGAGGGCTTATAACCGGTAATCCCGATCTCGCGCGTCTCGTAAACCTTTATTACAAGACAAGAGTTCCGTTCTTCAACGGACCAATCGACTGCCGGCTTTTCATATATCCCGGCTGTGAACTGAAAGGACAGAATCTGTCATGAGAATGGAAGAATTTCTTGCACAGAGCATAATGGCTGCTGCGAACGGAGAAGACGAGGCCGAAGAAAAGGTAGAGGAGACCGCTACTGAAGCTGAGACCGTGGAAGAGACTGCGCCCGAACTGGACGTACAGAAAGCCGTTGTAGAGGAGCTTGCAGTAGACAAGGCCAAACTTGAGGAGAAGGTTGAAACTCTTCAACAGAAGATACAGACGCTTGAAAACGAGTCAAACGACGGGCTGAAGAGTGAAAACGAGCGCTTGAAGGCCGAGCTTGATGACGCTAACAAGGCTCTCGCGGCGGCGGCGGCAGAGGTGAACGGCCTTAAGATAAGAGTTGCCGAACTTTCGGCCAGACTTGCCGAGGAGCAGGAGCGCCACTTTGATGAACAGTCTAGAAACCCCAACGCGCTTGCTCTTCTCGACCGTGACATAGAGCTTCCAGACCGCTTCCCCGGCGAAACGCGCGACCATGTGATAGAGGCCGTCAAAGAGGCGCGCGACCGCGCCGAGGCCGAAGGGCGTGTTCGCCGCGCACAACTGCTGGAGGGCGTGCTTGTAGCCAACGAGTCCAGTGGAAACCTCGCTAAAAAACGCGCAGCGTTGGAGAAGTTCTTCAACGACAACGGCAATATACTTTCGGGTCCGGTGCTGGAGGAGCTTGCCAAGTACAACATCGCCCACAAGAACGGCGAAGAGTACCTGCTGCCGTCGGAGATTCTTACACGGATGTATTGATAATATCAACACTGGTTATCAACAAAGTAGTCTACATGGTGTTGATAAGTTGATAACCTTGTTGATAATGTTGATAACTTCCCCCTTGCAAGTTGATAAAATAAAGTCCATAATATGTGCCCATGACAAACCTAAGTCCAGAGTTCTGCTTCAAGATCAAGGAAGCGCGCCGTGCGGCTAAGATATCGCAAGGCGAGCTGGCCTCTGAACTTGGCTGCAAGCAGTCGGCTATTTCGATGTTCGAGCAGGGCGACGGCACCAAGCTCAATGACGATGTCATAGGAAGGCTGTCGAAAAAGTTCGGCATACCGCTGCCATCCAATGAGGAAGAGGATGCTGCAGAGCCGGCGCGCATCGTGGCGGAGGGGAAGAGAGCTGCGGCGCATACGGGGTACTGTCCGAACGCGTCGTGTCCATCGAACCGCCGCTACGAGGTGGAGGGGCGCGTGTTCGCGCGACCCGACCGGGAGGAGGCCGATCCTGCGGGAGGGCGTTACTGCGCCGTATGCGGCGAAGTTCTTGAAAGGCGCTGCCCCGGTTGCGGCGCGGCTGTGCACGACGGCGCGGTATGCTCGTTCTGTGGAGAACCGTATATTATAGTATAATATGAAAGTCATGAAAAAAGCAATCATCACAGTCGTCGGCAAGGATACCGTCGGCATCATCGCCAAAACAAGCGCGTATCTAGCCAAGAACAAGATCAACATCCTGGACATCTCCCAGACGGTAGTCCAGGACTATTTCAACATGATGATGATAGTCGACATCACCGGCTGCTGCAAGAGCTTCGAGGACGTCGCGGCCGATCTGGGAGAGATAGGCGTTTCGATGGGACTCAAGATACGCTGCCAGAAGAGCGAGATTTTCGAGAAGATGCACAGGGTCTGAGAGCCATGATCAATATATTCGAAGTCCTCGAGACGAACAAGATGATCCTCGAGGAGAATCTGGACGTGCGCACGATTACGATGGGCGTGTCGCTTCTCGACTGCGCCGACGCGTCCCTCAAGACGACCTGCGACAGGATATACGCCAAGTTGACCCGTCTCGCCAAAGACCTTGTGAAGACTGGTGACGAGATAGGGCGCGAATTCGGAATACCGATCGTGAACAAGCGCATATCCATAACCCCCGCGGCGATCGTCGGCTCGGCGTGCTGCAAAAAGCCGGGCGATTTCGTGAAGATAGCCAAAACCCTCGACCGCGCGGCGAAGAAGCTTGGCGTCAACTTCATAGGCGGCTATTCGGCGGTCGTCTCGAAGGGAATGACCCTCGCCGACGAGCTACTCATACGCTCAATCCCCGAAGCGATGGCGACGACCGAGCGCCTATGCTCGTCGGTGAACGTGGGCTCCACCAAAACGGGAATCGATATGGACGCCGTGCGGCTCATGGGCGAAATAGTGAAAGCGACGGCAGAGCGGACAAAAGACCGCGATTCCATCGGCTGCGCGAAGCTCGTAGTCCTCTGCAACGCGCCGGACGACAACCCGTTCATGGCGGGCGCGTTCCACGGCGTGAGCGAAGCCGATGCGGTGATAAACGTCGGCGTGTCGGGTCCTGGTGTTGTGAACCACGTCCTCAAGTCCATTCGCGGGGCGGACTTTGAGACGCTCTGCGAGACGATAAAGCGCACGGCTTTCAAGATAACGCGTGTCGGGCAGCTTGTCGCGCAGGAGGCGGCGAAGCGCCTGGGCGTGCCATTCGGCATAATCGACCTCTCGCTCGCGCCAACACCGGCTGTCGGCGACAGCGTTGCGGACATCCTGCGCGAAATCGGTCTTGAAGAACCGGGCGCTCCCGGCACGACCGCCGCGCTCGCGCTCCTCAACGACCAGGTGAAGAAGGGTGGCGTAATGGCGAGCTCTTATGTGGGCGGGCTCTCCGGCGCGTTCATACCCGTCTCGGAGGACCAGGGCATGATCGACGCGGTGAACGCCGGCGCGCTCACGATAGAAAAGCTTGAGGCCATGACGTGCGTATGCTCCGTCGGGCTGGACATGATTGCGATACCAGGCACGACGAGCGCGGCGACGATAAGCGGTATAATAGCCGACGAAGCGGCGATAGGAATGGTGAACCAGAAGACAACGGCGGTTCGAGTGATACCGGTCGCGGGGAAGAAAGTAGGCGACAGCGTGAACTTCGGCGGACTCCTCGGCCACGCGCCGGTTATGAAAGTGTCTAAGTTTTCATGTGAAGGGCTTGTTTCCCGACGCGGCCGCATCCCCGCGCCGATCCACTCGTTCAAAAACTAGCCGTAGCGCGAGGGCGGGCGATTATGGTATAATATGCTCATGAAAAGCCCGCCAATCTTCATAATTCTATCACTTGCATGCTCGATATGCGTGGCGAGCCAGACAACACGGCTTGCAAACACGCCATATAAAGACGGCCTCGGCACCAATTCGTCGGGCGTCTATCGCATTCCTGCGATGGCGAAATCCACGAACGGCGTAATAGTCGCTGTTTACGACTGCCGCTACAATTCGTCCGGCGATCTGCCGAACTCGATCGACATCGCGGAGAACTGGTCGGGAGACAACGGCGCGACGTGGTCGAAGCCGCGAGTCGCCGTCGATGTTCCCAATACGAATAAGTATCAGAAGGTATGCAACATCGGCGACCCGTGCATTGTGTACGATCCCGCCGGCGACAAATTTTGGCTGATGGCCATCACCGGCGGCGGACTTGCCTCGTCGCATAAAGATGGCGTCTCAGTGGCGGATGTTGTTCTATATACGCGCGGTACAGGCGAGAACGACACATGGCAGGAATGGACCGGCGGACCTGAAGGCAACAGGCGCAGCGTTAAGCAGATGATTCTAAACTCGCTGGCCGAGATCGAGGTCAATGAAACTCTGAAGGATGAATGCGCAATAAACGGCATTCTCCAAGGTCCAGGACATGGCATTGTCCAGAGGCAAACCGTGTATGCCGCAGACGGTGAGACCGTCCTCATGCCAGCCGACGCGATTGTTTTCCCAATGCAGTATTTCTCGGAAAAATCCAGTACATCCGGCTGGGCAAGCTATTCCTGGGCGTTCGCCGCCTATTCGACAGACGGCGGTGCGACATGGCGTTCGACAAAACTCGCACCGACGCAAAAGTCGCAGGAAAACTGCATCATGGAGTTGGACGACGGCTCGTGGGTTTTGATGGCGAAATGTGTCAGCGGAGGAGAGAGGTATTTCTTCAGAACGACGGACTATATGAACTGGAAGAAATACGATTCTCTCACCCCGTCCGCCGCCTGTCAGGGAAGTTGCCTTTGGCTCGGGAAGGGAGCAGACGGCAAAAGTCGCTACGTCTCGTGCTTCTCTGAAAATGGCGATCGGTCCAACATCACGCTTCATTATGGCTTTGATTCGTCCAACGACAAAAACACCCTGGGAATCACGTGGCGCAGGAACGAGGACGAGATAATTGCAAAGAACGACGGGGCCTGGAAGATCGCCTCCTACAACTCTCTTGTCATGCTTGATGAATATACGCTTGGCATACTTCTCGAAGTCGGCGGCAGCATAACATTCAAAACGACGGACGTCAGCGAGATTCTTGAAAGCGATTTTACGAAAGTGGCATCGCCTACGCCAGCCGCTGTCTGGGACGGGGACTTTAGCGCTACGCAGACGGGATACACGCTGAACATCAACGGCAACAAGCTTTCGGCCGACAACTCGACCATTACAATCACAAACACGTACGCCGGCCTTGACATAAACGCGGAATCAAGTTTCGCGAAAGGCGTGACGCTTCTTGTCAGATATTCAAATCTCGTCAAAGCGGACAAGGCAAAGGTCCTCGCGACATCCTGCAATGACAGTAACTATCTCAAGGACCGCACTGGAGTAGATCTGCAGGCCAGCGACAAACTCAGGGGAATGTGGTACAATGATGGCTGGAGCGACAACGGCACAGAGTCTGCCGCAGGTGTCATGTCTGGCGATGGCGTGTTTGCGTTTACGTATGAGAAGACTAACGGCACATACCTCTATGCAGGAGTGTCAGCGGCGGAAATTTCTTCAAGTCCGGCATTCGGTGCGAGCGCTCTGAAATCAAAAAACGATACGATTTGGGGCGTAACTGTAGGCGGAATGCGAAGCGGCACAACAAACCCCAACTGGCGCGCTGCGCAGAACATGGACGTTACTGCCGTCGCCGTGTTCGACAAAGTTCTCGCCGTGGATGAGATGAATGCCTACAGATGGCCGGGTCGCGTCTTGTTCTCCAATACGAATGCCACGCCGGACCTTGCTTACTGGACTATTCCTGGAACGCCCAAAATCACCATTCCGGCTGGTTTGGTGGACGGCCTGACGGAAGACAAGTTTGTGAAGATATCGTCTCTGGATTTCGGCTATCATGATGATACAAAAGGCTACACTCATGCAAAGAGGATCGCGATAAAGTCGGGGAATACAGTATGGACCTCTTCAAGTGTTGTTACCAATGCCAGCGACAACGCCCCGTTCCCCAGCAAGAACGACGGCAAGGTTCGGCGTCTAGTATATTCATTTAAAGAAACGGGTTGCGTTCTTGCAGTAGGCACGCCTTACGAAATATCCTTCCTCGATGGCGCTGGAGCTTCATTGACGAAGATTCGCTATGCGCTTGCAAAGGACGCTGGCAAGATAATCGACGGCATAGATTTCAACGCTAGCTATACGCCGATGATGCAGCTTATCGGAGAAGTCGTTTCAAGAGAAGCTGCTGGGTTTGCCAATTCCTTGTTCGACTGGACTCCTGGGAGCGCGCCCACAGGCAGCTGGTTCACGGCGTGGAAAGGCGAGGACGGCGGCGCTCCGAGGACGGTCGTTGGGCCCGACGGAACCGCGCAGGCGATACATGTCACTCATCGCAGTGAAGCCGGCTATTGGACGCCTTACTGCAGCGACGCTGCAACATCTTTGACCAATTTTACATTCGCCACATACGGTTCTGCGGACATGGTCACGGCGAACGAGGGAAAATTCGCCGTGCTATGGTGCATGGGCAAGAAAGACAACGCAAAAACGGCGCTCGTAAAAGATTCAGAAGGCAATATCTGTCTCGTGCAGGTAATAGGGGATCAGCAAATCCCAGCGCACACGATTGTTGCCGGACCGGTCAAGGGTTATCATCTTTTCACGGTCCGCTTTAGCCAAACAGGCGGTGCTTCCTTGCAGATAGACGATGGGCAAATCGTTACGGATGACGGGTTTACCACCATTGCGCACGCAGGTTTACAGATAGGATCGGTTAGAAACGGGTGCAACGGGCCGTTGGAAATGGGACTTGGTTTCGCCGTCCTGAAGATGCTCGCGTTTGACTCAAGCGAAATACCGTCCGCGCAATATGAGGCTCTTTGCGTCCGGTATCCGGCGGTAGAGACGATGGGGTCGTTGACCTATGCGCAGAACGGCGGCACACTTCTCTTGCCGTCGCTTACCTTGACCGGCGGAAAGCTCAGCGTGCAGCAGGGGTCGCTCTCGATACCAACCGGCGCAGAGGCTTCGCTTAGCGCGCTTTCGCTCGGTGACAAGAATGACAATCCATCGTTTGGAATGGACATTGGAGGAACCCTCGCGATTAACACTTCGTCGCCGTTCGATTCGAACGACGCCTCGCAGGCGTATAATGCCATGAAGCATAATGCTAACGGGGTGGTGTTTGGCGAATGGACAGGCTCTGGAACTGTGAACGTAACAGGTGAATTCCTTGCTTCCAATACGATCGTTTCCCTTTGCCACGACTCGTCCTCTGTCGCGGTCAATGTTGCGGGAGGCACTTTTGACGTAAGAGGCGTGACCGCAAGGCATGCCAATCGAGCGTTGCTCGTTCTTTCCGGCAACGGAACAATCGACTTCGGAGAATACGCATCCTGTGCAGTCGCGATCGGCAAGATGTATGGCGAGGGTACAATCACGGGTTCGTGCGGCTGGACGGACACCGACGCGATTACGCTCAATGGAGAAGGGGAAGGCACGACATTCCTTGCGGACGGAATCGAACTCGTGTTCTCCGGCCCCATTACAGGCTTCGGCAATGCGACTGTAGACGTGCAGAATGGCGGCAGCGTGGAATTCAAGGATTGGCGCGGAACGGGCGATGTTGTTGTCAGGCGCGGATCTTTGAAGGTGCCGGCTAATACCTTGATGAGCGGATCGATGGCAATTATGGCGGGAGGCGCACTCGACATCACCACCGATGACGCCGTGTTCTCAACAGCTTCATTCAGCGCACAGTCGATAACGATTGAAGATGGCGGCTTGATACTTGTGAACGGCGAGCCCGTGTCGGCAGGGTACACGGTGGACGTTTCGAGCGGCAGCATCCACGTGGCGCCGAATCTCTCGGAAGACGACATCACGCACGAATGCGTCCTGCGGATCAGCGAGATTATGCCGAAGCCGACGGATGCGCTAAATCGCGGCAAGCTTGAGGGCATGGACGTGAACGGGCTGGAGTCCGGCTGGGTGGAGGTCGAGAACACTTCGCCCGACAAGTGGGCCGACCTCGCAGACTACAAGTTCATCCGCACCAACCGCGGCAAGAAGACGGGCCAGGCCGACTATGGCAATTTTCCGTCCGTGATGATCGCGCCGGGAGACCGCTTCGTCTTCTACACGTCCGAGCGCTACTCCAACAGTGCGGACGAGGCGGTGAGCGCGTTCGCGGAAGGGACGTTCGACGGCAAGCCAATGATTCTGGGCGCCGACCTGCACGGAATTCTCGTATGGGGAGACAAGGTGAACCCGAAGAAGTCGCCGTTTGTGCGCCTCATCTATACGCCGACGGACGCAATCGTCGATACGGTTGTCGTACCGAGCGATGTGCCCGAAGGGTGTTCGATCATCGTCGGCGACGCCGGCGATGGGGAGGCGACAAAGCGCTGGCTCTGTCCCACGCCGACTCGCGGAAGGGCGAACACGGCGACAG
>DFFF01000008.1:9283-29859 GCA_002369235.1 Verrucomicrobia bacterium UBA3783
CCGGTGGCAAGAAGCACGACAGCGCGAATGAATTCGCCCGCCTCGCGCCGCCTGCCGTGCCTGGCGAGGACTATGAGATAACTTTCTCGTTCAACCCCGTCATGCATCCGACTGTCGCAGGCGGTTTCCGCGACGAAGATGCCATAACAGACATCAGACTTGTCTACCGCACCGACCTCACCAACGCGACAACGATAGCATCCGTCGATATGACGACAGATAATTTCGATGCAAAGGATTGGGGGCACACATATACTGCGACTATCCCGCACGCCGTATTTGACACTATCGGCGCAGGCCATCTCATCCAGTGGAAGTTCATTGCGACGGATGCGTGCGGCAACGAATGGACTTCGCCCAGCTTCAACAACCCAGACGACGGATACGAGTGGTATGGCACCATCGTGGAGCCAGACTCCAGTCAGACGAGCGCGACGCTTCCGACTTGGCATATGTTCGCGGATAGCGAAAGCCTTGAGCAGATGGATGTGGATGCATCGGATCAAACGCTGGCGAACAACGCCCGCGTCGCAATCTACGACAGTTCGACCTCAAACTACTACGACTATGTGCGAATCGACTTGCGCGGCAATACGTCGAAGAACTTCACGAAAAAGAGCCACGGCCTGAGGTTCGCAAAGGCGCATCCGCTTACGATGACGGATGTCGTGACGGGCGAGCCGATAAAGGAAATCCGCAAGACTTCGCTCATCAGCGAGTTTGCCGACCCGAGCTACATGAGACAGATGATTGCGTTCTGGCTGTGGCGCAAGATGGGCAACCTCGTGCCGTTCGACTTCCCGGTGAGGTGCAACTTGAATGGCGAGTTCTATCAGCTCGCGTTCAACTCCGAGCGCTTCACGGATGAGCTTATCGAGGATGTCTATGGACTCGACAAGTTCGGCTACTCCTACAAGAACGTAGGAACGCTGAGTGCAAAGGGGACCACTGCCGGGGGCATAGAGAAGAAGACACCGGATGACGAGAACGAGAACGTTCTTACCGTGCTGGATGACGAGCTTATAACTCCGCTCAACGACAAGAGCAAAGACCTCGACAAGTTCGTGGTCGAGAAGTTCAACCTTCCTGCGTGGATCAACTACCTTGCGTCGGCGCGTATCACCCAGGAGATGGATGATGTGTGGGCGAATGTTTGCGCCTACTACGACGATGCCGAAATGAAAGATGGCTCTCGCGGCACTGGAACGTGGATGCCGCTCGGCTACGACTTCAACCTCAGTCTGGGGCAGTGGTACTACAACGATGTGCGAGGCACGCGCTTCGGCCTCATGTCCAATCAGGATTGGTTCAAGAGTCATCCGCTGTATGGCGGCACGGAGATTCTTTGTCATAAAGGCGAGACTTCATCTACCACAGTGGGACTGGCTGGCAATAGCGGCTTTGAGGCGATATACCAATCAGCGAAGTTCCGTCGGCTCTATCTGCGACGTTTGCGGACGCTGATGGACGCTGAACTGAAGGAGCCGGGCACGGCAGAAGCGGATACGCCGTTCATGGCCAAGATGCGCGAGCTTGCCGAGCTGATGCAGTCGGATGCTGCGCTTGATCAGGCGAAGTGGCAGAATGACGACACCGACAATGCAATTGATGTCTGGGGCGACAATCGTCCGGCGGATATGGACGCGGGCATTCAGGACATCTGGAACAATTATGTCGTTCCTCGTCGCGAGCATCTCTATGTCACGCACTCAGTAACCAACACGACCAAGACGATTGGCTACGGCTCCAACCTCAATGCCGGCATCCCAGAATCGCAAAGCGACATCGCGGTTCTCGCGCCGAATATCTCCATATCCAACCTCACGGCGCTTGACGCGGACGATGCCGAAGCGCTTGGCGTTGCGGGGCAGCTCTACGATACGGAGGTCGTCGTCATCCGCAACGACAATGATGAAGTCGTCGATATGAGCGGATGGCGTCTTGCGTTCTCGGTCGACTTCACATTTCCTGCGGGAACTGTCTGCGACACGAACGATTCGATATACATCGTCGCCGACCGCCGCGCCTACATTGAAGCGCATGTTGCAGAACTGACGGATCAGGTTATTATCGGCAATGCCACATTCACCGGTGCCGGGCCGATTGCACTTTATGATGCGGACGGCGCGCTTGTGTATTCGGCGATTCCGCAGACTGACGAGCTCAAGTATCTGCGGCTTCATTCTTTCTACGGCAACACCCTTGGCGACGGCGACGCTGGCGAATGGTTCACGCTCACCAATATTTCCGACTCTGCTACGCTTGATCTTGCCGGAGTGACAGTGTGCTTCCTGAAGCAGGACGACACCGAAGAGGGCACGGCGCACTGCCACGTTACGCTTGAGAACAAGAAGGGCAAGGGTAGCATAGCACCGCTGAAGTCGTGGACTGCGCGCCAAGCGGACTACTCCGACAAGGGCTGGGAGAAGATTCAGAACAACAAGCAGCAGATCACGATCTACGACAAGTACGGCTCGGTCTGCCAGTCGCTCAAGGTGACGCAGAAGAATTTCGATCTCGCCTATGGCAATGGCTGGTATCTTGTCTGCGATTCCGTCGCGGCGGCTGTCGCCAAGGATAAGGACTGGCATCAAGAACTGGCGGAGCTTGTCAACGATGGCGGCACGAGCGCGTCGTTTGCGGCGGATAGCCAAGAAGCGGCCGATGCCATAATCGCCGGAGCAGAAGTCGTGCTATCGTCCGAGGATGAGAAAGCCGGACTCAAGGCGAAGTATCTCACGATTGTAGCCGAACAGGTCGAGGGTGAGACTGGCAAATACAAGGCGGTAGTCGTGGTGAATCCTGAGACCGTCTCTGCCCCGCTTATCGCTGATCCTGCTACAGAAGAAACCGAGCCTGTGTCGTTTGATGACGATGGCGAGACTGGCGGAAAGACCGTCACGATTACGCTCAAAAACGCCGTCATGGGGCTTTGGTATGGCTACGAAGTCTCGGACTCGCTTGGAGATGGCGAGGCGTTTGAGAACGACAACGACTCGTTCATGCGTGCGACCGGCAAAACCTTCAAGATGAAACCTAGTTCTCCTCGCGACAGTTCCAAGCCGAGCGGGTTCTTCCGTGTAAAGGCCCTCCCTGCAAAACCGCAATAGGTGAGGGTGGTGGGTCTGCCGGGGATCGAACCCGGAACCTACAGTTTAGGAAACTGTCGCTCTGTCCAATTGAGCTACAAACCCGTAATTTGGGCGGTATTATATCATAAATCATTGTGAAAGTCAAACCGCCCGCGGCGTGCCTTCTTGCTTTTTTGCGCGAATTTTGGTATAATTAACATGAAAACGGATATTTGCCGGAGTGTTTGTCCGGCTTCTGCAAAATGCGAAAAGGCCAGATAGCCATATACCTTGCTTTGGTCCTTGTTGTAATCACCACGCTCGCGGTGATGAACGTGACGATTTTTATCGCAATCCGCAATAAAAACCAGGCTCAGAATATTGGCGATGAAGTAGCGGCGGCAGTCGCCGCCGAACAAGGAAAACTCATCAATGAAATAGGCAGGCTCAATCTCGCGCACATGCGCGGCGAAGGCGTGTTGGTTGAACAGCGCAAGCTTTGTCTCCTGGGGCCGGTAAGGGCGTATGCGAATGTCCAGCGCATCGCCAAAGAAAAGGGAGCCGAGCCGTCCGAAGAATGGCGCGAAATCCTGCGCGACCACGTAGAGCGCGTGATCCAGCTCTACTCGCATGGCGGCCCTTATGCGCCGTCATACGTGGGCGCGTGGAACGAATACGCCCAGGAGATTTCGCTGATCGTCAACAATTTTCCGGAAGGTCTTTACGCCGGCGCGGGGAATATCGAGTTTTACGGGCTGTCTTCGGACCACATGCTCTGCAACCGCGATTTTTACGATGCGATAAATTCGCGCGATTGGTGCTGGTTCCATTTCAATGCGCCCAATCTGCTCAAGAACTATTCGAGCCGCGGCAATTGGGGCAGAATAGATTTTGCAGTCGCTTTCGATTGCGAAAACAGCGAAATCTTCAATCTTCATCTTGCAACCTGGCGTGGCGCGCTCACGGATTATTATACGCTCGAAGAAATAGAGAAAATGGAACCGGACTACGATGAGAATGTAGTCACCAATTCCAGCGAGACGTGGTTTTGGTTTTCCGATCGCTATCGCCGAAACTGGAACGAACTCAAGGATGGCTATCCGGTCGTCGCGCCGCCCAGGCCCGAATACGACCATCTTGGCTGCGGTGCGATCGTGGAATGCGTGTATGGCGACGCCGAGTGGCTCGCGGCGGCAAAACCATTGGGGGCTATAGAAAAAAGCGGGCTGGTCCTACCTGATATGAAAGTAGCGCGGCTGATTCCGCTCGATGGTGCGCCTGGCGCGAACCTGCATACCGCAGATCCGGACTGGATAAGGCACTTGCGGCACCATCTCGACGAGTATATCGTGAAGGGCACTTTTGCCGTCAAATGCGAATACTGCAAGGCCTTGAAACAATGGGAGCGCGAGAGCTTTCGCAAAGCCGGGGCCTTGTGGCTCAAGTTCAATTCCGGGTCGTGCCGACGCGGGTCGGGCGGCAGCATGCAGCGGGGAGGCGCGTATGGCCACTAGGCGCGGACAGGCTTTGGTGGAGCTCGCGGTCGGGATGTTCGCGATTGCGCTCGTCGTGGCGACGGTGGTGTCGTTTACGGAATTTATAGTCGGCGGCATGGACGATATGAGCGAATACCGTCCAAAGCATTCCGGGGATTTCAAAAAATACATATTGGAGTGAAACCAAGAATGAACGGAAGAATCGAACAGTTGAAGGAATATCTCAAGGCGGAAGGACTTGACGCCGCGCTCATATTCGATGAATACAACGTGCGCGCATTCACGGGGATCGAATGCGACAACGCATGTGTTGTCGTTCCGGCGAAGGGAGAGACGGTTTTCTGGACGGACTTCCGCTATGTGCCGATGGTTCATCGCGTTGCGCCGGACTTGACGGTAAAAGACATCAAGAATGTGAAATTCGCGGGCAGGAAAATCGGCTACGAGCCATCAATGACGCACTCGCGGTTTCTGGGTCTCCAGAAAAAGCATCCCGGCGTGGAGTTTGTGGATGTGGAAGCGAAGCTCAAGGAATTGCGCGCCGTCAAGACGGACGAAGAGATCGAGAAGCTCCGCAAGGCCGAACTCTTGAACGATATGATTTGGGCCATGGCGCAGGAGAAATTCAAACCCGGCATGACCGAGCGCGATATGGCGCGGGTCATCCAGCTGCTCATGGTCGAGCATGGCGACGGCGAGGCGTTCGCGACAATCGTGTGCGTGGGCAAAAATGCCGCCGAGTGCCACCATGTGCCCGACGATACGGTATGGAACGGCAAGGAGCCGGTTTTGGTCGATATGGGCGTGAAGCTCGACGGCGTCTGCTCCGACATGACGCGCAACATCGTGCCGCCGCGCGTTTCCAGGCTTTACCGCAAAATCTACAAAACGGTGCTTGAGGCGAACATGAAAGCGATCAAGGGGCTAAAACCGGGAATGACCGGCAAGGCACTCGACAAGATTGCCCGCGATTACATCAAGGCGGCAGGGTTCGGCGATTGCTTCGGCCACAGTCTCGGTCATGGCGTGGGGTATCAAGTCCATGAAGCGCCTATGGCGAGCGTGAAGGGAAAGATGAAGCTCAGGCCCGGAATGCTGGTGACGATCGAGCCGGGAATTTATCTTGAAGGCAATCTCGGCGTGCGCATCGAAGATCTGGTGCTCGTGACGGAAAAGGGGTGCGAAGTTCTTTCTCACAGCGACAAGTAAAGTCAGGCAGATGGCGATGCGGACTACGATCATGGTTTTTGCGGCGCTGGGATGCCTCGCCGCGAAGGCGGATTTCACGATCAAGACCGCAGGCCTGATGGACGAGGAGCCGCGCATCCTTGTCGTGTCCGACGAAGAAGGCGCGGCGATCATGGCCGATGTCGCCGCCATGCGTGAAATCCTCTTGAAAGTGGAGGCGCGCATCGCGGCGTACAACCGGTTCCAGTCGGCGATGGAACTGGAAGACGTGCCGTTTTTCGCCTTGCCGATTACGATGCAGATGAAGGTGGAGGGTGAGGTTTTGTCGTTTGACGAGGATGGTTCACTTTGGTGCGATCCTCGTTTTTTGCTGCCTGAAGAGCGCGAGATAAAGGCGAGGCTTGAGCGTCTGGGGCTTAGGATCAGAGGTCAAGATCGCGCGAGTCAGAAGCCGGAGGCCGTGGCTCGTCCTGTGGATTCGGGCCGCGATCCGGCACGTGAATCTGCGCCAGCGGCGTCAGTCCGGAAACTCCCGGTTTTTTGCGGATTCGAGGATCGGCGCTATCAGCAGCATGATGCGCTTATCATGCGTCTCGTGGACGAATTCAACGCCGATCGCGCGGCCTGGGCGGATGCGACGGCGGAGCAGGCGGCGACCATCCACGACTTGCGTCCTGCGCTCGTGAAGGCGATACTTATCGAGGAAACAGGAGGGCGAGGACCCAAGTCCACGGCGGCATGGAAGGTGGATCCGATGCAGGTCAATGTTCCCGGCGATTGGGATCCGGTGAAGCGGCAGGTCGGCTTGTGGCGTCCGCAGCGACGCAACGAGGGTTCTGCAGAAGATAATATTCGTGCGGGGATCAAGTATCTTGTCCGAAAAGGATTTGGTTCTTCCGGTGCGCCCGCAAAGTCCAGGCCCGACAAGAAATTCGACGGCTGGGGCGCGGCCTTGAGACGCTACAACGGACGCAACGAGCGAATGGCGTCGGGCCGGCGATACAAGGACGCATATGCCGAGCGCATATTGAAGCGCGCCGAATCGCCCAAGGCGTTCATTCCGATTTCCCGCGGCTCCAGACAAAGGAGGAATGCAAAATGATTCTCTCCGCTTTTTTCCTTGCCGCGACCGCGATCCTGGCGCCGATGCGTCCGGAGCCCGGCAAACCGCTCGAATGGGAAGCGGAACTTTCAGAGGAGGAGACCGCCGCCTTTGACGATGCGAACAGTTGGGTGGGGGTGCTTTACGAGCGCCGACGGCTGTGGAATGAATTCTTGGATATGATGCGGCTCAAAGAGTCGGTGCAGTCCACGGCGGGGGTGCGGTGGACGCTTACCTACAAAGACCGCGTTTGGGCGTTCGATGCCTATGGCCACTATTGGAGCGACAGCCGATTCGTGCTCGACCGCGAGACCGACGGGCTGGAAAATCTTGAAGCATGGTTCAAGGAATTCCTCGAACGAAGTCCATACGCCGGATTCGAATGGATGAAGGAAGAGGGTGAAACGATGTCTTTCCGCGGGTTTGACGAAGGGCGGTTCAGGGCGGCAGATTTTGTCATCATGAAAGTGTGCGAGCGTTTCAACGCCAATCCGTCTTCGTTGTGGCCGGGAAATCCGCCGGCGAAAATCGCATCCATCCACGAGATGCATCCGCGTCTTTTGAAGTCTCTTATCATCGAAGAGAACTTTGCGGAATTTCCGGCCGGACTCGATGAAGCCGGTGTCGAGACCGTCTTGAGGGAACTTGCGGAGTGCGGCTTCAACGAGGGCGGACGTTTCGAAGGATGGTTCAATGCCATCAAGGACTATGGTTCGCGTCACGCCTGGCGCAACGAGGACGAATACAGTCTTGCGCAGTATGCAGACCGCGTAACGCGAAGATTTGAAAACCCCGGCATTTTCGTGCCGGTTTTGACGAGAAAGGGCAAAGATGAGTAGGTTGAAACTTGCGGTATTGGGTTCTGGTGCGGGCTCGAACATGCAGAGTATCGTCGATGCCATAGAGCGCGGCGAACTCGATGCGGAGATTGCGCTCGTGGTGGCGGATTTCCCCGACGCCAAAATCCTTGATCGCGGCAGAAAGCACGGCATAGAATCCGTTTATCTCGATTGTGCGCCATACAAGACGAAGTTGGAAGGCCCGGCGGAAGACAAGCTTGTCGAGATGCTGAAATCGCGCGGAGTCGACACGGTTGTGCTTGCGGGATTCATGCGCATTGTGAAGCCCAAGCTCCTCGCGGCGTTTCCCAATCGCGTGATAAACATCCATCCGGCGCTGTTGCCTGCATTTCCTGGAGTCCATTCGTGGACGCAGGCTCTGGATTACGGCTGCAAAGTCGCGGGTGTCACCGTGCATTTCGTCGATGCCGGCACCGATTCCGGTCCTATCATCGTGCAGAAGTGCGTGAAGGTGGAGGAAGACGACACGCCGGAAACCTTGCATGCGCGAATCCAGGTTCAGGAGCATATCGCCTATCCCGAGGCGCTGCGCATAATCGCATCCGGGGATTATACGATCGAAGGCAGGAGGGTTAGAATTGGAAAAGCATCTTGAAACGATCGAGCGCACGCTCGATGAAGTGCTGCCGAAAGGCCGTCCGGAAGGATTCAGC
Source organism: Verrucomicrobia bacterium UBA3783 (assembly GCA_002369235.1). GTDB lineage: Bacteria > Verrucomicrobiota > Kiritimatiellia > RFP12 > UBA1067 > UBA1067. The sequence goes on from DFFF01000008.1 coordinate 17,654, forward strand.
GAAGCGATGCGCTACGCGGTCGGCGCCGGCGGCAAAAGAATCCGGCCTCTGGTTTGTCTAGCGGCGGCGGAAGCCGTCGGCGGCGCGGCGGACGATGCGAAGTATCCGGCGGTGGCAATCGAACTTTTGCACAACTATACGCTTGTGCACGACGATTTGCCGTCGATGGACAACGATACGATGCGGCGCGGCAAGCCGTCGGTCTGGGCGAAATTCGGCGAATCGGCCGCCGTCTTGGCCGGGGACGCCTTGCAGGCGTTGGCCTTCGGTGTGGCGGCGAAGGCGCCGCGCAACCAGGATAAGATTGTCGCCGCGCTCGGCGAGGCGGCGCTTGGCGTCGTGCAAGGCCAGGTTGAAGATATCGCGAAAAGCGGAGATACGACTTACATATACACGCACAAGACTGCGGATTTGTTCGTCGCCGCCGCGGTGATGGGAGGCTTGGCCGGAGGTGGCACGAGTGCGGACATCGACGCCCTGCGCATTTTCGCGCTGAATTTAGGTCTTGCGTTCCAGTTCGAGGACGACTTGCTCGACGGCGATAGCCCATACTCCAAAGAAAAGACGGAGTCGCTCGTCAGGGAGACTACCGCCGCCGCCGTCGCCGCGTTGGAAAAACTCGGCGGCAAAACCGATTTCCTGCGCAATCTCGCAAACCGTCTTGTCGGAAGGAGGAGCTGATGAAGATAACGTTCTATGGCGCCGCGCAAACCACGACCGGATCGATGCATCTCGTAGAGGCGAACGGCAAACGCATTCTCCTCGATTGCGGACTTTACCAGGGTCATCGCAAGGAGGCCTTCGAGAAGAATCGCAATCTTCCCGTCGATCCCAAGAACATAGACTATGTCATCCTTTCCCATGCGCACATCGACCACTCCGGCAACTTGCCGCAGCTCGTCCGGCAGGGCTTTCGCGGACGCGTCTTCGCGCGCCAATCCACTACCGACCTTTGCGCCGTGATGCTTAAGGATTCCTGCTTTCTCCAGAAGCGCGATCTTGAATACATCAACAAAAAGCGCAAGCGCGACGGCAAAAAACTTTTCGAGCCGCTTTACGACGAGAGCGATGTGGACGCGCTCATGCAGCTTTTCGTACCTACGCACATGCACGAGCCGCGCACGATCGCGCCGGGAATAACGCTGGAGTTCTTCAATGCCGGACATATCCTCGGCTCCGCGCTCGTCCAGCTTGACATCCGCTCCGACCATGGCCACAACCACCGCCTTTTGTTTTCGGGCGACCTCGGCCAGCCCGACCAGCCGATAATCCGCCATTACGAATATCCGGCCGGCGCCGATATCCTGCTTATCGAATCGACATACGCCGACCGCTTCCATCCCAGCGCCGACGATGTGGAATTGCGGCTCGAGAAATATCTGAAGTATATCGACCGCCACAATTCCAAACTGCTCATTCCCGCATTTTCCGTCGGGCGCACCCAGCAGATTATATGGTATCTCAACAGGCTGCTGGAGAAAAAGAAATTTCCCCGCGAAGTGAAGGTGTATGTGGATTCTCCGCTTTCGCAAAAGGCGACGAAGATCTACGCGTCCCACCGCGAAGTCTACAACGACGAAGCGAGATTCATGCTTGCGCAAGGCAAGGATCCGTGCGATTTTCCGGGGATGCAGTTCGTCGGCTCGCCGCTTGAATCCATGGCCTTGAACGACACTCCAGGCCCCATGGTCATAATCGCCGCGAGCGGCATGTGCGAGGGCGGCAGAGTTCTCCACCATTTGAAGCATTGCGTCCAGGACGAGGACAACATCATTTTGATCGTCGGCTTCCAGGCCGAGAACACGCTTGGGCGCAGGATAGTCGAAAAGCGCAACCCGATCAGAATCCTTGGCGACGAGATGGAGCTCAAGGCGAAGGTGGAGGTCATCAACGCGCTTTCCGCCCATGCCGACCGCAACGGGCTTATCGACTGGCTCAACGAGATCAAGGACAATGTGCGCCACGCCTTCGCCGTCCACGGCGAACCCGACAAAGTCAACGCCATGGTCGAGATCTTGAAGGAGCACGGCATTCCCAACGCCGTCGCGCCAATGCCCGGCCAGACATACAAATTCGCCTGACCGCAAATTTAGGGCGTGACATTTCCCGGCAAATATGATATAATACACGCAAACTTTCACAAACAAGGAGTAAAAAATGAAGTTCTCGACTATCATGGCGGTTTCTGCGGCGGTGTTCGCAATGGCGCTCACTGGCTGCAAGTACGACAAGGCTGGAAACGGCGGCGCCGGAGCCAATGGCGACGACCCCAATGCCATCACCGATTTGAGCGGCACCATCAATGACGGCACTGAAGGCAATATCGACGATTTCGCCGGCGAAAAGCGCTTTGAAGACATGTATCAGAAGTGCACCGACATGGAATTCGCGCCCGTGTATTTCGGGTTCGATTCCACTGTCGTTCCTTCCTCGGAACTCGGCAAGATTGATGTCGTGGCGCAGCACTTGACCGATCACACCGAGCGCGTCGTCGTCGTCGAGGGACATTGCGACGAGCGCGGCTCCAACGACTACAACCTTTCGCTCGGCGAGAATCGCGCGGTGATCGTGCGCAACTACCTCGTGCAGAGCGGCATCGATCCCGAACGCATCCAGACGCGCAGCTATGGCGAAGAGAAGCCTGCGGTTGACGGCCACGACGAGTCGGCCTGGGCGAAGAACCGCCGCGGCGAGTTCGGCCTTTACACCACCAAGTAATGTTTGGCGGCGTGGGAGCAGGCGAGTGGCTGGTGCTGCTCGCCGTCCTTTTTATCGTTTTCGGCCCCAAGTCTCTGCCCAAGGCGGCGCGCGACCTGGGGCGTATTTCCGCCAAGGTGAGGCGTTTCGCCGAGCGCTTCCGGCGCGAAGTCATGGAAATGGAGCAGGACGGGGATGTCGAGTCCAAATTCCCGCAACGACCGTGAGCTGACGATTCTCGAGCATTTGGCGGCGTTGCGCGATTCGCTTTTCTTCGCGTTCGCCGCCTGGCTCGCATGCGCGATCGCCGCCGGAATTTGCGCGCCGCGCATCTTCGCGTTCATCACCGCTCCGGCAAAGGAAATAGAAGGGCTGTTGCAGGGGCTGGATCTTACCAGCGGCTTTTCGGTCGCCATGGATATCGCAATCTGGGGCGGCACCGCGCTCGCGTTCCCGTTTATCGTCTACGCGATTCTGCGCTTCATCTTCCCGGCGCTCACCAAAAGGGAAAAGACCATTCTCCTTGCGGTTCTCGCCGCCGGATCGTTTCTGTTTCTCGCCGGCGTGTCGCTGGCATACGCCAAAACCCTGCCGCTCGTCGTCAAGGCGTTTTCCGGCATCAATTCATGGGTCGGGCTTTCCGTCCAGACGGTGAGGATTGAAGGCTACATTTCCATTGCGCTCAAGACGATAATCGCGTTCGGGTTCGTTTTCCAGATGCCGCTCGTTTTGTTCGTGCTCGGACTTTTCGGAATCGTATCGTCCGCCGCGTTGCGGGAGAAGCGCAGGCTCGCGATTGTCGTATCGTTCGCGCTTTCGATGTTCCTCACGCCGCCCGATCCGATGAGCCAGATTATCATGGCCGTCCCGCTTTGCCTTCTCTACGAGGCTTCAATCTGGGCGTTGTGGCTCAAGGAGCGCGCATGAAGGGCAAATTCTCCGTCGCGTTAAGCTTCCTTGCGCTCATTGCCATCGGGGCGTTCGTGCTCGCAATGCCGCCGTGCCGCGCCGACGGCGCATGGGGCGATGCGACAAGTTCGATATTCACCGCATGCTCGGCGGTGTGCGTGACGGGACTTTCAGTGGTCGATATCGCCGCCGAGTTTTCGCGCACCGGACAGATTGCAATCCTGATTCTCGTGGAGCTTGGATGTCTCGGACTCATGATGTGCGGCACGTTCCTGATGATCGCAATCGGACGCAGACTGTCGCTTTCTTCGGAATTTTCGCTCATGAACGCATACGGCGTGGAACAGGTCAAAGGCATAAAGGCGCTCATCGTCTGGGTCGTCGGCTCGACGCTTGCGTTCGAGGCTCTGGGTGCGGCGGCGCTTTATTGGCGCATCCACGATCTTTATCTGGCGATCTTCTACTCGATCATGGGATTTTGCAACGCCGGGTTCTCGATTCTCCCCGGATCGCTCGCTTCGTTTGCCGGAGATGCTTTCGTCATCGTCACGATGGGGATCGAGACCATCTTGGGTTCGATAGGCTTTCTCGTTCTCTTCAATCTCCTTACCTTCAAGTTCATCCGCCGTTCGTCCGGCGGACGCGGAAGGCTTTCGCTTCAGAGCCGCGTAGTGCTGCGATTTACCGCTTATCTGCTTGCCGTGGCCTTTGCCGGGTTCGTTTTGCTCGAATGGAACGGTGCGCTTGCAGGCATGGATACGGCGGACAAATTCACCGCCGCTTTCTATCAGGCCGTCACGCCGAGGACGTGCGGATTCTGCATCGTTCCCACCGAATCCCTGAAACCGCTGACGCGCCTCATGTACGAGGTCTTGATGTTCATCGGCGGCGCACCGGGTTCCGCCGCCGCCGGAATCAAGGTTACTACTTTTGCGGTGTTGGTATATACGGTTTCCGCATTGTGCCGCGGAGACCATGAAACAATCATCTCCAAGCGCGTCGTGCCTATCGACATCGTGCGCGAATCAATCGTCATTTTCGTGGCACTCTCGGTTCTCGTCACATTGACGATGGGAATACTCTTGTTTACTGAAGACGGACGCGGCATCGCCACCGACGCCTTGTTTTTCGAGGTATGTTCTGCAATCACCACGACGGGACTTTCCATGGGCGACACCACGACAAGCCTCTCGCTGCCCGGCAAGATCTGCATCATGGCGGCGATGTTTGCGGGGCGGCTAGGTGCGCTTTCGGTCGTTATGATGATCGGCAACCGCGAAACCCAGCGGCATATCCGTTTTCCCGCTGAAGAACTCGTAGTCGGCTGATTATCCCGAAATCGAAAAATCGATTAATCGAAGAATCGAAAAATTCCTCCTCTTTTATCTTACGCAGATTTGCCGCATTGGCATGGCAGTTCAAAAAGGTATGACCTTTTGGTATAAAAGGTTGGACCTTTTATGACAAAAGGTATGACCTTTTATGGCAAAAGGTATGACCTTTTAGGGTAAAAGGTATGACCTTTTAGGGTAAAAGGTATGACCTTTTATGGCAAAAGGTATGACCTTTTATGGCAAAAGGTATGACCTTTTTGGTAAAAAGGTTGAACCTTTTTGCGTCGGCATTCTAATGCGGGCTTGATATTAACCACACAGAGGCAAGATGCGCCGCAGAAGCTTTGCTTCGGAGGGCAGATTCGCCGCAGGCGAACCCGAAGGGTGCGCAAGCATCCGCGAGACACAGAGAAATTTCACTTCCTCCCTGCGGGTGGCAATCGAAAAATCAAAGAATCGAAGAAGTTCTTCCTCTCCCCCGCCCACTTACTTTTCCAATCGACATGCATGACAAAACACTGATTTTGTGCCCCCTCTTGCAATCAGGCAGAGAATATGATATAATATTATCACCTAATTAGAAATGTTGTTGGAAAATTATTGCCGAATGAGGGAGAAAGTACGGCCATGATCGAAAGAAATCTGCAAAGTCTGAACGAAGTGATTGTCGGGTCGGCAAGCCCGGCAACGGCGAAGTTGTTGGCCCGACTAAAGCGTGAAGGGCGTGCTGCAAAACTTGCGCCACGCCTCTATACGACGAACCTTACGGATTCGCCGGAGAGTATCGTGCGCCGCAATCTCTGGACGATCGTGGGGCAGCTGTGGCCGGGAGCGCGGCTTGCTTACCGGACGGCTTTTGAATATGCGCCGCACGAAGGGAGGGTGTTTCTCGGCTACAAGTATACGCGAAAGGTGTCATTGCCTGGAGTCGTAATCCACTTTGTCGCCACTCCGGATTCGCTGCCGTCGGATTACCCGTTTATGGAGGGGCTCGGAGTCTCGTCCCATGCGCGGGCTGTATTGGAGAATCTCGAGCCGGACCGGACGCAAGGCGGAGTGGAGAAGTGCTTGCCGGTGGAGGCGGTGGAAGAGCGGCTGGAGGCCGAATTTTCGGCGGGAAGCGAGGCGGCGCTCAACAAGTTGCGCGACGAGGCGCGGGCGGTTGCGGCGGCGACGGGGATGGAGTATGCTTTTGCGCGGCTGGACCGGATGGTAGGGGCTCTCCTTTCGACACGTCCGGCGAATGCGCTCAAATCAAGCGTGGCGTTGGCGAGGGCGGTGGGCGAGCCGTTCGACAGCCATAGGATCGAACTTTTCGGCAAGTTGCTGGAGCATCTTGCCCGAAAGGAGTTTCCATTATATCCGGATGTAAACGTAGCCGATTCCGACTACATCACCTTTGCGTTCTTCGAAAGCTACTTCTCGAACTATATCGAGGGAACGGTATTCGAGCTGGACGAGGCGCGGCGCATTGTCGAGACGGGCGTGGCGATTCCGGCGCGCGACGCCGACAGCCACGACATACTCGGCACTTACGCCATCGCGTCCAACCGTCGGGAGATGTGCAGGCGGGCGGAGACGGCGGACGAGTTTCTGGAGATCTTGAGATCACGGCACCGCGTGATCATGTCCGGGCGTCCGTCGTGCGGACCGGGACTTTTCAAGACGCGCGACAATCGCGCCGGCAACACGCATTTCGTATCGTTCGACCGGGTGCGCGGAACGCTGAAGCGCGGATTCGACATGTCGCGCTCGATCCGGCATCCGTTCGCGAGGGCGGTATTCATCATGTTCGTCACGAGCGAGGTCCATCCGTTCGCGGACGGCAACGGACGCGTTTCGCGCCTGATGATGAACGCCGAGCTCACAGCGGCGGGGCAGACGAAAATCATCGTTCCTACCGTGTTCCGTCCCGACTACATCGGGGCGCTGAGGCGACTTTCGCGCGACGGCGAGGCGGAAGTGCTTATTTCCGCCATGTCGAGGCTCTGGGAGTTCGGCAGCTGGCTATCATGCGGCGATTTCGAGACCATGAAGAACCGTTTTGAGCAGTGCGGAGCCTTTGCTGACGACGAGGGCACGATCCTCCGTTTTGACAAGAAAGGACGCAACCTATGAAACCCTTTGCACGAAACGATGAAGATATGCGCTTTATGGCCGACCAAGGCAAAGCCGTATCTTGTCGCCATTCTTCGCAATCCCGGCTCGGTTTCGTCGCAAATGGCAATGTAGATATGGAATGCATTTACAGATGCAAAACTCCTGGCGGGCTTGACGATTTGTTGTTAAGCTCCGACGGCGAGACGCTGACGGGGGTTTGGTTCGAGGGGTCGCAAGACGCGGCGAAGCACAAAGGCGCGATTGTCGAAAGCGATTCGCCGGTATTCAAAGAAGCGAGACGTTGGCTTGATGCATATTTCGCAGGACGCGAGCCAAGCTGGAGGCCGCGCTACCGCATTCGTGGTCTAACGCCGTTTCGCAAGGCGGTAATCGACGAGATGCTGAAGATTCCGTTCGGCGAAACGACAACTTACGGCGACATCGCAAAGACGATCGCGGCGAAGCGCGGCATCGCACGGATGTCTGCGCAGGCTGTCGGCGGCGCGGTAGGCTGGAATCCGCTCTGCATAGTCATCCCATGCCACCGCGTGATTGGCGCAGATGGTTCGCTCACCGGCTATGGCGGCGGCATCGCGAACAAGAGGGCGCTCCTCGCGCGAGAAAGGGACATTGCATGAACCGACTCGGGATGGAGGACTATCGCGTAGATGCGGTGACGGCGGCGAAGGCGCTTCTGGGCGCGTGGCTCTGCCGGAGGCTCGACGACGGGACGCTGTTGCGGCGGCGGATAACCGAGACCGAGGCATATTGCGGCGAGGAGGATACCGCGTGTCATGCCCACAAAGGCAGGACGCCGCGAACCGACGTGATGTATTCGCCAGGCGGTTGCGCATACATCTACCTCTGCTACGGAATGCACGAGATGCTGAACGTGGTGACGGGTTCCGAAGGACGCCCGGAGGCCGTTCTGATCCGCGGCGTCGAGGGCGCGGAAGGTCCCGGCAGGGTGACGAAGCTGATGTGGATCGACCGTTCGCTCAATCGCGAAGACCTCGCGACCTCGCCCCGCCTTTGGATTGAGTCCGATGGCACGCGCCCGAAGTTCAAGGCATCGCCCAGAATCGGCATCGCATACGCCTCCAAACGCGACCAAAACCGCAAATGGCGCTTTACCATTGCAAAATATATTTGCTAGTTCGATTGGAACGAAATGACCGAAAGGAGCAAACCATGAAAACATCAATTAGATTCTACGATGACCGCATAGTGCGGGCTGTTTGGGATGATTCCGCTTCGAAGTGGTGGTTCTCCGTACTCGATATCGTTGCCGCCATCAACCGCGAGCCCGACTACGCCAAGACGCGCAACTATTGGAAGTACCTGAAAGCCAAGCTGAAGCGGGCGAAAGACGAGTTGGTTAGCGCCACTACCCAACTCAGGCTGAAAGCGGCTGACGGGAAGCGTTATCTGTCCGACGTTCTTGATGCCGAAGGTGTCATTGCCCTTGCTAAGAAGATTCCCAATGAGCGCGCCACGGCGTTCCTTGATTGGTTTATCTACAGCGACAATACCATCGACGGGCAGAGCAAGAAGAAGGCCTATGCTCTTTTCGAGAGCGGTATGCTTGCCGGCCTCGAACCCGGAACGGTCAAGTGCCTGCAGCAGATACACGGCTATCTTTTCGGCGGACTTTACGATTTCGCCGGACAGATCCGCTCCAAGAACATCTCGAAGGGCGGCTTCACATTCGCCAACGCGTTGCATTTCCCGACGACACTTCCCGCGATAGAGGCCATGCCTGAAACGACGTTCGACGAGATTGTGGACAAGTACGTGGAGATGAACATCGCCCATCCGTTCATGGAAGGAAACGGCCGCTCGACGCGCATCTGGCTCGACCTGATGCTGAAGCGCACGTTGAAGCGCTGTGTCGATTGGAGCCTAATCGACAAGTCCACCTACCTCGACGCGATGCGCAGAAGTGCCACGGACGCTTCGGAGCTGAAAGCGCTTCTCAATGGCGCATTGACCTCGAAGATCGACGACCGCGAGATGTTCATGAAAGGCATTGACTATTCCTATTACTACGAAGAAGGCGAATGAAACCCATGAAACCATTTGCTCGAATCAACTTTTCCTCCGTTTTATCCTTCGTAGCCTTGGCGAAGGGGGACGCTCTGCGTAGTGGGATCCTCGTCTCATCCCTCGCGCTCATACCGCCAGAATGGCGAAAGGAAGGTGAAAATGCGAATTGAGACTGAGAGGATGAAGCAGCGCGAGGCGACGGCGGAACTGATTCGCCAACTCGTCAGTGACGACGCCTTGCGCGGCGAGTTCATGATTCTTTCCGACGAGACGGATGACGAGAACTTTGTGCAGGTTGCATGCGACTACGATGACGTAGGAGGCAAGAGCGACGGACGTTTCGACTTGGAATATCGCACAGGTCACGGGAGTCCGCTTTTCCACTGCACGAGCCGCGTAGGTGCGGACGATGTTGAGCGCGTGTTTCTCGACTTTCTTGAAAGACGCACCGGATGGCGGCAGGACTTCTCATGGGAGCGCCAGAACATGGGCGTCGGCGGAGGTTTCTCTACGCCGCGCTTCAAGGATATGCCGCCGGTGATGAAGGTTGCGAACGTGCTGGGCGGGATTGCGTTCGTCGTGGTTGGACTTATTTTCGTGCTGCCGCTATTTTGCCAAGAGATAAAGACTGTGTTGAGTCCCGGTGCCGAGCGTGGGAATTGGATTGCTGTTGCTGTCACAGCCTTTTTTGTTGTGGGGTTTGTCGTTTCACCAATCATAGGCCTTTTCAAGTGGCTTAAAACGCGAGGCAAGAAGCGCGAAGCGCACGAGCGGATGATTGCGGCGGAGGGCGTGAGGCTGCGGCGCGTATTGCCACAGGGTATGGTGTTCATGGCGATCTGGTGCTGTGGCTGGGACGCCGCCGCATTTTATGGCCTTGTAGATGCCGTACGTGCTTATTCCGAAAAAGGATTCAATTCTGGGATTGTCATAGGCGTGGTCTTTTCGCTTATCGGCATTGCGATGACGGTGTATTTCTTCAGGCTTGTATGGAAGCATCTGCGGCCATGCTACGAGGTGCGGCTTATGGGCGGCGTGCTGAAGGAAGGCGAGAGGGCGGCGTTTGAATATGAGTTCAAGGGTGATGCGGAGAATGTCAAGCGTGTTGAGTTTGCCACGGCGATAGATGAGGCCGTCTCTCGGAATGGAAGAACTCTCGGTGCGCCTCCTGGCAGAGTGAACGATGCAAAGGAATTTTCCCACCCAATGGAACTTGCGGCGGGGCACGTGTCGCTTGAAATGCCGCGCATAGTGTCGGATTGCCATGCCCGATTCCGCCACTACTTCCGTGCGACGGTCACTTTCAAGAGCGGCATAGTCGTCTCATCATCCTACCACATCCCACTGAAATGAAACCGAAAGGAGCAACCCATGAAACCCTTTGCACGAATGATTCTCGTCTCATCCCTCGCGCTCGCGGCGGGGTGTGTGAGCAGAATAGATCTTGAACACTGGAAGCTTGAGCCGTGCGACGCCGCGACGACAGCCGAGATTGCGCGGCTTGTCGAAAAGGGCGCGAGCCGGGACGGGCGCGTTTGGAACGACAATGTTTCGCATAAGGAGTGGGAACGGCGGCAATACGAGCTGCGCGACGGCACGACGATTGTCAGCGAATCTTCGCCGCTGCGCTTCGGCACGAATACGGTCTGCGTGGCGGTTGCGGCAACGAGCGAGGGCAACTACATACAGATTGCCGACTCGATGTTCAAGACTACGGAAATCCTTGGACGCCATCGCGCCGGTTGGGGTTACATACTGCCGTGCGCGGCGTCGTTCGGAAGCGGCGAGGACGAGCGGCTGGTGGTCATGAAGGCTCCGCGCACATACCACAACTGGTCGCAGGTCTATGTCTTTGACCAAAGCTTCAAGTGCGTGTGGGAGAGCGATGAGATCAAGGATCGCACAGGATGGCGGGCCGTCGTGTCGCCATCTCATCCCGATTCCGTATTTCTCTACAACAAACACGTCGCCTGCTATCGTCTTGTGCGGGTAAATGTGCATGACGTAACTGCAAAGCAAATGAAAGGAGCGAGGTAATGAGCAAGATGAAAAACTTTCTGATTGCGTTTGCATGGTGCTGGGTATCGGCGTTTATATCTCTGCTGATAATGGCAGACAAGGGGTCGCTTGACGTGGAGAAGCTACATACATATGTTATCATGGCGGGAGTTGGCGTGTTCCTTGGCCCGCTGTTTTTTGCTGCAGGATTGTTTGGACGCGGTGGTTCCCCGCTGGTGTATCCGGTTGCACTGATTTCATACGTTGCGTACATCGTTTTGCTCTGGAAGGCCGTTTGTTCCAAGAACCCGTGGACTCGCTACGCTTGCCTGAGCATCATAACGATTGGCGCATTTATTGGATGGCAAGGCTTGAGGAACTCAATTTGACCGAAAGGAACGCCCTATGAAACCTTTTGCACGAATCAACTTGTCCTCCGCCGCTCTGCGTAGGGGAATCCTCGTCTCATCCCTCGCGCTCGCGGCGGCGGCTGTCGAATGGTCGATAATCAAGTATCGCAATCCAATTCGGGAGTTTATGTTTCATGATTCGCATATATCGGTTGTGCGGATGGCTTTGATGGTTGGTGGCGGCATGATTATTGTTGCGGCTGCTGCCTTTGCGGTATCAAGGCGGATTTCGCATCGTAAATGTGACCTGGATATAGTGTCCGACCGCGCCGCATTGCGAGGCTTTGCTATCGCTATGTTGCTTGTCTTAGTTTTCTGTTGGACGCTCATGGGCGAGCTTGGGTGTGATGCAATGCCCCTTCAGGCAGGAGCCATGTCGTGCCTCGCGCTATTTGGCTCTCTGGTTGCAATTCGTGTAAAACGCAAACGGTGGATTATTGTCTATTGGCTGATATGGATGTTTGCTGGCGCATTATGCCCCGCATGCTGACCGACCAAATGAAAGGAAAACGACCATCTTTCCGTGATGCGCTCTGACGCTTTCTTTCCCTTCGCGCGGTGCTGGGGCAAGGAAAAACAAACACCACAAAGGAGAAATCCAACATGTCATAACTTGGATTTTGACTTTTGTCTATTTACAAATGGGCAATAGATATGATATAATATTGCCCGAAAGTTAGGAAAGAGCAGTGTTCAAGATTGACGAATATTT
>DFFF01000026.1:0-20068 GCA_002369235.1 Verrucomicrobia bacterium UBA3783
CACTCTCACCACGCAGTATTGCTACTTTGTGGATCCCGTTCGACTTGCATGCCTAATCCACGCTACCAGCGTTCGTTCTGAGCCAGAATCAAACTCTCAGAAAAAGATTTTCGAGATTTTCCAATTTGCTCTCACACAAACATCTTTCATGTTCCGCGTCTCTTCCGAACTCTCCTCTCGCGGAGAGATCCGTCAGAAACGCATCATCAAGCATCCGTTTTCAAAGATCGGCGCGGTTTTCCCGCGTGCCGTCCCTTGCGGGGCGAACGGTCGTGTATTATATCATAAATCGCGCATATAAGTCAATAGGGTATTTTTCGATTTTTTGAGAATCGGGCATCTGCGCCACCACCGTCGCGTCTAGAAGTAAATGCGGGATTCTATGCTTCTAGCCTTTCAGGCTTTCTAGCTGTCTAGGTTTTCTAGCCTTTCTAGAAGTCTAGGATGCTAGAAGTAAAGAAGGCTGGACTACGAAGTAAAGAAGGCTCGACTACGAAGTAAAGGATGCTGGACTTAGAAGTAAAGGAGGCTGGACTTGGCAGTCCAGGAGGCTGGACTACGAAGTGGAGGGAGCGCGTCTTTGTGTGGTTTTACCCGCGATTTGGACGCAAAAAGCGGCCGGTGACGGATTCTTTGCAGGCGGCGATGGCGGAAACCGGGCCTTCACAGACGAGATTGCCGCCCTGATCGCCGCCACCGGGGCCTAAATCGATAATCCAGTCGGCACAGCGCATAACGTCGAGATTATGCTCGATAACGACGATTGTGTTGCCCTGATCGCGCAGGCGCAGCAAGAGCTTCATAAGTTTGGCCACATCGTCGAAATGCAGCCCGGTGGTCGGCTCGTCGAGCAAATACAGCGTCCGACCGGTGCCGCGCTTGGAAAGTTCGGTCGCGAGTTTGATGCGCTGCGCCTCGCCGCCGGAAAGAGTTGTCGCACTTTGTCCCAGCGCGATATAGCCAAGTCCCACATCGACCAGCGTTTTCAGTTTTCTGGCCAGCGACGGGACCTTCTCGAAGAATCCATACGCCTCGGCGACGGTCATTTCCAGGACTTCGGCGATATTTTTGCCGCCGTAGGTGACCTCAAGCGTCTCGGCATTGAACCTTTTGCCGCCGCATTGTTCGCACGTGACGTAGACATCCGGCAAAAACGACATTTCAAGTTTCTTGAGTCCATCGCCGCCGCAAACCTCGCAGCGTCCGCCCTTCACATTGAAGCTGAAGCGTCCGGCGTCATAGCCGCGGGCGCGGGCGGACTCGGTTTTGGCGAAAAGCTGACGGATTTCGCCGAAAAATCCCACATAAGTGGCAGGATTCGAGCGCGGCGTGCGGCCGATCGGCGATTGGTCGATCTCGATTACTTTGTCGAAATGCTCCATGCCCTTGATCGCACGGTATTTGCCGGGTTCGGCCTTGGCGCCGTAGAAATGCTTCATCAAGGCGCGCTTCAGGGTTTCATCGATCAACGTGGACTTGCCGGAGCCGGAAACGCCGGTCACACAGGTGAACGACCCCACCGGGATGTGCGCCGTCACATTTTTCAGGTTGTGTTCCTGCGCACCGGAAATAGTCAGGAATGAGGGTCGAGGGCTGAGCGCTGAGCGCTGAGGGGCTTCCTCCTTCGCCGAGGCTGCGGAGGACAGGGCGAGGCTCGTGGGGACGACCGACTTGCGACCGGTGAGATAGTCGGCCGTGAGGCTCTCGGCCTTGAGCAGTCCCTGGTATGGACCTTGATACATGAGCCTGCCGCCTTCGCGTCCGGCGCCGGGGCCGAGATCGATTATGTAGTCGGCATTGCGCATCATCTCTTCGTCGTGTTCGACGATTACGACCGTATTGCCGCGGTCGCGCAGGCCTTTCAAAGTCGCGATCAGCCGTTCGTTGTCTCTGGGGTGCAGGCCGATGGTCGGCTCGTCGAGCACGTAAAGGACGCCGGTAAGGCCAGACCCGATTTGCGTCGCGAGGCGGATGCGCTGCATTTCGCCGCCGGAAAGCGTCGCCGACGCGCGGTCGAGCGTGAGGTAATCGAGCCCCACATCGAGCAGGAACTGGAGCCGGCGCGTAATCTCGCGCAGAATGTCGCGCATCCCCGGCCAGCGGTCTTCGCCGAGCGACTTGAAGAATGCGAGCGAATCTTTGACGCTCATCGCCATTACGTCGCAAATCGATTTATCCTCGACCGTTGCCGCCCGGGACTCCGGCCGCAAACGCGCCCCGCCGCACTCTGGGCACACCCGGAAATTCTGGTATGCCTCCATCTTCATGCGCATTTCGTCGTCTTCGGTCTCGTCGAGCCGCTTCTGCAAGGTGGCGATTACGCCTTCAAAAGGCTTGTCGACGCGCCGCCACGGCAAGTTCAAATCCTCCTTGAAGCCATGCATCAAATCGTGGCGGAATTTCGCGGGCAGTTCCGCGTACGGCGTGCGCAGCGAAACGCCGTTCTGGGCGGCGATGTGGTGGAGAACCTCCTTGTAGTAGAGGATCGACATCTGCCCCATGCGCCGCCACGGATGGATCGCCTCCTCGAGCGGCAGCGATTTGTCGGGGACGATAAGATCTTCGTCGAAGAAATAAAGCTGTCCGAGCCCGGCGCACTTGGGACAGGCGCCAAACGGCGAATTGAACGAGAAAGAACGCGGCTTCAATTCCTCGAAGGAAATCCCGCAGTCGATGCAGGCGTTGAGTTCGGAGTAGGTAGTGTCGTTCGCCTGGATGACGCCCTTGCCTTCTTTGAGCGCCAGCTCGACGGAGTCGGTAAGCCGGGTGCGGTCGCAGGGGATTGCCAGCCGGTCGACGACGATATCGATGTTGTGCGCCTTCTTCTTGTCGATTTCCGGCAGTTCTTCGATCGGATACGTCTCGCCGTCGATCCTCACCCTCGCGAAGCCATTGCGCTTGATGGCGGCGAAGATATTCTCGTGCCTACCCTTCTTGCCTTTCACGACCGGCGCATAAATCACGGTCTTGCCGGGCGTCTTGAGGATGGAATCGACGATCTGTTCGGCGCTCTGTTTGGTCACGCGCTTGCCGCAGTGCGGACAATGCGCCACCGCGACGCTGCCGTAGAGGATGCGCAGATAGTCGTGGATCTCGGTCACGGTCGCGACGATCGAACGCGGATTGCCGCCGGTGGT
This sequence comes from Verrucomicrobia bacterium UBA3783, assembly GCA_002369235.1. GTDB lineage: Bacteria > Verrucomicrobiota > Kiritimatiellia > RFP12 > UBA1067 > UBA1067. The sequence goes on from DFFF01000026.1 coordinate 3,138, forward strand.
GTGCTGTTCGATCGAAATCGCCGGGCTCAAGCCCTCGATTTTCTCGACATCGGGCTTTTCAAGCCGGTCGAGAAACTGGCGCGCGTATGCCGAAAGCGATTCCACGTAGCGGCGCTGGCCCTCGGCGTAAAGCGTATCGAACGCCAGCGAACTCTTGCCGGAGCCGGAAAGCCCGGTGATGACCGTGAGCGAGTTGCGGGGAATGGTTACATCGATGCCGCGCAGATTGTGCATCCGCGCCTTGGTTATGACTATATCAGACATGGGATCAGGCTACTTGCCGACAACCTTGATTTCGTAAAACATGACGTCCTTGCCAGGTTGGATAAGGTCGAACCCAACCTCGCCGCCGGTTCCTTCTATCGTCTTGAGAAGCTGCCAGTCGGTCTTGGAGGATAAATCGGTCTTGTACCAGATTTCGTAGTTGAATCTGGCGTCGCTCGTGAACTTCACGCCGTCCGCAACCGATAGCGACGAAATATCCGGGGCGTCATCATCTGTCGGCTCGTCGCCGGCGGGCGTAGGCTCGTCGCCGGCAGGCGTCCACTTCACTTTCGATACCTTTATAGTTTTGTCGGTGCCGCTGTCGGCGCGCCAATAGACAATCACCGCGATGTTCGTCGATAGCGAAATCGCATACGCGCTGGCATCTGGAAAATAATCTTTTAGCTTTTTCTGCGTAGCGCCATCAGGCGAATAAGTGCTAATCCGCACATATCCGCTTCCGGTCGTGTCCCAATTGAACGACAAAGTGCCTTCTGCATTGGTGAGGATTGTCGTAAATCTTCCGCCGTCGGTCGCTTCGACAAAACAGTCTTCCGTGTTTATGGTCACCTTGTCGGTATATAAGTTCGGCACCTCAAATTCCAGATCGAAATTCTCAAGCGCGTAGTTTATACCTGGATAGCGCCAGACGGCATAAAGCGTATTGGTTGCGTCGGCCTCGGTCACCAGATTGGAAACTACCGCCTTGTCTGCATAGGCGATCTCGACATCTGGCGTTTCCGGGGCGGTTGCCGACTCCGACCAGCCGGCAAAACCGAGCAGCTTCCCTGGCGACTCAAATGTGGATGCAGGGAGCGTCACTTCCTTATCGTATACGGCATTGATCGCACCCATTTCGCCAGTTCCGCCATTTGCGTCAAAGGCGATCACATAATTGATGGGCGTCCAACTGGCCGTGAATGTGGCGTTGTCGGCAAGGGTGCAGGTCATATCGCCGGTTATCAAGTTGTCGCCATTCTTCCAACCGGTAAATTTATAGCCGGTGCGGGAAGGAACGGGGAGCGAACCATAGGTGCTGTTGTATGTGTATTCCCTGGTCGAATCGCCGTCATCGATTTCGCCGCCATTCGCATCGAACGTCACCGTATAAGTTCTCTCGCCCCAGATGGCGTAAAGATTCACGGTGTCGCCTGCCGTGCTCGTCAAATTGGCGACGGTCGCGCCATCGGCATAAAGCGCAGTCGTTGAATCGGAAGCATCGCCCCAGCCGTTGAAGCGATAGCCGGTCTTGGTATAGCCGAGCGTCGCAACCGTGGGCAAAGTGTATTCTTCGTCATACGTCAAGTTGGTCGAAACGGAACTGCCCGTTCCGCCATTAGGCAACAATCTAAGCGTATATGTGATTTCACCCCACTTCGCATAGAGCGTAGTATCATCATCGGTCAGATACCAAGCCTGAGCACTCGCGCCATTGGCTTTGTAATACTGAGTGCCGCCGCCATCGGGTTCGGTGTAATATCCGCCGAAGGCATAGCCATCGCGCGTCGGCATCTCCGCCGTAGGCATTGAACTGGCGTAAGTCGCCGTCACACTCCCCGTGCCGCCGCTGCCGCCCTGCTGATCAAGCGTCACCGTATAAGTGTTCGCCGTCCACTTCGCATAGAGTGTGGTAGAGGCAGCGTCCTTGTCCCAATCCTGCGCACTTGATCCGTCCGCATTGTAATACTTGGTGCCGTAGCCGCCTGTAGTAGTGAAATATCCGTCAAAGGTATAGCCAGTGCGCGTTGGAATGGTTATGTCTGGCATTGCGCTATCATAGGTTGCCGTCACGCTCTCCGTGCCGCCGCTGCCGTCTTGCTGATCGAATGTCACTGTATACTTGTTCGCCGTCCAATTCGCATAGAGCGTGGTATTGTAGGTCAAAGTCCATGTCCGCAAACTCGCGCCTGCGGAATTGTAATACTGTGTGCCGCCATTCTCTCCAGTAAAGTAACCGTCAAAGGTATAGCCAGTGCGAGTAGGGATGGTTGTTATTGTCGGTGGCTTCTTGTCGTATGTCGCCGTCACACTCGATAAACCGCCACTGCCGCCTTGCTTATCGAGTGTCACTGTATATGTGTTCGCCGTCCAATTCGCATAGAGCTTCGTAGTATCAGCTGTCTTGTCCCACTTCTTCGCGCTCAAACCACTGGCATAATAATACCTCGTACCATCACCGTATGTTGAAGTATAGTAACCTTCAAAGGTATACCCAGTGCGCGTTGGAATGGTTATTGACGGCATTGCGCTATCATAGGTTGCATACACACTCGCCGTGCCGCCCGATCCACTTCCATTATTGAATGTAACCGTATACACATTCGCCGTCCACTTCGCATACAAAGTCGTCATCGCAGTTTCGGCCCAAGCTTTCGCACTCGTGCCGTCCGCGTTGTAGTATTGCGTTCCGCTCCCACCTGTAGAAGTATAATACCCCCCGAACGTATATCCCTTCCGCGTAGGCATCTCCGCCGACGGCATTGCGCTGCCGTATGCCGCGCTTACATTGTCAGACCCTCCAGAACCGCTCTGCTTGTTCAGCGTCACCGTATAACTGTTCGCCGTCCACTGCGCATATAGCGTTGTCGCCGCCGTCTTGTCCCATGTCCTCACACTTGAACCGTTCGCGTTGTAGTATTTTGTTCCACCGCTCGTCGCGTCGTAATACCCCTGAAATGCATACCCCGTCCGCGTCGGCTTGGTGATTGCAGGCATTGCTGCGTCATATGTCGCGGTCACACTCTCCGTGTCGCCGCTGCCGCCCTGCTGATCAAGCGTCACCGTATAAGTCTTCGCCGTCCAATTCGCTTTGACGATGACCGGCGTGGAGGCGCTTCCCAAGGTAAAGGATGGGTTGTAATACTCCTTGCCTTGCAGGCTCTCCCCCGTCTCCGTTTTCCAATGCTGGAACGCATACCCGAGCTTTGCTTTAGGCGTGGGGAGCTCGACGCCAATAGGCCCGTCATCGCCTTCCGCTTCAGTGCCAGCCGCCGCTATCACATTGGTGGTATTCGCCACCGGATCCACAAACCAAAACTCCCGTGCCGGACGGATAAGCGGAACAATGTGATAGCGCGGATAGCCACTACCCTTGATTTGTGAGAGCGTAAATTTGTTGGTGTTTGCCACTAGGTTGCTTACATCTGGCCCCGTTTTAGGATGCGATGCATACAAAAAGCCATACGAAACATAACCGGAAGGAGGAACAATCTTGACCCCCAAATCCACCCCGCCAAGATTATTACCTACGCCGGAGTAAATCCACGAGGCGCGGCTTTCCGTGGTTGCGAACGACAAGTCTCCGCTCGATATTAAAAGGTCTTTCGCGGTAGGTGCTCCACTATACTCCCATACATTTTCAGATGTATAAAGATTGGTTATCGACGCAATCTTCAGATCGCTAAGCACAACCGTTTCCGTGGCATTCGTGAATTCAGACGTAATGAACGAGCAGAGGTAATTAAAAGTTCTACCATAATTTTCGTCGAGACTCTCCACCGTCATTTTGTAATTATAAGTCAATTCCGCATTTGCGGAGAGCAGAATTGCGGCGATGGGAATAAATGCGGCAAGTCTCAACTTCATATGCCTACCCCCCTTATTCTAGCATTAAATGCCTTTATTCTTGAGGTCGAGCGCGAGGATGAATTCGGGGTTGGACTTTGTTTTCTTGAGCGAATTGAGGACCGACTTCATGGCGTTTTCCGATCCCGCGCCGGCGAGGACGCGGCGCATCGCCCAAGTCTTCTCCAGTTCCATCGGCTCGAGGAGCAGATCTTCCTTGCGGGTGCCGGACTTGTCGATATCGATCGCCGGGAAGATTCGCTTGTCGGCAAGCGAGCGGTCGAGGACGAGTTCCATGTTGCCGGTACCCTTGAACTCCTCGAAGATCACCTCGTCCATGCGCGAACCGGTATCGATCAGCGCGGTTGCGAGGATCGTGAGCGAGCCGCCGTTTTCGATATTGCGCGCCGCTCCGAAGAAACGCTTCGGACGGTGCAGGGCGAGCGCGTCGACGCCGCCCGTCAGAATCTTGCCGGAATGCGGCTGCACGGTGTTGTAGGCGCGGGCGAGACGGGTTATGGAGTCGAGCAGTATCACGACATCCTTGCCGTTCTCCGCCTGGCGCTTGCTCATCTCGATCACCATCTCCGCCACGTTCACATGGTGCTGGGGCTCTTCGTCGAAAGTGGAGGAAAGAACCATCGCCTTGGTGTTGCGCTGCATGTCGGTCACTTCCTCGGGACGTTCGTCGACGAGCAGAATGATGAGGATCGCCTCCGGGTGGTTGGCGGATATGGCGTTGGCGATTTTCTGGAGGAGCACGGTCTTGCCGACGCGCGGCGGCGCCACGATGATGCCGCGCTGGCCAAAGCCGATAGGCGTAAAGATGTCGATTACGCGGGTTGAGAGCTCTTTGGCGTCGGTCTCGAGGATGATGCGGCGATCCGGGAAGATGGGAGTAAGGTTTTCAAAGTGGACGACGCGGGCGGCGACGGACGGCTCTTTGCCGTTTACGCGCTGGACGGCACCCAGACAGAAGAAGCGGTCGCGGTCGCGCGGATCGCGGATCGGGCCTTCGATCACGTCGCCGGTCCTGAGCGCGTGGCGGCGGATCTGCTGCTGGGTGACGAAGACATCCTCCGGACAGGCGAGGAAGTTGTTCTTGGCCGACCGCAAAAAGCCATGCCCCTCGCGGACGATCTCCAGACAGCCGCTGGCGAGCACCGCGCCGCCGCGCCGCAGGTAATCGCGAATGGCGGCGAAGATAAGTTCGTGCGGACGGTATGCGCCAAGTTCCTCCGGGTCGGCGCCGGGCATCATGCGGACGACAATGTCCTCCGCGCGCCAAGTCTGGATATCGGAAAGCCCGTATTCGGGAAGATCGGGATTGCGGTTCGGGTTGGCGAGGATCTCACTCTCCTGGGAACGCGGCTCGGTCGGCAGCGGCGCGTTCAGCAAGGGATTGACGCTCTCTTCGCCATTCGCGCCGCGGATCGGGGAGTTGTTCGACTTCTGCTGACGCGGCCTGCCGGCGCCGGTGAAATTCTTGCGCGGCGGCACCTTGCGCGGCGGCTGGGGCTTTGCTTTCTCCTGCGGCTCCGGATTGAGTGCACCGGCGAATACGTCAAACTCGTTTTCCATTTTCGATTTGCTCCTTGAGAAAAGAAACCATGTCTGCCGCCGCGCGGCGCAAGGCTTCAGGCCCGGCATCATTGCGCACGACATAATGGGATTTTTTCGCCTTCAGCTCCGCCGGCAGCTGCGCCGCCAGCCGGGCCTCGGCTTCCTCCTTGGAATATCCTCGGAGGTGCGTCATCCGGTCGGCTTGTGCAGCCCTTTCCGATATGACGGTGCATATTATATCATATTTTCCTTCCCAATGCAATTCGAAAAGCAAAGGAATTACGACGAGCGAAATGCGCCCGGCGGTGCACGGATGTCCGGCGTGGAACTTTTCGATCTCCGCCAGAATCTGCGGATGGAGGCGGGCTTCGAGCGCCTTGCGCTTGGCGGGATCCGCGAAAACCTCGGCGGCAATGCGCCGGCGCTCGGCAGGATCGGGTATGAGCGAATGCGCCACATCGTCGGCATCGAGAATCTCGACGCCAAGTTCTTTCAGATAAGACGAAAGGAGGGATTTGCCCGAGGCAATCCCTCCCGTGAGACATACTCTCATGAGTCTGTTCAGTTCTCCGAAACCGCAGGCGCGGCCTTGACCTCCGCCTCCGACTCGTCGCCCGCGCCCATCGACACCTCGCGGCCGTGGACATCCACCAGACGGGTCGTCACGAAAATCAGGAGATTGCGCTTGGTCGTCTGCTCGGCGTGCGAACGGAAGAGCCGCCCGATGAACGGCAGATCGCCCAGGAACGGCACCTTGTCGTCCATGGCCTTGCGAGCCTCGGTGATGAGACCGCCCATGACGATCGTCGCGCCCGGGAACATCGAGACCGACGACGTAATGTGGCGCGTATGGAAGAACGGCTGTTCCATCGGTGCTTCGTAGTAGGTCATGTTCTCACCGCCCGAAGACGAGAGCGAATTCATCGCGTTCATGGCGGATTCGGTGGCGTTATTGACTATCGTCTGCTTGGTGTCCGTAGGCAGCGTGGCGCCGACGGTATCGATCAACCCGGCGAGAGACTCGAAGATTTCGCCAATGCCCTGGAAACTTTCGAGCGAGCTGGAGTTGCCGGAATAAGGAATCCTCATGCCGTAGTTCTTCCAGGTAGGCTCGTCGACCACCTGGGCGTCGAGCACGAGATCGATGAGGTTGCCGTCGTCGGTCAAGGTAGGCGTGACGGTAAGGATCACGCCCACTTCGCGCATCGTGAACGACTGCGGTTCGACGACCGCGAGCACCGCAGACTGCGAAGACGAATTGCCGGAACCGGAAGAGCTGGAGCTCTGGAGCTGGACATCGTAGTCGGTCGGGTAGATGAACTCGGTCACGACCTTGATCGTCGCTTCCTCGCCGGGCTTGGTGAGCACCTTGGGCGCGGAGAGGAGGTCGGTATCGCTGCGCTGCGAGAGCATGTGGAGGATCATCGAAAGATCCGCGCTGCCGAGGAACGCATTGACGCGCATGAACTGGTCGTTCGTCGATTGCCCGGATCCGGAGATGTGGTTGCCGGTAGTCGAGAGATAACGGTTGCCGTTCTGGTAGTCCGAAGTGCCGCCGAATGCGTTTACGCCCATATTGGAACGCATGCTCGACGTACTGCGGGAAGACGAGCTTGATGTCGCGATCGCCGTATTTCTGCTGCCGGCGCCGGCGTCGGTGCCGCTGGAGCCGGAGACGGAACTGCTGCTGCTGCTGGACGAGGAAGAAGACGAAGACCTCACCCAAGCGCCATCTGACCACTGGCCGCTCTTAACGCCCGCCCAACGCCCGAGCTTACTGGTGTTGAGCGTATAGTCGCTGTTGAGAATCCACTCGAAGCCGAGGGAGTTGAGGTCGTCCTGTTCGACTTCCACGAAACGCGTTTCGATTTCGACGAGCTTGGGATCGGCGTTCATTTCGGTAAGCGCCTTTTCAAGTTCGGCGAGGTTGTCGTAGGTGTTCTTGACGCGGAGCTTGCCGATCGTCTTGATATACATGATCGACGAACCTTCCGGCCACTCGACGCCGAGGAGCGTGAAGAATTCCTTCCAGTCGCGCTCCTGATTCTCCTCTTCTTCGTCGTTGCGGCGCGCAGACCTGCCGCCGAAACCTGCCGACTGCATTTCCTTCATTTCGCTGGAAGCGGTACCCATGCGCTCCATGAACGCGGAAACGACGGGGTAGCTGCGGGTGATCATTTCATCGGTGGACATGCCCTTGGGCATTACCATGATGACCGTGCCCTGAACCTTGAACTTCCAGTTTACCTGATCGCAGATGAGTTTCAAGGCGTCATACAGCGAAAGGTTGTCCGCACCGATCATCTTCATCACCGGCACGCCGCCGACCGCCGGTCCTTCCGGCGTTTCGTTGTCGGTCGAGCTGAAGTCGTCGCTGTCTTCGCCAGACTCTTCGGCCGTCTGCAGGGTAAGATCGTTAGGCGTCCTGACGACGAAGTTGAAGCCGCGCTGATCGAGCGGGAGATCGGGACGGTCGAAATCCTTGGACATCTGGCGGAAGGTATCGACGGCGTCCAGAATCGTCGACGGCGCCTTGAACTCGATATGCGGCAGGCGCATTTCCTTCATGCGGCGGATGATGGACTGTTCGATGGAACGCTCGGGATCGTCGCCGAGGGCGCTCTTCACCGTGGTGTTGCCCACTTCATCGAGCTTGCGGGCGTTGGGCGCGTACACCGGGCGCCAGGCACGGTCGACATCGGCGATCATGCCGTCGCGGGCGACCTGGAATTCCTGGCCGAGAATCAGTTTGCGCTTGGCAATGATCGCCGCGCGCAGGCGGATCGCTTCCTGGTTGTACTTGTCGTTGACCAGCACGAGTTCGCACTCCTCGAGCGCCTTGTCGATCTCGCGGACGGCGAGCAGTTGGCGCGCACGGCGCAGATGCCTGCGGTTGGTTTCGCGCTGCGCCTTGAAATCATCGTCGTTGCGGCGATGCTTGATGGAAGAATAATCGATCTTGTTGGCGTTGGGGTCTTCGGCGGAGAGCCAGATTTCAAGCTGCTTGCGCGCCTTGGGGTGGCGCATGTCCACGGCCTTCTCCATAAGCTTCATCGCGCGGTCGCGGCGGCCGGTCATCTCCTCTTCCATGGCGGCGCGATAGAGACCCTCGGCGATGCCCTGTTCGCATTCCTTGCGGAGCGGCTTGGAAGCGGGACGGTCGTTCAGGAGGCGAAGCGCGATGCCGTAGTGGCGGGAGGCCTCGGTATATTCCTTGTTGCCCATGCACTCGCGGGCCTCGGCGATTTCGCGCAACGCCTGCTTGTCGTAGGCCTCGCGGCGGAGTTTCTCCGTAGCGCGGATGGAAGCGATAAGTTCCGCGTCCTTCGCGGGAACGGCAGTCGCCGGAGCGGGCTGGGGAGCGACAGTCGCGGCGGCGGGAGCAGGCTCGGCGGCGGCAGGCGTTTCTCCAGCGGCAGGGAGCACTTCCGCAGAGAGTTCGTCGAGCACCGAGAGCGCACCTTCAACCTGCTCGTCCGTGACGGCGTCCTCGACCGGCTCTTCGGCCGCAGGCTCTTCAGCTGGAGCAGGCTCCTCATCAGCCGCAGGTTCCTCTTCCGCTACCGGCTCTTCATCGGCGGGAGCAGGCTCTTCTTCCGCCGCAGGCTCTTCAGCTGGAGCAGGCTCCTCCTCGGCGGGAGCAGGTTCCTCTTCCGCTGCAGGCTCTTCCTCCGCGGGAGTTTCCTCGACCGCAGGTTCCTCGTCGGCGGGAGCAGGCTCTTCAGCTGCGGGAGTTTCCTCGACCGCAGGTTCCTCGTCGGCGGGAGCAGGCTCTTCAGCTGCGGCAGGTTCCTCCTCGGCGGGAGCAGGTTCCTCTTCCGCTGCCGGCTCTCCCTCTGCAACAGGAGTTTCCTCGACCGCAGGTTCCTCGTCGGCGGGAGCAGGCTCTTCTTCCTCCGCGGACGCCTCATCGGCGGCAGGAGAGACATCCTCTTCCGCGGCGGGAGCTTCCTCCGCCGATGCCTCTTCAGACGCTGGCGCGGCTTCCCCGGCAGCCGCGCCTTCGCCAGTGCCGAGCACTTCTCCCTCCAGATCTTTAAGCAAATCGTCCAGATCATCCTGGGCAATCGCACTGATGCCGCAGGCGACGAAAGCCATCGTCGCGACGACGGCGGTGAGGCGCTTTATGTTTCGCATAATGACCATTGCTCCCTTGTTGATATGCATATTATATCAAAAATCAAATTACTGTTCAAGTGCTTCCAAAAGTTTTTTCGTGCCCAGCGTAGAGTGCTCGAGCAGCACGCGCACGGCATTGCCTTCCTTGCGGATGGACTTGACCACATGCTTTTCGCCGTTGAGGTCGATGGTATCGCCGACGATGACATTGAACTCGCGCGTTTCGCCGAGCTCGAAGACGATCGTCGCCTGGACGTCTACCATCTGCAGTTTGCGGTCGCCCACCGTAAGCACGATTTCCTTGTTGTCGGACTTGCGCACGACGGTCGCGGTGGAAGTATCGACCATCTTCTCCATGCCTCTGCCGCTGGCGATCGCACGCTTCTCGCTCTTGGCCTCGTAGCTCTTCACGATGTAGCCGGTATCGCCAATCTCTTCTCCGGTGACCGGAGTGTAGTGGACGCCCTTGCGGTTGTAAGCCTTGTCGAACTTGGTGGGATTGATGAACTTGAAGCGGTGCCCGGCGGGAATCTTGATGGCGCTGTCGAAGTAGAACGGCAGCTTGGTCTCCTTGAGCGGAAGCTGCAGGCGCAGATAGTTGGAGTAGGGCGCATGGCTCTTGGCGTCGGTAGGATCGGTGCCCATCGCGAACTCTTCGGCGTTGGTGAAGAGATCGCCGTCGGTATCGGCCTGGGCGTCGGAGAGGTCGTTGATGTTAAGGCCGTAGCGCTTTTCCCAATCGTCCGGAAGGCCGTCGCCATCGGTATCGTATACGATCGGCTTGTCCTCGGGCTGGGCCTTCTTGCAGAACGGGCAGATTTTTTCCGCGGTGGGGATCGGCGCGGCGCATTCGGCGCAGCGGATGCGGCGCTCGGACGCGAGGAAGCTGGCTTCCTTGTCGGCCACGACCGGGAGCTTGAACGGATCCTTGGTGATGCGCGTCATGTAATGGTACGGTTCCATCGAGACCGGTTCGACGCCGGAAGGGGCGTCGGCAGGGATTGTGGGCGTCACGCCGTCGATGCGAACTTCATCGCCGCCCAGCGACATGAAGAAGACGCCGCCGGCCAGCGCCAGCACACCGACCAGCAGCACGACGATTTCGTAATGCGCGATGAAGAAATTCTTTTTGTTTGCAGAGGCGATTGCCATGGTCAGTCCTCCTTTTCCGACGCAGGCGCGCCGAGCGACTTGAAATCATAGATCTTGACGGTCATGCCCACTTTGAGGAGCGACGCCTTCAAAGGATCGGTGACTAACTGCCCCTTCTTGGAGATTTCGTCGTCGTCATCCTGCTGTTCCTCCTCCTGGACGAATGCGGCGCGGCGGCCGCGGCCGCGGCCGCGCGATGCCGGCTGGACGGCTTCGGTCTTTTTCTCGCCGCCGAGCGCCTCGAGCAGATCGTCCTTTTCGCGCACGAAACGGAAATCGTCGACGACGCAGAAGCGCTCGTTCACCGCGAAGGAATTCAGCGTCGCCACGAGTCCGGCGGGACGGGTGAGGAATTCAACCGCCATCACCGTGACGTCAGGTTCGTCGTCCGACTCCTTCTGCTGCGCGACCTCCCTCTTGGGCTGACGGCGGTTGCGGCGGTTGGCGTTGCGGCCTTGCTGGGCTTCCTCCGCCTTCGGCGCCGCGCTTGCGCCCTCCTTGATCGTAATGGAAACCAGTTCGTAGATGCCGGAGTTGGCAAGCGTGGAGACGACTGTCGTCACATCGTCCCACTGGCGCTGAAGCTTCTTGAGATCCGCCGCCGGCGGCATTGCGCCATCAAGGATGTATTGCTGGAAGCCGAACGGGAAACCGGCCTTCACCAGTTTGCCTTCAACGCCGCCCGGAAGTTCGGAAAGCCGGTGGGCCTCCGCCACCATGAACTGCTTGAAGGCCGCTTCGCTGGTAGGCTCGAACTGCTTGTCGCCGCGCACGGCGAGCGCCTGAGCCTCCACGGTCCATTCGGCATACGCCTTGCGCTGCTCCTCGATCGCATCGACCGAGGATTTCACCGGCTTGACCGCCGCCTTCACATGCTTGACGATCGCATCCCTCATGGTCTCAAGCTCTTCGCGGGTCTCGTCCTGCTGTGATAATCCGTCCCAGATGAGATAGGCGAGCACCAGCGCCGCCACGCCACACACACCGCCGATCGCGGCGAGAATTATCTTGGTCTTGTTCATTTGAATTTGATCTCCACGGTGAACTGTTCAACATTGCCGTTGCGGCCGATTGCCTTCATATCGCTGATCTTCACGTCTTCATCCTCGATCAGCTCCTTGCGTCCCTTGAGCTTGGACACGACGATTTCCGACGCCGTGCGCTGCTTGCCGCCGTTGGCCTCGGCATCGCTCTTCACGAGCTCGTCGAGTTTGTCCTTCCAGCCGCGGATCGTCACCTTGTTGCCTTCCCAGCTTTCGATCCACATTCCCGGCGCCAGCGCCAACTCGACAAGCCGCATCCTGATTACGGTCTTTTCGCGGTCGAAGAGCAGTGCGCCGATCTTGTCGGCCTCCTCCTTGGCGGCGGCCACCGCCTTTTCGCCCGCCGCGATCTTGGTGGCGAAGCTCTTGTAGGAATTGACCTTGGCTTCTTTGCGCTCAAGTTCCGCGACCAAGGCGTTCTGCTCCTTGTTCACGCCCAAAAGCATGCAGACGAGCGCCGCGACCACCATCGCGCCGCCGGCGGCGACGAGAGGAATCTTCGCCTTCTCGGCCTTGGCCTCGATAATCGCCGGAGGAATAAGGTTGATGTCGAACGGCCCGGCCTTGATCATGTGCACGGCCACGCCGGAAGCCGAAGCGAGCATCGCGGTATCCGCGCCCAGCTGGTCGGCATCGACCGCGCCGCCGACGCCGATCCTTTCGAAGGGATTGAGGAATGCGACCTCGATGCCCAGATTCTCGGCGAAGAAAGTGTCGATCTGCGGCAGGAGCGCAGTGCCGCCGGTAAGATAGAGTTTGGTGGGGGCGGAGCCGCCCTGCTGCGAGCGGTAGAAGTTGACCGAGCGGCTGATCTCCGCATGCAGACGAGTAAGCACCGCGCGGCAGACCTTGGAGATGCGGTCGGCCACTTCGTCTTCATCCTCGACGACGCCGCCCTGGCTCACATAGCCCTTCTCGAGCTTTGCCTGCTCGGCCTCGACCGAGCCCACGCCCAGCGCCTGGCCGATGTCGCGGTTGATGTTGTTGCCGCCGATCGGAATGGTGCGGTTGTAGAGCTTTTCGCCCTCGGCGATGACGAGGCTCGTCGTCTTCGCGCCGATGTCGAGCATGATGACCGGGCTGCCGTCGTCGCCGTAGACGTAGCGCATCGTGTTCGTGGCGGCGATCGGCGCGACATCCACGAGGACCGGATTGAACCCGAGTCCGGAGAGCGCGCCGGTAATGCCTTCGATCTGTTCGAGCTTGGCGGCGACGATCATCACCGACTTGTCGCCGTCCTCGGTGTCGCCCAGGATCTGGCGGTCGCAGACCATCTCGTCGATCGGGAACGGGATGTTCTGCTCCACTTCGTAGCGCACCATCTGCTCGAATTTATCCATGCCGCCGGCCATGGGAATCGCCGCGAAGCGCGGAAACACCATCTGTCCGGATACGGACACGGCGATATCGCCGGGCTTGATCCCCTTCTCGCGCATGATCTCGCCGATCGCCGGCGAGAGGATCGCATCGGCGTTGCCCGAATCAAGCGGCGCGGCGAGCTGCGCAATCCCGTATTTGAGGAGCGTGAGCGAATCCTTGCCGCTTTGCTCGAACTCGGCAAGCGCGACGCGCGAGGCTCCTATGTCGAGAGTGAGAAGTTTCTTGCCCATGGCGAATGTCCTTAACTTGAAGAAGTGTTACTGGATTACGAGTTCGTAGTCGTTGGGGTTCACGAGCGCCCAGATGGTCTTGGAGCGGTCCTGCAGTCCCTGACGGCGCTCGATCATCGGCTCGCCGCCCTGCTTGGCGTCCATGATGCTCTGGTCTTCCCAGAATTTCTTGTGCGCATCGATGCCCTTGATTTCGCTGAGGGCGTCGCCGGTAATCTCGTTGCCGCTGGAGTCGCTGATCACGAGACCCACTGCCTTGGGCTCGCCGTACTGCTCGAGATAGGAAGGATGCAGGCATACGGAGGCAGCATGGGTGCCGCGCGGAATATTCGCATACGAAACGGTCTGGGTGAAGTAAGAATAGGGCGGCATCTTCGACTGGCCTTCCTTGTCCTTGGCGGTGGCGCTCTTCGTCTCCAGAAGGACATGCCAGGTGAACGTCAGCTGGTCGATGCACTTGTCGGTCGTGGAGTACTTGGATTCGAGCACGATCCACTGGCGAGGCTTGCCGTTCCAGGCCTGGCCGAGGACCGAGCCGCCGTTGATGCTGGGCGCGGCGAGCGTCGCCTGACGACCGAGCTTGGGATACTGCTCCACATGGACTTTCACTTTGGAACCGGCAGTCTCGCCATCGTCGGCGGCGGCAGTTGCGGCGGCACGGCGACCGGTGCGCGTACGAGTGGTGGTAGGAGCGGCCTCGAGCGCAATCGCGCACGCCGCGACAATTCCTGCTATCATCAATTTCTTCATGTCTTCGGTTCCTTTCTTTCGCTTTAAAGAACTTTCATTTTAGGCAGATCCTGAATGTCCACGATACCGACGGCGCGGCCCTCCTGGTCGCACACGGGCAGATCGTCGATGCGGCGCTTCTCGAAAATCTTCAGAAGCTCGGCGGCATAGACGTCGTTGCGGACGAAAAGCGGATTCTTGGTCATGTAGTCGGTAATCGGCCCGGCGAGCACATCCCGGCCGCCGGAATTATTGCTCATCACGCGGCGGAAGTCGCCATCGGTGAAGATGCCCAGAAGCCTGCCGCCCTCGCCGGTCACGACGGCGGAGCCGCTCTTCGCCTTGGTCATCGCCAGGAGCGTCTGGAGAACCGTGGCCTCTGGCGGCACGGCGGCGAACCTGTCGCCGGTGCGCATGATGTCCGTAACCCGCATCACGAGCGCACGGCCGATCGCCCCGGCGGGATGGTTCATCGCATAGTCCTCGATCGCAAACTGCTGGCAGTCGATCATCACCATCGCGAGCGCGTCGCCCATCGCCATGGTGGAGGTGGTGGAATTCGTGGGCGCCATCCCGAACGGACACGCCTCCTTCCCGCACGGAATCTCGATATGCACGTCCGAAAGCCGCGCCAGCGTCGATTCCGGATTGCGGGTCATCGAGATCACCTTGAGACCGTGGCGGCGGATCGCGGGGATGAGGCGGTTTACTTCGTCCGACTCGCCGCTGAACGAGAGCGCGATGAGCACGTCCTTGGCGCTGACCATGCCGAGATCCCCGTGCATCGCCTGCACGGGATTGAGCACGATCGAACGCGTGCCGGTGGAGGAGAAGATCGCCGACATCTTTTCGGCGATGTGCAGGTTCTTCCCCACGCCGGTCACGACGACGATGCCGCCGTCCTTCTGGGAGGCGAGCATCATCTCGATCGCCTTGACGAACGATGCGCCGAGCGAGGCGGAGGTTTTCTTCAAACCTTCGATTTCGACGGCGAAGACTTCCTTCGCCCGCTCAAGCATTTTTTCGCCCGTCATTGTTTGGTGGCGCTCTGAAGCAGGGTTACGCAAATGGTGCCGACGATATCCTCGGCCGAGCAGCCGCGCGAGAGGTCGTTCATCGCCTTGGCGAGGCCCTGGAGATTCGGACCGATCGCATCCGCCTCGCCGAGACGCTGGGCGATCTTGTAGCCGATATTGCCGGCCTGGAGATCCGGGAAGATGAAGACGTTGGCATTGCCCTGGATTTCGCCGCCCGGATTCTTGAGTTCGCCGACGGCCGGAACGATCGCTGCGTCAAACTGCATTTCGCCGTCCATCTTGATGCCTCTTTCGGCAAATACGGGACGGGCGAGCTCCACGGCCTTCTGCACCTTCTCGACGAGGTCGCCGGCGGCGGAGCCCTTGGTGGAGAAGGAGAGATACGCCACGCGCGGCTCGTTGCCGGTCAGATCGCGGTAGGTCTGGGCGGTGGCAAGACCGATATCGACGAGCTGTTCGGCCGTCGGGTTGGGAATTACGGCGCAGTCGCCAAAGGCGAGAACACTGTCGCCAGAAGGCGTGGGGCGCTTCAAATCCATGATGAAGCACGAAGAGGCGGTCTTGACGCCCTTCTGGGTGCCGAGCGTATGGAACGCGGCGCGGAGCATGTCGCCCGTGGAGGCGATGGAACCGGCGACAAGACCGTTCACCCGGCCGAGCTTCACCATCATGCCGCCGAAGTAGATGCGCTTGGTGCGCAGCGTCTTCTGCGCGGCGGCGAGATCGATGATCTTCTGCTTCTCTACGGGTTTCTTCGACTCCTTGGCGTTCCAGGCCTCAAGGTAAGCCGTCTCGAGTTCGGCATCGCCCTGGGTGTAGTCGATCGTCTTGATGCCGCGGTCGGCAAGCTTGAGTCCGGCCTTCGCTTCGGCGGCGGCGATCTCTTCCGCCGTGCCCAGCACCACCGGCGTGCAGATCTTGCGGTCCACGCACGCGCAGGCCGCCGTTATCACACGAGCATCCATGCCCTCCGGAAGCACGATCGTGCCGTTCAATGCAGAGGCTTTTTCGATAATAGTCTTGATGGCGTTCATAATTCTTCTGTATTTTCCGATTCTTCGATTTATCGATTTTCCGATTGCCCGAAATCACCCCAGCACCCTGACCGTATCCTGCGCGATCATGAGTTCTTCGTTGGTGGGGAGGACGATGACTGGAATCTTGGAGTCCTTGGTGGAGATGACGCCGGTCGCGCCGCGCGTCTTGGCGTTCGCCTTCTTGTCGAGCTTCACGCCCAATGCGCCGAGCCGCCCGACGACCCGCTCGCGGCCCTCGGCGGAGTTCTCGCCGATGCCGCCGGTGAGGATGATCGCATCCGCCCCGCCGATCACGGTGTTGTAGCCGCCGATGTACAGCGCCACGCGATACGCCCACATCTCCAGCGCGAGTTCCGCGTTCCTGTCGCCCTTGGCGGCATTCGTGCAGATGTCGCGCATATCGCCGCCCTTGACGCCGCTGATCGCCTGCAGACCGGACTGCTTGTTGAGCATCGTGTCCATCTCCGCCGGCGTCTTCTTCTCGCTTTCCATGAGCGAGAGCACCGCGGCGGCGTCGATGTCGCCGCAGCGCGTGCCCATCACGAGACCGGCAAGCGGAGTGAGCCCCATCGTCGTATCCACGCATTCGCCGTTCTTCACCGCCGCGAGCGAGGAGCCGTTGCCGAGGTGGCAGGTGACGAGGTTCACCTTGCCGACCGGCTTCTTGAGCAGCTTCGCCGCCTCCTTGACGATGAACTTGTGGCTCGTGCCGTGGAAGCCGTATTTGCGGATGCCGTACTTCTTGTAGAACTTGGGATCGATCGCATACAGAGCCGAACATTCCGGCATCGTCTGGTGGAAGGCGGTGTCGAA
>DFFF01000026.1:20119-46529 GCA_002369235.1 Verrucomicrobia bacterium UBA3783
GGAAGGCGGTGTCGAACACGGCGACATTGGGAACGCCCTTGAAGATCTTCTGGCACGCTTCGATGCCGCCGAGGTTGGCGGGCATGTGCAGCGGGCCGAACTTCACGAGCTTCTTGCACTTGGCCATGTTCTTGGAGTCCATCTTGACGGAGTCCTTGAAGACTTCGCCGCCGTGGAGAACGCGATGGCCGATGGCATCGATGTCCTTGGGATTGCCGAGATCGGCCACGACCTGCTTCAAGGCCTCGGCGTGGTTGGCGGGGCCGCCCGCGCCGATACGCTCCACAAGGCCCTTCGCCAGACGGGTGTTGGTCGTCATGTCGAAGAGCTGGTATTTGAGCGAACTCGATCCTGAATTGACTACGAGAACCTTGCGGATTTCCTTTTTCATTATGCTTTCTTTCTTCTTTCTTTTATTGCGCGAGCTCGATCTTGAAGAACCGGGCGCCGGACGCCTCGGCCGGGAGCGGGTACTCGATGGTTCCGCTGCTGGAACCAACTTCAACCGTATCCGTGACCTCGGCAACCGTCCATTCGGCGTCGCTCAGGCTCGCCTTGTAGAGAACCTTGACATCGAACGTGACATTGCCGCCGCCCACGACATAGAACGCGGTCGCTTCCGAATCGGCGCCGAGCGTTTCGACTTCGCTCGTATAGCCGATCTTGACGGTCTTGGCCGCCGTATCCACATCGAGCGAGGTGATGGCGACCACCGAAGAATCGGAAATCGTCTCCGCGGCGGCCTTGGCCTCTTCGAGCGTATCGTAGCCCAGCGCCAAGGCGGCGATCTTCGGATGCGAGAGCGTATCGACGAGCTGCGACGCCATTGCGCCGGTGCTCGGTCCCGTGCTCGCCGACATCTTGGCGAGCAGTACCGGCGCCATGCCGCTGGTCACCGTTCCGGCGCCGCCGCTGGAGAGGGTCGCCAGCGCGGTGCTGTAGCTGATGCCGAGCCCCATGCCGTCCGTCGTGACATTGAGCGGATTGTTTGCCTTCCAGCTGCCGTCGGCCTGCTGCGCGGCGGTGGCCGTGGCATACTCGTAGGCGTCGGGCACGCTGTTGCCGTTCGTATCGGCGTCTTCGATGTAGATTTCGATCGAATCGCCTTCACCGAGGATATCGGCGGAGTACTTCACGCCGGTCGGGTTGAACGGCACCATGCCGGACTTGCCGCGGGCGCAGAGGTAGCCCATGGACTCCCAGTCGTCGCAGACGCCATTGTCGTTGGAGTCGATGAACGCGCGGAAGTAATAGGTGCCGGGGTTGATGCCGACTACCGCGGCATTCTCCGCCACCGCCGCACTGGTTTCGGCGAGCTGGGCAGTGTTGGTCACATATCCCGCCGCGACCGGAACGCCGCTGAAGTCGGGCGTCGTGAACGCCTGCACCCGGATGGTGGCGCCGCTGTCGACGACCGTGTCCGGTCCGAGGTAGCGCACCTTCACGCCCTGGGTGTGCGTCGCGAGGTTCTTCTCGGCGACATTCAAGAGATACTTGCCGCTGCCGCCATTCTCGTCGGTCTTGAACTTGGAGTTGTAGCAGTAGACGTTCCAGGCGTATTCCTGATTGTTGGCGTAGACGCCGGAGCCATGCTCGCCGTCGATCTTGTCGCCCACGCAGATGGGCGCGGTCCAGTAATAGTTGCCCTCGGCATCCTTGAGCGGCATCTGCTGGTATCCTGAGTCGTAACTGAAGCCCGTTCCGGTCACGACGATCCTGAACACGGTGTAGGTGCCGGAGCGGCCGGGCATCGTCCAGCGGAAGGTGGGACGCGCGTCGGTGACGCGATAGCCGACCTCCTCGGTGGGTTCCACCGCCACCGCCGTCGACCGCATGCTCTTGGGATCGAACGCCCTGATGAACGAGTTGTGCGCGACCGACACCGAATTGCTCAGCGTGGATGTCGTGACCTTTTCGATCTCGCCGTTGCCGAACACGATGCGGTACACGGCATTCTGGATGTCAATGTCGTCGCCGGTCGATGCATCGACGATGCCCGCGGTATCTTCGGCCAGATCCCAGTCGATGTCGTACTTGCCGTCGCCCAGGAACCAGCCTTCGTGGATGAACTTGCCGAGTTCGCCGGAGATGTTGGCGACGCGGTCCTCTACCACCTTGGTGGTGTCATTGGCCGTGTATGCGGTTCCGTCGTAGTAGGACCTGACGATCCTGACGCGCACGAAGTTGCCGAAGCTTCCCTCTTCCTCGTAGGCGGCCTCTTCGATATTTTCGGACCACTTGCCCCAGTTGACTGCGCGGTCGTTGTCGCCGGTCGCAAGGTTGGCGCGGATCGAGACGGGCGAGGTGCGGGTGAGCTGGATCGCCGCCTTGCCGCCCTTCCAGCCGATGTCCACGTCGCACGCGACGCCCATCGGTTCGCCGGGCGTGTAGAGACCGTCGCCGTCGAGGTCGGCAATCGCGACCACCTGGCTCTTGCCTTCCTTGATCGCGCCCTTGGCCGCCTCGCCGAGATAGACCGTGCGCGGCATGTCGGTGGGCGGATTGGCGTCGTAGCGGATGCGATAGGTGTGCGACTCCGCCGGTGTCCGCTCGGTCGTGTCGCCACCGAGGAATACCGACCTGCCGGCCAGCGCACCGAAGTCCAGGTCGTACTCGCCGGTGGTGAGATTGATCGTGCCGAACTCGATGGTGAGCGCGTCGTTCATGTACACCGTCGCAATATCGCCTTCGGTGCGGATCGACACCGTGTCGAGCGTGTGATACTCGGAATCGGGCGTCACCACGTCTACCACGTCGCTGCCGTAGTTGTAGTAATCGGCGAGATACTCGTCTCTGGTGCCGGAACGGTAGGCGTACTGCGTCTCGCCGTCGCTGCCGACAGTCGTGATGCGCCAGCTGAACAGCGTGTTGTCCGGCGTGTAGGCCGCTTCAAAGACGATCGAGTTCGCCTTGACATTGCCGGGCGTGAGCGTGCCGATGGCGTGGCGGTTCGTCCACTTGCCGAGCACGCGGGTATACACGTTGGAAGCCGCGGTCGATGTGGTGGAGTTGGTGCCGCCGTCAACGATGAACTTGGCGTCGAAGTCCGCATTCGAGCCGTTGCGCGTCACATAGACGACGAGCTTCGAATCCTCTACTTCGTGGATATCGGCTTCGCTGTAGCCGACGGTGAGCGCGAGCGTGGGAATCGGGTGGTCGATCACCGTATCCTCCACCGTGTTCACGTGCGACTTGCGGCTGCCGACGATCGGCTGCACCATCTGCGAATAGCGCGCCTCGCTCCTGAGCGACCAGCCGTCGTTGTCCGCGTCGCTGCCGGCGTCATACTTCAGCCGCGTAGCGTAGTCGGAGGTATACTGGTCTTCCCAGGAATCCTCCACCTGATCGTGGTCGGTGAAGATTTCGCCGACATACAGCTTGCCGAGCTTGAAGAAGTAGTCGAGGCAATATGTATTGACCGAATACGCATTGCGCGCATCGAACGTGCCTACGTTGAAGACTTCCGCGAGGAGGTATTCCGAGTAGTTGGAGAGGCCGTCGTTGTCGTAGTCGGCGAGGCCGTCCGCGCCCTTGATCATATACTTGTACGCGAGGCTGTCGGAAACGCCGTCGCCGTCGGTGTCGATCTGCCACGGATCGGTCGGATAGTTGCCGCGGTCGTATTCGTCGACCAGCGTCATCTCGCCGCCTACCGTCCTGGACATATCACGAGCATCGGCTGCGGTAATCCACGGCGAAATCTGCCAACCGGTCGTGGCAGTTCCGCTTGCGGCGCCCACGCCGCCGGGCCCGAACATCGTATAGAGTTCCCAGCCGTCGGGGATGCCGTCGAGATTGGAGTCGTTCGTGCCAGCCTTGAGAATGGCGGACGAAGCATCGGTCACTCCAATCGCCTCGAAGTATGTCTTCACGAGCGCCTTGTCGAGGTTGGTGAACTCCTTGGTGTTGACATACGGAGACGCCGTGGGGTTGGCGGTCGCCGGGTTGAACCCGTATAGATCGTAGACCTGAGCGTGCACAAACGCAATCGTGGCGTTCTTTTCGACGCCGGTCACTCGCCAGTCGGAGAGCGTGCCGAACGCGGTCATGTCGGTCGTGCCCGCACCCCAGACATAATCCGATCCGGTGCCGTACTTGTACACGGTCAGATAGTCGCCACTGCCGAGCGTGTCGCCAGTCTGATGGCTTTCGCCCGTCAATTCCGCCACATATCTGATTTCACCGGTCGTCTCGCTCACCGCCTTGTATACATAGCCGTTCAGTTCGGCGTAGGCCATGACATCGCCGGCCACGCTCTTGTTCGCATCGGAGGCATCGGTCGGATCGGTATTCATCGCTATCTCGTCGCCATCGGAGATTCCATCGCCGTCGGTGTCGCTGGTGTATGGATCGGTTCCCATTTCCTCCTCTTCTTCGTCGGTCAAGCCATCGCCGTCGGAATCCGTGCTGCTCTCGGATTGAGCTCCGACGACATTGAGCTCGCAAATATCGGGTACCTCGTTCTGGTTGATGTCGCAGTCCTCGATGTAGATGGTGTTCGAGGGGCAGAGCGAGATCGCATCCGATATGTCGATGCCGACCGGAGTGTAGATCGACAGCGCATCTACCGTATCGCCGTCGTTGGGCAGGCCGACGCCGTTCGCATAGCCCCAGCTTTCCCAGGCATCGCGGACGCAGTTGTTGTTGGAATCGATGTATGCCATCAGATAGACTCTGCTGATATTATTGTCTGTCGTGGCCTCGATACCCCTGAGGATGACATTTGTCGTAGTCACATCCGCCGCGTCGTCCAGTCCGCTCGTATCGGCAATACGCATTCTTGCGAGCGGCGAACCGGTAAAGTCCGCTGTCGCGTACGCCTCGACGATTACATTCGTGAGACCATCTCCCGTACCCTGAACATCGCCCGCGCCATAGTAGCGGACGGCGCTCGCGACCTTGCCGTAGCCGGTCTGCACGTCCGGGTTCTGGTTTCTGTTGCGCACATCCATCTGGAACTTGCCCCAATCGCTCCAGACATCCGCATTGCGGAACTTGGAGTTCAAGAGCGACACGCGCCAGAAGTAGTTGGAGCCATCGAACAGCATCGCCGTGCCGTTCGTTGTCGCAAATGTATCGACATAGAACTCCGGCGTTACCCTGTAGGTACTGCCGTGGTCTACCGTGTAGGAGACGCGACCGGGAAGAGCCACTGCGCCGGAATCCCACACGATGCCGCCTTCGGTTTCGTCGGTGGAAACCTGCAGGCGGTATGCCGCGACCGTATCATCGGAAGTTTCGAATGTGAATGTCGGACGGGCCGAGTACACCAGCGCAGTATCGACTGGGGATACGATTGCCGCCTTCGCCTGCACATCCTTGAAAGTGCGGGTGAACGAAGAAACAGCCTCGCCGTTGACCAGAATCGCATACTCGACTTCAAGGATATCCTCCGGCTCAAGATCGACGGCTTTTGCATCATCCGCCAGATACATCCAGTCGAAGTCCGGCTGGGTGCTGGTGATCACATCGGCTTCCGTCACGTAACCGCGATCGTCATTGACCAATGTCGCACGCTTAAGCGTACGGGCAAGCGAACCGGAGGAGCCGGTCTGCGCAGTCAGCCCGTTTATGGACGAGCGAACCACCTGAATCTTCGTAACCAGGGATTCGGCGACTCCTGTCGCACTCTCGTTCGCCGTGGCGGCATACGTGCGGGTGAACGATCTGGAATCGTCGGTGAGTTCCAAGGTTATCGGCTCGCCGGTCCGATGCCAGCCGATCTCCACATCCTTGACCATACCGTAAGGCTCGCCGGGCGTCCAGATGCCATCGTTGTCAAGGTCGATGAACGCCTCGATGGTGTTCTTGCCCTGCTTGACGCGGCCTCTATCCTCCTCGGTATCCGTCCCATCATTGACCTGACTGATCCAGATTGTCTGCGGATAGTAGTCACCAATTCGATACTGCCATTGCGCCGCAATGATAGTCCCGCCCAGGTCTATGCCGCAGGCGGCAACCTTGGCGAGGTCGATTTCATATTCGCCAGAGCCAAAGTTAATCCAGCCGACGACACCCAGAATGACCGTGTCGTTTGTGACGGCGACAAGGTCACCCGCCATGCCGTCAGCGTTGCTCTGCGCAATGACAAACTGCTCATAGTCCGATGCCGGAGGCGTCGCGGCAAGGTAAACGCCATCGACTCCACTTTGCTCGTCCTTCGGCCTGCAACTGCTGAGATGATCCCGGTATTCCTCGTAGGAAGTAGTGTGCAGCGGGATACCGTGGCGGGTGCATTCCCAAGTATACAGCAATGTCGAGTTGATGTCGCGTTTGAGGAACTTGGTGCCAGCACCGGGAAGTATGCATCCGGGATCGAGATATCCGTGAATCGTTATCTCGCCGGGATACAAACCGACAACAGTTTGCGCTTGAATGCCTGATCCGTCGCTGCCGGCAGCTTCCTCGCCGCCCGGCACGGTGAATGTCGCATCCACTCGCTTGCTGCCAGATGTCATAGTGCGCACAACGAGCGATTTCTTCGCGATATTGCGGACTCCATAGTAGGTGACGTTGATACCGATCGCCGGCTGCGGATAGCACCGCAGATGATCCTGTTCACGGCTCAAGAAGAAGCGGTCGATGAGGTTGCCGATCATGCCGCCGCGCCAGTAGTATGTTCTCGCTTCAGACCAATTGTCCCAGCCGTCGCCATCGATGTCAAGATGCGCATCGTACACGAACGCATTGGCGTAGCTGTTCACATACTTCTGTTCCCACTTCATCTCCATGAAGTCATGATCGGTCGCCATCTCGCCATAGTAGGAATTGGCTGTGATGCGCGAATCGGTGATGACGCTACTGTCGGGCTTGAGGAAGTAGTCCACAACCGCACTCGCAACGCCGCTTGCGTCGGGCGAATGCGCATTCGTAGGATCGAGGATTCTCGTGCCCTTGTTGAGCGGGATGCCGTTCGCGAACGACGCGGTCTGCTTGGTCGTGAGCGTCCAATCGCCGAAGCTGATCTGGTATTCCTGGAAGTTTGAGAGGCCGTCGTTGTCCAGATCTCCGTTGCGCTCGCAACCGTAGATCCCGAAATAGGTCTCCCACCAGTCGGGGATGCCGTTTCCGTTCAAGTCGGTGACATCGCCCGAATTGGCACGCGCGGTGAAGTAATAGTCGCGTGTATACGCTTCCTGCAACGAGCCATCCGGCAGCAGGCCTTTTTCCAGCGCCGCCGTGTACTTCTCCACCGTATCGTATCCGGCGTCGATAGCCCACTGCGGGATGCCGTTGGAGTCGAGGTTGCCATCGGCTACGGAGCCGTACTTGGTGCGCGTCCACGCATCTTCGGGGCCTTCGCCGTCCCAGGACTCGGTGAGGCGCTTGGCGAACGCGGAACCTAGCGGGACGAGGTCGGTGCAGCCATTGAACGCCATGCGGCGGTCATAAAGGTTCATCTGGTAGACTGCGTTGTTGTTCGTCGTCTGGTTATCGGGAAGCGCATCGCCCTCTGCGTAGGTGGAGATGGAAACCCTGTAGAACTTCCTATGCTCGTAATCCACTTCATCGCCGTTGAGATTGACGATGTTGTATGGATTCATAGTATTGGCAATATCGAACTGTTCGAGGCCGTCATGGAACTCAGACGGCGTATAGCCCGCGAACTGCTCGCCCCAGAAGACGCTGTCGGCGACGACACCGCTCAACTTCGGCAAATGCGCGACCGTGTTTTCGATCCACGGCACGACGTGCGGCGAGGAGTAGACGGTGCCGATGGCGGCATTCCCGGCGATCCTGCTCCACCAGCCGATCTTCACGGCGTCGGTCAGCGGGGTGTCCGTGTCCGGATTGCGCACATTGCCGACGACATCGCGCGAGAATCCGGCGGGTTCGGTGACCACATACTGCGTCTCGGTCGCGCCCGGGAGCGAGTCGAAGCCGAAGTGCTGGACGAGTTCCGGGCTCAAATCGCCCTTGGTGCGGCGCGCGCCATGACGATACTGGCTATACACCGTATCGCGCAGAGCCTTGATGGACTCGACCGTATAGCGCGCATCGCGGTCGGCAAGGATGGCATCCGCAGACCTCGCGCCGTCCCAGATGCGGACTTCCGAAACGCTACCCTTGAAGAAATTGGTCGCGACATCCGTCCACGCGGTGGCGTTGCCCGCTTCGTTCACGTCGAAGGCGGCAGAGCCGCTCGCGCGGGCGCCGAGGATTGTCGCGCCCGGGACGGCTTCGTAGGTGTAAATCTCATACGGGAACGCCTTGCCGTACTGCGGATCCTGCAGGTCGCCGATGACGCCGTTGGCCGGAATGAGCTTCGTCGGCATGGACGCCGCCTCGGCTCCATTGACATAGACGCGGAAGGTGACGCCGTCGAACGTGGCGGCGAGGTGCGTCCAGACGCCGGTCTCCGCCGCGCCGGCAGGGAGGCGGAAGGAGGTATCGGTGGAGTTCTGCATTTCGCCGAACAAGTTGCCGCTTCCATCTACGCCGAGCGCGAAGTTCATGCGAATCACGCTGTTGGAATTCGCGAGATCCCAGCCGGCATAGTTGCTCGCGCGGCTGACGATATACTGGTCGGCACCGGTCGCGGGCGTCTCGGCGCGCACCCACGCTTCCACCGTGAACTGCTTGAAGAGGTCGTAGCCGAGGGTGGTGCGCCGGGAAAGCTCGTAGCTTACCGCCGCGCCGGGCTCGCTCGCGCCGCCGAACCAGATACTCTGGCGGCGCGGCAGGTCGCCGGCGTTGAGCGGGTCGCTCGTCACCTCCACCGTCTTGCGCATCTCCACGTCGTCGCTTCTCCAGTCGTTGTCGGTATCGTAGCCTTCATTCTCCTCGAACGAGAAGAAGTAGTCGGCGTAATGCAAGAACGCACTGGAGGTCTTGTAACTGCCGAGGAAATCGTCGCGGAGGAAGTTGGCATAGTAAAGCCCCGCATACGACGGCGATTCCATGAGCTCGAAAGCGGCGTACTCGAAGATATTCGTGACCGTTCTGTAGACACGCTCGTTAGTGACCGGGTCGCGCCAGGAGACGGTCGTATCCTTGACGATATTCGTCCCGATCGCCGCATAGTTCGTGTAGGAGCCGGAAGAATCGGTCATCCACAGCGGCGTGGGGTCGGTATGGTAGGTCTTGGGATCCGTGAGGTTGGCGGTGAGCGATTCCTCGTTGTTGCGCAGGCCGTCGCCGTCGGCGTCGCACATTCCTTCTCCCATCATCCACGGATAGCGGATCGGGTCGTAGGCCGGACGCTCCATGTTGTCCCAGCCGACCCAGCCGTTGCGCATGCCGGTCACGACGCCATACTGGTCGGCGATGACGTCTTTCGCATCGGTGATGGAGTAGGTGGTGGCGGTGCTGCCGTCGGTGCCCGTCGTGGTGGAGGAACTCACGGTGCCCACGTTGCCGAGGAGCGGGTTGAGGCCATGGAAGATTTCGTAGTAGTCGTCCATGCCGTCCTCGTCGGTATCCCACAGGCGCGGATCGGTGCCCACATAGCCGCGAGCCTTGTAGGTGGTGTTGGAGTATATGGCGTATCTCACATCAATGCTGTCGACGAGCGGCAGCACGCGGTCGAGATACACGATCGTTGGATCGGTCGTATCGTTTTCGACCACGACCAGACTGTTCAGGTTCTTGTTGGTGTAGAGCAGAATCGTGCCGTCTGCATAGGCGAGGCTCTCGTCATAGTTATCAATCGTCGCGACCTCGTTCGTGAATGGCGTGCCCGCGTAATCGGACTTCATTATGTATCCTTCATCGTCCGGCGACGCATAGCCGTAATACTGATTGTCGAAATCGTCCACATACATCGTGGGCACATAAGTAGTCGTTGCGCCCAGCGGTCGCTTGCACGTCGGCGGGAGCATGTAGACATAGCCGAGCGAAAGCTTTGCGTAGTCCCAGTCCATGGGCGGCGCGGCAAAGTAGCCGAGTTCACGCAGGTAGTCTGGGTTCTCCTTCAGATAGGCGACGAAGTTCTTGTAGCCGAGATCTTCCAGCGTCTGGTACTGGTCGGAGTCGTTGATGGCCGTCGAGTAGCTGATCTTCAAGAAGCCCTTGTCGCCGTTCCAGGAGCCTTCGACCATTTCGCCGGTCGTGGAGTCGAACGCGGCGGTATCGCGGCCGAGAAGCGGGGTCTTGTCGTCGTCGTAGCGGAAGTGGCGCATTGCCTGCACCATGTATTCCTGCCAGTTCTGGAGACCATCGCCATCCCAGTCGATATCGGACGTCCTCAAGCCGTCGTAGGAATAGGCGTCGGCCACGGTGCCGTCCATGCCCATGATGATGTGCCAGACGTCGTTGGTGATGTTCTTCTCCCACCAGCCGAGCGCGGCGACCGCGGCGCGGATGTCGTCGTAGACGGAGCCGGGCACGCCGGTCGTGGGCGGGAATACGTAGTTGCCCTCGCCGGAGTTTTCTTCGGTCATGATCTTGTCGTTCTTGAAGACGAGACCGGTGTACTGGTGTTCCCACGGGTCGGGGAGCGCGTCGCCGTCGGTATCGATGGAGCACGGGTTGTAGCCGCCGCCGGCGATGCAGGTGGAGCCGTCATCGACCGGGCTGCCGTAGAACATGCGGTAGGAGACGCCGGAAATCGTGGTCGATCCCTTGCTGCGGTTGCCGTCCTGGCCCCAGCGGTTGATTGTGTAGGTGCCGGTCCAGTTCTCGCCTTCTTCGCCGTCGTCGAGTCCGTCGCCATCGGTGTCGTCGCTGTGCGGGTCGGTAGGCATGAACTTGTTGTACCACTTGGCGACTATGCTGTTCTCTTGGCCCGGGTGGTTGGCGTAGACGGTCGAGCAGCCGGAATAGACGCCGCAGGAGTCGGTGCCGGCATATTCACGGGCGAGAGACATGCCGTCGGTGTAGACCTCTGTATCGCCGGGACCGGGCCAAATGCCGTTGCCGTCCCAATAGAGCGGATCGTAGCCGGGCGAACCCTTGGCAATGCGGAAGTCTCTGTTCGGGTCGACGCCGATGTAAAGTTCCCAGCCGTCCGGAACCGCGTCGCCGTCGGTATCGGCACCATGGCGGCTCTGGGCGTATGTCGTCTCGGAATCGCCCCAAGTCTTGCTCTCGAAGTTCGCGCTGGGGTTGGTGGTGCCGGAGACGATTACGCTGGACATCGTGGTTTTGCCGTTGCGGATGTTCTCCTGATCTTCGGCGGCATTGCGCAGACCGACGATATAGCGATACTTGAGCAGGCGGAATTCGTCGATGGCCTTGAACGCAGTGGTATTCACGGCTGCACCGGCGACCAGGCCGAAGCGTCCGGCGCTGAGCCCGGTGGGGCCGTAGTACCAGCCGGTGCGCGGGTCGAACCCGAAGTAGTTGTGCACCTGGTGGTGATAGAGGGAGACCGTCGTGTTGACAATCGGCGTCTTCGGATCGAAGGCTACGGTCACCAAGCGCGCATTGCGGGCGGCGTAGTTCGCCGTATTTTCCGTAGGCAGGATGTAGCCGCCGTTGAAGGGCTTGACCTCAAAGCCGACGCCCGTGACGGAGAGCGCCTCCGCGTTTATGTCCGTGCTGCCGTCATACATCGTATCAAGAATCCAGTAGGTGCCGTTGGTCGCCGCATAGACATGAGAGTACTCTCCAAGCGGATCGTCGGCCGTAGCCTGCCAGAACGCCATGAAGTCGCCGTCGCCGTTGTATGCGCCGTTGGAGCCGACGGCAGCGCTCATCGGGCTGATGTTGTACATTACCTCGTAGAGATCGCTGAGGCCGTCGGCATCGGTGTCCCAATGCACCGGGCTCGTGCCGATGAGGAATTCCTCGAGGTCGTAGATGCCGTCGTTGTCGGTATCCTGATGAGTCCAGGAGCGGGAGAGGTTCGGGTTGTAGATTTTCTCAATGCTGTCTGGCTCAATCTTGTCTTCGTAGCTTTCGACGTCGGCGAGATTGAAGCGGCAGCCGGTAAGGCGGTTCGTGCCGTCCGTGCCGACCACGGCATCGTACCAGATGAAGTATTCATAGCCGTCGGGCATGCCGTCGCCATCGGTATCGTCACTCAACGGATCCGTGCGGTTTTCGCATGTCCAGCCCCAGGTGCCCGCGATCGCGTAGTGACGCCAGGTAAGGTCGATAAAGTGCTTGGCGGCCTGCTGCTGCCTGCTCAAAAGACCGGCGACCGCGACATTGCTCCCGTCGAGCCACTCCCCGAAGTTGATGTCGTCGAGCGTGATGGTGTCGGTCGGGTTCTGTTTATCGAGCGGCGTGACTACACCTGTCACCGTGTTGCTCAACGAGTAGAGCTCCGACTCGCCGACAAGCACATTGGTGACGGTCACCTCCTCATACGAGCTGTTGGTGTAGGTTGTAATCCACCGGTTTATCGTCTGATCTGGATAGTCGGGGTCGTCGGTTACATCGCACTCCCATGTCGCATCCGGATCGTATACATAAGTCGGCGTGATATGGGCGGGATCCTGACTCGTCGAACCGCTGCGGATTACCGAAGCGAGGATATTTGTGATTGCAGTCCAGTCCTCGTTATCGTATTGACCCGCACGACCTGTATAGCGACGCTTCAAAATGTTGTCGCGGGTCTCGAAAATACGGCGCATCAAGGAGCGCTTTTCGTTGCCGGTAAGCGAGAGCGTGGAAATCCATCCCGCCTCGCTTTCGCTCTTCGCCATGGTGCCGGTCCGGTAGGCGCGGAACATGCCGTAGTTGAGACCGTCGCCGAGACCGCGGATTTCCCTGAAGGCGGTGAACGCCTGACCGGACGTCTCCCAACCGCTCATGGCGCCGGGTATGAGCGTCGAACGCCCGAGCTGGGAAGTGGAGGGGATGAAGTCGCCGTCGTCGTTGTTGGCGTTCACCGCACCGAGCTCGCCGCCCGCGCCGTCGCTCTTGGCGAGCGTGTTGCCGCCCGCATAGGTCTTGAGCGCGAAAATATCCGGAATGCCGTCGTGATCGATATCGCCCAAATTGTCGTATTGGTCGTATTCGGACGAGAACACGGCCTCGATGCGCGTAGGCACATAGCCGTTGCCGTCATCGGTTTTTGCCGTCGGCAGCGTGAAGGATCCCATCACCGTGGCGTTCGTCCCCACTTGCGGCGCGACGCTGATCGAATAATCGTCGCCACCCGGCTCGGAAGCCTTGATCCAGCCGTAGAAGAAGCTGTCATACATGGACGTATATTTATACGGATCCGACACCGTGGTCGCGCCGGAAACGCGCGAGCCCGACGAGTCGATCGCCCAGTCTTTGCCGCCGTCGAGATCTCCATCGTCCTTGTCGCCAGACTTGTAGCCGAACGCATAGACATTTACCGAATTGAGCGTGCCGCAATTCCAGGTAATGCTGAAGTTTTCCGCCGATGCCGCCGCCGTGCCGGTGGTGCTGATGTAGGTATGGCCCTTGCCGATGCCTTCCTGACGGGCGTAGAGCTGGGAAAGTTGGCTCATCGCATTGCCGCCGGACGGACCGGTCGAACTCGTGACCACCTCCTTGGCGTCCGCAACCTTGAAGTACCAGACGCGCTCGAAGCTGCCCACGCCGGAATCCTTGTCCTTGTCGGCAACCGTGACGCGGACGCGCTTGACGCCCGGAGTCTTGAAGGTGGGCGTATAGGTATAGGTTTCACCGTCGGTGACGCTCTTGGTTTCAGCCGTGCCGTCATCGCACTTCCAAGTCACGGTCACCTTCCCTTTAAGGTCTGCCGCCACATCGTCAATGGAGTATTCGATCTGATCGCCGGCGCCGATCGCCGCCGCGAACGCATTCGTTTCCGTGTTTTCCTCGCCCAGCGAAGTCACCAGCGTCGGTTCCACGTTCTGGATGGTGAGGACGATGGGGGTGGAGGTGTAGAATTCGCTCCATGTCTTGGTCGCCGCACCAGCCAGACCGGCGTTGCCGGAAGTGACGACAGTAGGCTTAATCTTCCACCCCTTGGTGGAGGAGAGCTTGGTGCCGTCCAGCGTGTCGAGATAGAAATTCGCCGTCTTGACGCCCGCAGGAATCGTCGTCTTGTAGTATGAGATGGCGTCAGCATCGGTAGTTTCGACGTCAGTCGAGTCGTATGCGGTAAGACCGCCAAGGACGAGAACGCCCGCCTTGGTCGCATCGCTTGCAAGGGACTCGACCTCAATCTTGACCGTCTGCTCGGTGGCGTAGGCTTCCGAAAGCACGATGGACATCCTCGAAGCATTCAGCCCGACGCTCGTTTCGGCGTAATCCGTAAGCCCGCTTTCGGTCGTGATAGAGACCGACGGACTGTCGTTCACCGTGAGTTTGCAGACGAACTTCTGTCCATACGCGGTCATGTCCTTGTCCTTGACCTGCACGGTCAAGGTCACCGATCCCGGCGTGTTGAACGTGTGTTTGAGGACATTGGCGGCGTCGTTCGGATTGCCGTCTATCGTGCCGTTGGCCGTTTCCGCGCCGCTGAATTCCCACTTCAGCTTGAACTCACTATCGCCGGTCGCGTCAAGATCCTTGAGCACGTCCTCGACCGACATCGCGAATGTCTGCTCGATTCCCTTGGCGACAGTCACTGCGAACGTACCGCCGGATTCTTCCACCGCACTGCCGCCGTTTATCGTCACGCCGGTAATTGTTGGCTCCACGTTCTTGGAGAACAGCTTCAAAGTCTTGCCCTGATAGCCGCTTACCGTCTTCGTGGAGTCGTATTCCTCCGTTGTGCAAAGCTTGATATCGTACTGGCAGAGCGTGCCCACGCCCTTGCCGCCATCCGGGAAGTTGATATAGCCAATCTCGGATTCCAGCTCGCCCGCTCCAATCAGCAAGCCTTTCGTCACCGCAGATGTCGAAACCGGATAGCCCGTCGTGGCGTCCGTTGTAGCAGAATCCTTGGGCACGAGGAATGCGTAAACTGCCTTCTTGTAGGTCTTGGACAAGACGACCTTGACTGGAATCGAGTCCGTATCCGACTCGCTGAATGTCGCGCCGGTCGAATACGTGGCGCCATTGTCAGTGCTGACGTAAGCCTGCATCGTCGCCGGCTCGGAAATGGCCACCGTCACCTGCGCCTCGTTGCTGACCACATCGCCGACGGGGGTTTTGACGCGGAAGGTCGTGACGTATTCGCCAGCAGTGTAGAGGAGCGAAGGAAGCGAGGTCTCGCTCGTCGTGCTCACCAGGATGCCCGCGGAATTCAGTTTCCACTTTCCTTCAAGCGCTTCCCAGTCGTTGTCCTCTTCACTCTGCTTGTATTCGATCGTATAGCCGGTAGCGTCGGAAACATTCTTGTAGTTGTCGGCGATCGCAAGCTCGAAGGTGCGCGCCACATTGCCGACGCCCTTCACGCTCGAAGCCGTCGTGAGCACCGGCGCTTCGGGAACGAGCTTCACCGCGCAGTGGGAGAGGGTATAGTGGGTCTCGGCGGCGCTGGGGGAGATGGTCACCGTGAAGAGAACGCCGTTGCCGGTCGTGCTCGTGTATTTGTCCGCGCCCATGCCGAAGACATAAATGCTCTTCGTGAGTTCGGTCGTGCCGGCCGCGAAGGTGAACGATACCGGATCATCGTTCAAGTAGCTGCCGGTTTCGTTATCGGCGGCGATATGCACATAATCGTAAATATCGAGTTCGTCAGTCTCCGTCGTATTCTTCTGGAACGACGGCGTCACGGTGACGGTCACATCTTCCGTGTAGGCCTCGCTCACCGTGAGCGTCAAGGTGCCGATCGAGCTTTCGTAATCGGTCCTCCCGACCGTCATGGAACTCGCGCCGGTGAGCGTAATGCGCGGCGTCAACTTGTCGCCCACGACCATCTTCTTCGTCACATAGTCTTTGATTATCATGCCGGCGCCGCGCGGCTGAAATCCCTTGTATTCGCTCAAATAGATGTTGGCTTCCTGCCCCTTGGTGCCGGCTGCAGCTTGAACCTTGAAGGCATAGGAAGATTTGCCCGCAGTAAGTTTGATCGTGCCGACGCTGGCCGTAATCGTGCCGGAGGCGGGATTGTCCGGATCGGCAGCCATGGAAACCGCTCCATCACCCGGGGCGACGGTGACATCATTGCCGGAGATGATCTTGATCGCGCTGTCGTTGTCCGACCAGATATAAAGCTCGGAAGCGACGGACGGCGTACCGGTGACCTCGATCGTGAGCGTGGAGTCGCTCGTCGTGGAATTCTCGTGCACGAGACCCCAGTAGGTATTGTCGCCGTGATCGGCAAAGTCCACGGTCTTCACATAGAACTGGCTCAAATACAAATCGTAGTTGCTTGTACGCGCAACGAGACCTTCAGGTTGCTGGGCGCCAGCGGTATCGGAGGCAAACATCAACTGAGCCTCTACCGATTCATCCGCCTCCGACACGAGCTTCCAGCCCTGTGAAGTGCTGGAATCGTAGCCGTTTACAAGATAAACCGGATCGCCGCTCTCCACAGGATTGCCGGAATTATCCTTGGCGAGGCGGATCGGGAGCGCGATATCGCCTTGCTGCACGGTATACTCGCAGATGACATCTGTGTAATAAAGATAAGGGGAAGGACCGGACTGGACGCGCACAATCTTGGCATTGCGGGTTTTGCCGTTTACGACAATACCGATGCCTGCAGGGGTTTGGGCAGCGGCAACCGCCTCGCTGCTGACACCATACCACTTGAGCTTCCAGTGCGTGGTCGAACTAGTGTACACCGACGCGAAGTCCGGATTCAAGAGGCGCACCACGAACTGGAACGTCTCGCCGCTCACGAGCGCATCGTCCACCGAAGTGACGTAGGGATCCGCCCCCGCCTTGTTCGTCTCCGCGTCCCAGGCGCGGATTTCATAGATCGAAGGGATAGTCGTCGCCGATGCGATTCCCGCGAACGCCGCCGCCAATGCCGAGGTAAGGAATTTCATTTTCATGGTACTTTCCCTTTACTTAGAGATTCGCTGTCTGATCATTTCCCGCGAACGGGCCGACTGTGCTTCAATCGCCGCATTGGCGTCTTCGCACTGCTTGTACAAATCGTTCCATGCCGGATTCTTCTCGAGCTCGGCCTTGACCGCGTCATCGGTCGCGCCGGGCATCCGCGCCTTTACCGCCGCAATCATCTTCTCCATCTCCGCGGCGATGGCGGCACGGTTTTTGATGAGATCGCCGCGCTCGGCGATGGCGGCATCGATCTGCGCACGGTAGACGGGATCGGCCAGCCGGTCCTTGACCGGATCCAACTGCGGCTCCTGCGCTTCTTCACGGCTGCAGCCGGTCCAGACGGCCGCGCAAACCGCCGCCGCAAAACAAAATCCCGCTATTCTCTTCATGGTCATGGAGTTTCTTCGTAGTATATGTAGTTTTCCGGTTTCAAGACCGAAGGCGCCTGCGGACGCATCTCCCCGTTGATGTTCCACCGGTAGAACATGGGATAGGACGAATCCCAGAACTCATCCCACCCTTCGTAGGCGCCCGGAGTTCCCTGCAGACGCTGGTCGGGGATGTCGATCTTAGCGCAATGATCAGAATCGAACGAGGTGGAAACGCGCCCGCTTCCGCTGAAGACGAACCATCTCACCGGCATGAATCCGATGTTGAACTGATAGTTGTTGGCGAGCTTGGCGGTCACCTTGAAAGTCACGCTCGTCCAGGCGCCGCCGGAGAGATCCTGCGAGTTGGAGCCGGGCTCAAGCCCGCGCAGGACGTATGGCGACCAGATTTCCGTCGCGTCATTCTCGTTGGTGACGGCCATGTATATCGTCATCAAGGCATTATTGGCGGTGCGCGTGACTTGCGAACCGTTGCCAAGAGTCTCGACCACGTTCGTGGTGTATGGCGTAAGCTCCTTGGTGCCGGCGGTGAGGTGCAGACCGCCGACGGTCGGATCCATATCGAACCAATACATCGTCGTGACATCGAGATTGGTGTGGAAATTGCCGTCGTAGGAGTGGAACTTCGCCGGCCTGATCTCACCGGGATTGGCGAAGGAAGTACCATCCAGAAGCTGACCGCCGACCAGCCAGTCGAGCACCGCAGGCGTATAGGCGTTGTCTTCCGTAAGACCATAGCCGCCCTCCTCGACACTCTTCGCAAGCTCGCTCCAGGGCCGCGCCGACGCCACCACATAGACCGCGTTGCTCACGCCCTTGCCTACATTGACCTCCACCGTGCCCATCTTGCCGGAATGCTCCGCAAGCGCGATTTCGTTGGTGGTCAAGGAGTCAATCTCAAAGTAGTCGCCCACCTTGTAGGTGATGTTGGTGCCGAACTCCGATCCCTTCTGCACGAGCACCATGACCGTATCGGAGGTTTCGGTCGCATCGCCCACGGTCTGCGTGATGTGGGCGGCGGAGTCGTCATCAATCTCGCAATATATGACGACCGAAGCGCCCGACGGTGTTGGCGGATCTCCCGGCAGGACTTGCCCCTCGTTGATGCGACCGGGAGTCTTCACGATTTCCTTGCTCCAGTTCGCCTCCGCCGAGCCGTTCGAATTGGTGACCGAAAGCGAATTCGCCTTGTCGCCGTTGTCGTAGCCGATCGAGAACCACTTGGTGCCGTAAAGACCCAGGCTTTCCGCGTCCTCCGTAAGCTTGCGGACCATATTGGTGGTGGAATATTGCCATGCGCTCGACGAGGAATTCCCGTTCCGGCGCGCATTCGCCTCGTAGCCGTCAGTGCCGCCCAAGACGACCTGCTCCTCAATCACCCCGGAAGCGCGAACCAACTGGAGCGCAACCGGATTGTAGGTGCTGTTGTAGGTGCTGTTTTTTGCGCTGGTGTTTGCGTCGAAGGTGAAATCGCCGCTACCGGTCCAGCTCCAAACACCATCGCGCTCGCCGTCATTTTCATCCAGCGTCGCAATGGAGCGCGGCGAGCATACATTGATGAACGCGAAACCCTGGGTGATATTCTTGGTCTTGCTCGCCTTGGCGTAGCCGTTGCCGTAACTGTCGTCCGTAAACCTGACGATCGTGTTCGTGTGGCCCTGGAGCGTGATCGCATCGATGCGCCAACCCTCTATTTTCTGGATGGCGGGAACCGCAACCTCGATATACTGGTTCGTCTCATCGACATTCACGAGGCTGTCCTGCGTATCCTCGCCGTAGACGTTCGCCTCATTGATCCACACCCAGCCCGGGGCGATGGCGTCGAGAATCGTGTATGCCGCCTTGCCGCCCATGCCGGCGAACTTCTTGTTGTAGTCCACGCCCAGATACCACTCCGGCTTGGTCCACTCGCCGGAGACGTTGAGGAACTGCTCGTCGACCGGAGTATCGGAGCCCTTGAGGTAATAGGTGACGGAAAGCATATACTGGACGACTTCCATGTCCTCCGTCGTGGCGGGGAAGACGGAAGACGGATTCTCCATGAACGAGCTGCGGAAAACATACTCGCCTTCTGCGCAGTCGTCGCACTTGACGAGTTCCTTGACTCCTGCCGGACTTGTCGACCAGTTTTCATACCCCCACGGCATCTGCTTGTTCAGGTAATACACGCGGACGGTGATCGGCCGGTCGAAGTCAATCTCCTCGGCGAGCGCGGTCGCGTAGACTTCCGCCTGGATGCCCCAGTCTTCGCCGGCGAGCGGCTGTTCGCTGGCGCGGTCGGCATAATCGAGCTTACCGAGCGTATCGAGGTTGCTGCGGAAGGCCATGATATTCTTGAAGCCCAGCTTCGGGACGATCGTCTCGACGATGGAGACATTGTCGATTACCACCCGGACGACTTCGTCCGGAACCTCGCCGCCGTTCATCTCGTTCGCGCCGGGGACGCCCACGACCGCAAGCCGGTAGGCGCGGTAGGTGCTGCCGGTGGTGCGGTAGGTGAAATTGGTGAAGACGTCGCAATCGATATCGAAATGCGTCACATACCGCCACTGGGAATCGTTGGCGTTGGCGTCGGTCGCGCCGTAGACGGTGACGCGCGCGGTGGTTCCCTGCGCCGTGTCGTAGCGACGCGCCTTGAACGAGACTTCGCCCACGGTCGGAGTGCCGTCGCCGGTATCGACGAACGTCGGCGTCTGCAGGAACGGCAGATGTTGGGGATATGCATCAATATCTTCGGCCACGACATTCTCCGTAACGGAGTTGTTGAGCGCGACCGACTGGCCGAAATCCTCGAGATTCACGGTAGAACCGTCGGCCAGATACTGGAGATAGCCGTCTGCGCGTTCGTGGAGGAAGTCGCCCGTCCTGAGGTTCCAGCCCCACCAGGCCGCAGTCGAGATTTCCGGATCGTCGCGGAAGAGGATCTGGGTGATGAAGATGCGGCCATAGTCGGCCTGCCGCGCGGCGGCGGCATCGGCGATCGTCGCGGGGTCTACGATAATGCGCATCATGCCCTTCACGTCGTGCAGCCCCAGGTAATACGACGCCACGCCGCCGGCATCCTTGAGCGGAATGCCGTCGGTCCGCGCCGAACCCACGAAATTGGTCACCGTCGTCCAATATGTCGTACTGCCGGCGGTGGCAACGGTCGCCGCACGTACGCTCGTCAGCGCAGTGTCGTTCGTGGCGATCTGCAGGAGAAGACTGACGTTTTCGTTGCAGTTCGTGTAGGAGAAGGCGACCATGCCCAACCCCGTGCCGCGATCGCCCTCGCCGTCGAAAAGCGGCGAGCGGAGCGACACGACGCTATTGGTGCCGCTGGTGGTCGCCCGCGAGGCGTTCAGCTCCACGCTGTGCGGATGGACGACTTCCTCCTCCTCGTTCGTCGTTTCATGCACCCATGCCGTCGTGTAGACGATCGTGCCCGGCGCGCCGGTCGTGCCGTATTTGTTGAAATACGCAGTATCGCCCGTATACGTGCCGCCGCGCCACTGGGTGAAGGAAAGATAGGAGAGGACGATATCCGCGCTCGTCTTGTCGTCTTCATTGCCGGTGCGGATTTCCAGCGAGGCGTCTTCCGGCCAATAGACATCGAACGACCCTTCCGCGAGCGAGAAACCGGAGATGGTGTTCGTGGCGATCGGCACGAAGTCAATACTGCCGGAGGGCGCGATGCCGAGAATGATCTCCTGCTCGAGCTCCGCACACTTCAAGCCCCAGTTCATGCCGGCGACATCCTCGGAATCAGCGCTCACATTGTACATCTCCATCCGGCCATAAGATGTATCCCAGTTGCCTTTGTGGAGCGAATCGTACATCCGCGAAGCAGTGCCCGCGATGTCCACCCGCTGGCCCGCGTTGTAGCTGATCTTGGCGGGATCGGTCCAGGGATAGAAGCCGCCCTTGAGGTCTTGGTTGCCGACGGCATGGCCGGTGAAGAACTGCGGGCGGGCGAAGCGCGCCGGACAGTTGGCGCTCGTCACGCCGCAGGAGCCGGACGTGAGGCGGGTGGAAGCGTTGTCGTTGTAGATGAGCGTGTTGTAGTTGAGCCCGCTCAAGTTTTCGGAAAGTGCGCAGGTGCCGCTTTTCTGGATGCCGGCGACAATGTGCGTGGCGCCGTCGACGACCGAAGAATCGGCGGAAATGAACAACGCCGGGAAGCGGAAGTTGCCGCTGCCCACATCCACATCGAACGCATACGCGGCGGAAATGTTTTGCGCCGATCCAAGAAGCATAGACGACACCTTGCGCCCGGAAACCGTCCAGCGGTAGAGCTCGAGGTTGTAGTGGTTGCCCTCCTGGCAGTTGGTGACGCGGAATTCGTAGCAGCCCTTGTTCGGGTGGTAGTAGGCGACAATTGAGAGCGACGCGACGCCATCGTGCTTTTCGGTCAAATACCCCATCACCGCACGGGTGCCGAAGGTGTAGTTCGTCGCCGCAAAGACATCGCCATAGGCGTTGCCGACGGCCTCGTCGGAAATGCAGAAGGCGAAATCGTCGAAATCAATCGACTGCGCGAGTCGTGCGGTATAGGAGACGGTCCCGATGCCCCGCGGCGTTTCCGCGGCGTTCACGAATTGCAGCGCACCGCTGCCGCCGCCCTCAATCTGCACCGCATAGGACGTCCCCGTCTTGTACTTGGCGTGAATCCACTGGCCCGCGTACGCCTGCAGCCCCTGAGGCGATTTCTCCCGCTTGAACGTATGGTAGAGCGTATAGGAATTCAAATCGAGCAGGAACTTTTCGGTCCAGTAGTCGCTCGTCTCCGACATCGCCGCCCAGCCGTCGAAATAGGTGGAGTAGGTCTTTTGGGCGTTGGAGACGCCCTTCAGGGAATCTTTGTCGGTCGAGGTGCCCACAAACGTCTCCTCGCCCAGATTCGCGTCGCTCCAGCCGTTGAAATTCTGGTAATCGGCGCGGGAGAGCATCACCATGCGGTCGTCCTCAACGTATTGGAAGCGCAGGTAGCCGGTCTCGTCGCCATACTCGATGTCAAACCAGGCGTTGTCGCCGTTGGCGATGGCGGTGATGCCGTTGATCGTATCCGGCCACTTGGAATAAGCCCAGTCTTCCTGGTAGAGGTAGTTGGTCGTGTTGCCGCTGTCCACCGTGCGGAATCTGATCTGGCACTTGCCGCCGGTGGAGTTGGTCACGGCCGGCATGAACATGTTCCAAGTATAGTCGCCCACGATTATGCCGGAGTACACGTCCGTCGCGGTCGCGGTGGATGTCGCGCGCATCTCGACATCCACGCGCTTCAAGTCCGACGCTCCGTCCCGCAGGCGGGTGAAGTAGTCCGTGCCGCCGGAAGCGAGGCGCGAGGCCGTCATCGACCGGCGCGCGAGCATCGTGGAGAGGCGCTCGAAATCTTCGCTCAGCCACTCCACATCCAGCCCCGTGAAGTCCACATAGCGGTAGTAGGGAGCGTCCACGGTGGCCGTATAGTAGTATTCGATATCGCCCGGCAGGGCGGAGCAGGAATCGTCGATCGCCTCGCCCGCGAGTTCGCCGTCGGTCTCGGTCATGGGCACGGACAGGAATCCGCCGTCATGCACGCCCTCGACCTTCGCAAGCAGATGGGTGTAGTTCTTGTTGCCGAACTTGGCGAGATCCGCGTCCCGGACGCGCACGGCGTACACCAGCG
The DNA here is from genome assembly GCA_002369235.1 of Verrucomicrobia bacterium UBA3783. Taxonomy (GTDB): domain Bacteria; phylum Verrucomicrobiota; class Kiritimatiellia; order RFP12; family UBA1067; genus UBA1067. The sequence continues at coordinate 42,941 of DFFF01000026.1, forward strand.
AAGAATCGGACAGCGCCGCCGGCTGGACGACGCGCATGTTCGCCGCCTCGGAGATTTCCGTGCCGTATTGATCGAGGAACTTGATGTCGTATCGCTTTCCGGTGCGCACCTCCAGCACTGGATCGAACTCGTAGCGGAGCGCCCACGAGCCGTCAGGATGCTTGCCGAGGCTGGAATAGACGCCATCGCCGTTGAGCCGCTTGGAGCGCTTTCCGTCAACCTCTATATACTGCACGACGCCGGCGGTGAGATAGGAAGTGTTGCCGAGGACGATCGCGCTCATCCTGACCGCCCGGTTGGTAAAGGTGGAATCGACCGCCGGGATTTCGAGCGTCGCGCCCGAAAGTTTGGCCTGGGAGCTCGTCGCCGTGATCGAGCTCGCCTCAAGCTCCACCTCGCCGCCGATGAGCTTCTGGGCGAGATAGCGCCAGCGATAGTGGAATTTCGCGTCGGAAACCGTCACGTCGCCCGGGACGCCGTCGGGCACGATGCGCTCCACCGTCGCCACCGGCACGAGTCCGGTCGCGCCGAAATGCGGCATCGGCATGTCGCGGAACGTCCCCGACCAGCCTATGACCTGTTCGCCGGCAAGGTCGCTTTCGAAAGTGCCGCCCGGCACGAGATTCGCCGTCCCCGCCGGATACGAGCAGATTACATTGTCCACTATCACCATGCCGGAGGTTTCCAGCCCTTCGCCGTCATGGTCGTTGCGCTCGATCTTGAACCGCGCCGGACCGCGGTAGTTCACGAACCGGGGGTCGTTGAGCATGATGCGGTAGAAGTTGTTCGTCGCCCCGCCCGCCGTCATCGCAAGCACGATATTGTCGTCCAGCGCCACTTGCGACGCTTCCACATCCACCGCCCCGTTCGTTACCGCCACGACATCCACGAGCGCGCGCTGCCAGTCGGCATCCGCCTCGGAAGTCTCGTTCGTGGAGACGTAGAGCGCGATGTAGTTGGGAGTATCTGCGGTGAAGTTCACCGCGTCGAAATAAATGCGGCCGATGCCGGCTTCATACAGCGGCGAGACGATGCGCGGACGATCCTCGGGATCGTCGGTATTGATCATCACGATCTGCCCGGCGTCGCGCTGGGTGCGGGCGCGGGCGGTGGAGTTGGTGGCCGTCAGCGCGGTGCCGTTGTTCCACGGCAGATAGTTTGAACCCGCGCCAAGCGCCGTGCCGTTCACGTTGAACGTGTTGCCCAGGCGCACGTTCTTCAAGTGCCAGGGATTTTCAGCGCCGGAGGGATTGAAATAAAATTCCGTTCCGGGCGTGAGATTGTAGTCTGCATCCTCGACCTCGTCCTCGTTCACGCGCGTCCATGCGTCGCTGTCGCAGCCCTGCCCGCTGACGCTGCACAAGGAGCTCTTGTCGTCGTTCGCGAGAAGTACGCGATCGCTCCCGAGCTGTGAATACGACGCTCCTGCCGTGGTCAGCGACACGCCAACCACGGCCAAAAACAGCGCTAACACGGCTTTCTCACGCATATTGAAGGTGAAATTCCGCATACTACTGTCAGATATGATACCATAAATTTCCGCATAAGTCAACTGCTTTTTGCGCCTTGGGGCGGCGCGGCGCGGTTTTCACGGCCAGGCCTCCAGACGGCAATGCGAATTTTCGAGCGCCCAATCGACTAGCGCATGTGCGCGGATGTGCATTTCGCGCTTGTCGAGTTTCGCCGCCTGCGGCGCGTAGGGGGAGAGGTAGAGCATGCGCCCGGCGGCGCAAAGCCGCTCCTGCTTTTCCGTGGGATGCCAGCGTTCGCCAAAGCCCTGCATGGAAAGCACGATCAACGCCCCGCCGGCCTTGATAATGGCGTTGCCCGCCTCCTTTTCAAGCGGCGAGAGGAAGGTGGAAAGCCCCGCCCCGCCCGGTCCTATCCGCGCCGCCGCCGCCATCATCGCGCCAGCGCTCGCAGCCGCTCCGGCTTGCGGAGCAAGCCCTGCAAAACCGGCAAAACCTGGTTTTGCAGTTGCGTCTCCGCCGCAACATTTGGCAACATCCGGCGGATGGCCTGCAAAACCTGGCGCGGGCATGGCGGCAAAATCCGGCGGATGGCCTGCAAAACCTGGTTTTGCAGTTGCGCCTCCGGCGCAACATTCCAACGGCCGCCGGTGGCCCTTGATCGCCACAATCACCGGCAAGTCCAGCAACGCCTCGTTGCCGTATGCCCAGTAGCGCACGCCGCGAAAAACGATTTGCCGCGCCTTGGTGAAAAACCGGCGATTGGCCCGCCTGAGCGCATAGCGCGGCGGGTTCTCAAGAATATACTTGCGAAAGGCCGCAAGCTGCCCCTCCTTCTTGATTATCCAGTCATGCCACTCATGCTCAAAGAGCGGGGAAGGAGGCTCGTGGAGCGAACCTTTCAAAACCGGCGAACCCTGCAAAACCGGCGGCGGGAGGTTTTGCGGTTGCGCCTCCGGCGCAACCGCCCCCGCCACGCTCCGCTCCAGCGCCTTCAACAGCTGCCTTGCCACCACCGCCAGCGAGACGCGCTTTTCAATATCGCGCATCTTTATGATAAGGTGAAGATGATCCGGCATGATCACATAGTAGCGGATAGGCTCAATGCAATACCAGGTTTCATGAAAGCCGCGAATCACCCGCTCAAACGCCGCCGTGGTGTCGTTTGCCACCACCCGCCCATCGTCGGAAACGGCGCAAAACGCCACCTTGCCGCCGGCGGCGCGCTTGAGCGTGACCATGTAGAAGAACGGCCGCTTGTAATCAAAGCCCGGCAGTCGCCCCATTGCGGCTACTCGACGATTTCAACCTTGTGGCCGTATTGGACGGTGCGCCAGGCGCCGGTTTCGCTCCAGACCGGAACATACCGCCACTCCACCTTGATCGTGCGCTCGCCGTAGAACGGCGCAATCGAGTCAAGCCCTGCGGGCCACGGGATTTCGCACCGCTCCACGCCGCCGGTACTCACGATATTCGCGTCGCAGGTTGTCGAACACGGCTCGTTGCCGCCATTCATGTAGAAAATCGCCACCTGCGCCTTCCCGGACGCGGAAAGCCGCTCGCCCTCGATGATAATCGTCTCGCCCTTCTTGACCTTGTTCTCGCCCGGTGCGCCAGTGCTCGTGATGTTGCCGATATGCGGAACCGGCCGGCGCTTCACATTGACCGGCACGACGCCCTTGAGCTTCTTCTTCAGCCCCTGAAGCGCACGGATATTCACCTTCACGCTGTGGCGTTTGGAATCAAACGGCTCATCCTCGGCATCGAACGACCCATTGACATCAAGCTGAATCTCGAAAAGATTGTCGAACCTGCGCGTAATGCCGTCTTTGAGCGTATTCGAAATCATCGAGTTCAAAACCGCCGCGACCACCGACTTGCAAACCTCCGGCGAAGTCGAAAGTCCACTATACTTTATCGCTTCCTCCAAAACCTGTTCGGTCTCGTAAAGGCCGTTGTGCAAGGTGCTGGGACGGTATTTCTGCACACCACCCTTGCCCTTGCCCTTAAGCAATTTAAACTCCAGTTGCATAATTCCTCCTTATCTTTGGTTTAATATGCCCATATTATATCATTTCGACGCAGTAAAGTCAAGCCTGATAACGCCGCCGGTAAAAGGT
>DFFF01000026.1:46676-71045 GCA_002369235.1 Verrucomicrobia bacterium UBA3783
CCCTAAAAGGTATGACCTTTTACCCTAAAAGGTATGACCTTTTACCCAAGAAGGTCATACCTTTCTACTGCAAAGGTCATACCTTTAATTCTGGAGGGACTCAAGTTCGGTTCCGGCGGCTTCCCAGTCGGCGGTGTAGCGCTCGATTTCGAACTGCAAAGTGCGCACTTCGCGGTTCACGGCGGCGAAATCGGTGGTGGGTTTAGGCTCGAAGAGTTCCTTGCTGGCCGCATCGAGTTTTTGCTGAAGCTCGTCGATTTTCTTCTCGCAGCGCTCCATGGTGGATTTAAGCTCCTTTACCTTGGGGGCGATTTTGGCGCGCTCGGCGGCGCGTTGGCGGCGAAGTTCCTTGGGATCGCAAGCCGGACCGGGGCTTGGGGACTGCACCGGTTTCGCCGAGGCCGCCTTGGCGGCTCCCTGTTCCTTGTTTCCGCCGCCCGCTTCCCGCTTCTTCTCCATATAATAATCGTAGCCGCCGGGGTACTGGCGGATGCCGTCGCGGGAGATTTCGAGGACGCTGGTCGCCACCTCGCGCACGAATTCGATGTCGTGCGAGACGAGGAGGATCGTGCCCGTGTATTTCTTGAGCGCGTCCTGCAAAAGCCTGCGGCCGTCGAGATCGAGGTGGGTCGTAGGCTCGTCGAGCAGCAGAAAGTTGGGGGCGGCGAGGAAAAGCCGCAGGAACGCGAGGCGGATCTTTTCGCCGCCGGAGAGGACGCCAGCGGGTTTTTCCACGTCGTTCTCGTCGAACCCGAACGCCCCTAGCTGATTGCGGAAATTCTTTTCCGGTCCGCCGCCGGCGGCATCCCAGACGTTCTTCGCATTGCGGTAGACGGTGACGTCCGGCGGAATCGTTTCGGCGAACTCCTGGCTCAGATACCCCGGCACCACGTTGTGCCCCAAGACCGCTTTGCCGCCGGTCGGCGCGCGCGTCCCGGCGATGATGCGCATGAGCGTCGTCTTGCCGAGGCCGTTGTAGCCGATCAGCGCAACCTTGTCGCCGCGGGAGATGTTGAAGGTGACGCCGTCGAGGATGTTGCGCTTGCCGTCGTAGGAAAAGACGAGATCCTCGCAGCGGAACATCTCGACGCCGCTCGGGGGCGGCGGCGCGAGCCGGAGCCTGCCGGACTGCGTATAGCGTTTGGGCAGGACGATCCGCGCCTCGTCGATCTTGTCGATCAGCTTCTGGCGGCTCTGCGCCTGCGCGGCTTTCGTCGCCTGGGCGCGGAAACGGTCGACGAACCGCTGGAGCTGTTCGCGGTGGTGATCCTGATTTTCCTTCGCCGCCTTCAGATGCTCATAGCGCACTTCGCGCTCGGTGAGGTAGTAATCGAGGTTTCCCTCGTAGCGCGTGGCGGTGCCGGCGTCGACCTCCACGATGATATTGGTGAGCGTCCGCAAAAGGTAGCGGTCGTGGGAAATCAGCATCAGCGTGCCGTCGTAGGCCTTGAGGAATTTCTGCAGCCAATCGACCGCAGGGAGATCGAGGTAGTTGCTCGGCTCGTCGAGAAGCAGCAAATCGGGCTTCGACGCCAGCACGCGCGAAAGCTCGGCGCGCATTCTCCAGCCGCCGGAGAACGATTTGAAAGGTTTGGAGAATTCATCGGTCGCGAATCCCAGTCCGCCCAGCGCGACCTTGACGCGAGTTTCGATGTCGTATCCGCCGAGATGCTCGAAGGCGGTTTGCAGTTCGCCGTAGCGCTTCATCTTCGCGGGGTCTTGAAGGTCGCCTTCGAGTTCCGCCATTTCCGCTTCCATTTCGGAGAGGCCGGGGATGCCGCGAAGCGCGTATTCGAGCAGCGTTTCGCTTTCGGAATCCGGCTCGGGGTTCTGGCGCGTCCAGCCGATGCGCGGCGAGCCTTCGATAATCACCTCGCCCTTGTCGGTGCCAAGCTCCCCGAGGACGATTTTAAAGAGCGTGGATTTCCCGGATCCGTTCGGCCCCACGACGCCAACGCGGTCGCCGGCGTTCACGCGGAACGTCACGTCCGCAAGCACGTCCTGGTGTCCGTAGTGGACGCTGATGTTCCTGAAATCAAGCATAGATCCAATCGCTGACCCGGTGCTGGGAGAATGCCGTCAGTTTCGTCTGGCCGCATCCGGCGCACGCAAGCCCCTTCGCCACCGTCTCGAGCGCGAGATGCGGCGAGTTGCAATCCTGCGAAAGGTGCGCAAGCGCGAGATGCTTTAGCCGCGGCACGGCGCAGGAGGCGACGAAATCCGCCGCCTGATCGTTGGAGAGATGGCCGCAAGGGCCCTCGATGCGGCGCACGACATGATACGGCCTGCCGCTGGAGCGCAGCATGGCGAGATCGTGGTTGCTCTCCAATGTCGCAACATCCGCCATGTCGAAATATTCCTCCATCTCGACCGTGGGTTCGCCGGTGTCGGTGATGTGGAAATACGAGCCGCCAGGGCCTTCGACAAAATAACCAACGGGATCGGAAACATCGTGAGAGGTTTCAATCGCCCGCACCTTGAGATCCCCCACCGGAAACCGGCTGTCGTTTTCGAACGCCACTATCATTTCATCGCAGACGTCCGGGTATAATGCGCAGACGGCGTCGGCGGTGGAAAAATTCATGAAGACGGGGACATCGGGGGCGAAACGCTGGAAGGCGGCAAGCCCCGCCACATGATCGCTGTGTTCGTGGGTGATCAGCACTGCGGTGATGTCGTCGATCGCCACGCCCGCCAGCGCCATCTGCGTTTTCAGGGTCCTGGGGCCGATTCCGCAGTCGATCAGGATAAGCTCGCCAGCATCGTCGACCAGATACGCATTGCCCTTGCTGCCGCTGGCTAACGAGCAGAATCTCATCTTGCGAGCGCCCGGTGCGCGATATCCTTGCGGTAGAACGCACCCTCGAAACCGATCTCCGCGACGCGCGCATAAGCCTTGTCCACCGCTTCGCGCAAAGTGCCGCCGAGGGCGGTGACCGAGAGCACCCGCCCGCCGCTCGTCAGGACTCTGCCGCCCTCCGCCTTCGTGCCGCAGTGGAAGACGATCGCGTCCCCGCCGTGTCCGTCAAGGCCGGAAATCTCCTTGCCCTTCGCGTAGCTTCCGGGATAGCCGCCGGACGCGATGATGACGGTCGCGGCCGCTTCGGGCTTGACGACGATATCTTCCTCCTTGAGGCAGCCCTGCGCCGCATGGACTAGCGCCGACGCAAAATCGCCGCCGAGGCGCGGCAGCACGGCTTCGGTCTCCGGATCGCCGAAGCGCGCGTTGAATTCGACGACATTTATCCTGCTGCCGGACTTTGCGATCCTGCCGCCTTCGGGCGTGACCATCAGCCCGGCGTAGAGAATCCCCTTGTAGACGATGCCGCGCCGCTTGAGTTCGCGCACCACCGGGAGGATGATCTGCTCCTTGATGAAAGGAAGCGTGTCCGCCGTCACCACCGGCGCGGGCGAATACGCCCCCATGCCGCCGGTGTTCGGGCCCTTGTCGCCGTCGAACACGCGCTTGTGATCCTGGGAAGACGGCAGCAGCACGGCGTTTTCGCCGTCGACCATGGCGAGGATCGAGCACTCTTCGCCGTCGAGGAATTCTTCGATCAGGACTTCCGCGCCCGCCGCGCCGAACTTGTTCGCGACGAGCATGTCGTCGATCGCCGCCTCGGCCTGCGCGAGCGTCTCGGCCACGATCACGCCCTTGCCGGCCGCGAGGCCGTCCGCCTTGACGACGACGGGCAGACCATACGCCGCAAGCGCCGCCTTGGCCTTCGCGGGATCGGTGAAGACCTCCGCCTTGCCGGTCGGCACGCCGGCCGCGTCCATGACTTCCTTCGCGAAACGCTTGGAGCCTTCCATCCTAGCCCCTGCGGCCACCGGACCGAAGGCGAGAATCCCCGCCGCCTCAAGGCGGTCGACCAGCCCCTTCACGAGCGGAGCCTCCGGGCCTACGACCACGAGGTCGGGCTTGTTCGCCGCCGCCCAGGCGGCAATGCCATCGATATCCTCCGCGCCGATCGCGAGGTTCGTCGCCACCGCCGCCGTGCCCGCATTCCCCGGCGCACAATAAATCTCGCGCCCGCCCTCGTCCTTCGAAAGGCGCCACGCAATCGCATGCTCCCTGCCGCCCGACCCTACAACCAGAATCTTCATGCCGCTCACTCCTTGGGAACTTTGATTTTCTGCCCCAACTTCAGGGCATTGGGATTAAGTCCGGGATTCATCGCCTTGATCTTCGCGATCGTCGTGTTGTAGGCGCGTGCGATGAGATAGAGGTTGTCGCCCTTCTCCACCTCGTACTCGATATACGGACCCGACACGACCGTCTGCGTCTGCGGTTTGGGCCTGGGCGGCGGCGCGGATTCCTTGATCACCTGCGCCATCTTGCCGGAAAGCTCCTTCACGATTTCCTCGCGCTGCGACCGGAGCTGGCGCTTGAGCTCGTCGATCTTGGCGTTGAGCGAGCGGATTTCCGCGCGAAGCTGCTCGGCCTCGCCGCCGCCGCGCTCGAGCTTCTCCACGCGGCGCTCCAAGGCGTCGTAGTTGCCTTGGATCATGTCGATCTGGCTCGTCACCCGCTGGAGTTCGGCCATCGCCTGCTGGCGGATGAACGCATCGCGCGCCGTGCCTTGGGCGAACGCGAAAACCGGCGCCAGACACAATGCGCCCAGCAAGATTTTATTAGTCGTGTTTTTCATATGAACATCAATATTAGATAGATTGCGGTTATCGCCCCGGTCCAGGCGAGAAAGCGGTTCTGCCGCCGTTCGCGCTTATCCTGCTCAAGCGTCCGCCCGAACGCCATCATGCCGCCGCCGGCGATATAGCGCACCAGACGGTTTTCGATGAGCACCATCTTCCACGGCAGCTTGTCGGCCGTGTAGGCGTGTCCGGGCTTCAGAAAGAAATCGTGCGTCATCTCGGCGGCAGTTTGATGACCTGTCCGGCGCGGATGCGCCCGTCGGTGGAGATCTTGTCTTTGTTGGCCTCGCGGATCTGCTTCCACGCGCCCACCGTGCCGTAGAAATCCTTCGCGATCTTGTAGAGCGTATCGCCCTCCTGCACGGTGTAGGTTTCGGGAAGCGGCGCGAGCGGCTCGGGCCCGGGCTCTTTCTCTTTCTTCTCCTTCTCCGCGACTTGTATCGGCGGCGTCATCGATTCCTCGGGCTCTTCGCTCAGCAAGAGCGCCACGTCCTTGGAGAATTTGATGCGGTCCTCGTCGTCCTCCTCTTCGTCAAGGAGCTTCTTCACATCGGCAACATCCACCGGACGCGCCGTCTCCTCGTCCGCACCAATCGACCCGACGAGCCGCCGCACGCGCTCGGTCTCGAGCTGGAGCGCGGCGATATTCCGGTCGCGGGTCGCGACCTCCGCTTCCAGCCGCGCCTTTTCGCGCTCAAGCTCCACGATGCGCTCCTGCTGGCGCTTCAAATCTGCGACCATGCCGGCGTTCTCGCTGTTGCGGATGTCGCGCTCCATCTTCGTCTTGAACTGCTCCTCGCAAAGCTTGGCGCGTTCGATTGCGATGGCGCTCTTGTCGCTCTTGGGGGCGATCTCCGCGTAGATGCGGTAGTTGGCGATCGCCTCCAGGTATTTATGCTGATGGTCGTGCTGGAGGCTCGCGAGCTGGAAACGCGCCGTGGCGTTCATCGGCGAGTGCGCGATCACTTTCTCGAAACCCGCCGCCGCCGCATCGAGCCGTCCGGCCTGATAATCCGCCATCGCGCTGCGGAATGCCGCATTGTCGCGGTCGCTCACGATCGCCTGGCGCCGGTCGCCGTCGCATCCGGCCAGCATTGCCGCCGCCGACATCATCGCAAAAAACGCAAGTCTCATTTCACTCCTCCTCGTCGTCTTCAAATTCATTGTCGTCTTCGTCGTCGAACTCGTCCGGCGTGTCGTCGATGAAGAAATCGTCTTCCTGGATCGCGGCCGCCGCGCTTTCAACTTCAGGTTTCGCCGTTTCCGCCGCCGCTTCCGCGCTTTCGCCTTCAGGTTGCGCGGCCTCCGCCGCTTCCGCCTTGGCGGCTTCTTCGGCGGCGATTTCCAGTTCCGTCTTGCCGGGGCGCTTGTACGACGCGGCCTTGAGCCGCGGATTCGAGCGTTGCAGCGTGGGGTCGAGCTCGTTCAATTCCTGCAGATTCGCGAGGCCGAAGTGTTCGAGGAAGAACGGCGTCGTGCCGTACAAAAACGGATGGCCGGGAAGTTCGCTCTTGCCCACGAGCCGGATTATCTCCATCTCCATCAAGGTCTTGATGTTCGCCGTGACGTCCACGCCGCGGATTTGCTCGATCTCGCTTTTGGTGATCGGCTGGCGGTAGGCGATGATGGCGAGCGTCTCCAGCGATGCGCGTCCCAGACGGCTGGGGCGGTCCATCTTGAGCATCGCCCTGACATACCGGCCGCAGCTCGGAACCGACTGGATGCGGTATGCACCGGCGGTGCACACGAGCGAGAATCCGCACCGGGCGACCTCAAGCGCCTTGCCCACGCCTTTGATCGCCTCGTCCACCTCGCGCGACGTGCAGCTTTTGTAGACGCCGAAGATCTCCGCGTTGTCGCCTTCCTCCATCTCCAGCGACCTGATCGATTCGCGGATCTCGCCTGCGGTGAGCGGCGTCTCGCTCGCAAACAAAAGCGCGCCAACTATCTCCTGCAGCGAACCCGGCAAGGGAATTTTCGTTTCGTCACTCATAATCGTCGGGTTTCTCCAAAGGTTTGTCCGCATCTTCCTCTTGCGAAGGAAGAATCGTTATTTCGTGGAAGGCGGCATTCTGGTAGATGATCACGCGATGCTGGCGCAGCAGCTCCAGAAGCGCGAGAAAGGTCACGATGATTTCGCCCTTGGCCGCGTCCGGCGCGAAGAGCGAAGTAAACGCCAGCCGACCGGCGCTGCGTGCGCGTTCGAGCACCATGTCCATCTTGTCGGGCACGGAATAGCGAATGCCCTTCAATTCCTCCTGCGGCAATTCGTTCGCCCGCGCGACCACCTCCTGGAACGCCGTCAAGAGGTCGTAGAGATCGAGATTCTTCAACGCGCCGCGGGCGTCCGCCGCCGTCTTCTCGAACTTCGGTCTGCCGCCGCCGTAATCGAAGGCGTTCTGCCTGAGCGCTTCCATGCGTTCGAGCCGCAGCGCCGCGTCCTTGAATTTCTTGTACTCGACAAGCTGGCGCACGAGGTCGAGGCGGGGATCCGTCCACTCTTCGTCCTCGCCGCTTTCGGCGCGGCGGCGGTCGACCGGCAAAAGCATCCGGCTCTTGATCACCATAAGCGTGGCCGCCATCACCACGAATTCGCCGGCGATATCGAGATTGAGCTCGCGCGCCTCCTTGATGAACTTCATGTACTCGGCGGTCACGAACTCGATCGGGATGTCGTAGATGTCCAGCTCCTCGCGCCGGATCAGATACAAAAGCAGATCCAATGGACCCTCGAACACGTCGAGCGTCACCTTGTAATCCCCGGCCAAGAGTTCGTTCTGCGCCAAAGTCTAGTTCTCTCCGTGGAAAAGCCCGGAAGTCGCAAAGTAGGGATCGGACGTGAACCGGCATCCGAGACGCCGCAAGCCCGCCTGGTCGCCGGGCGTCACGATGTGCGTCATGTGCACCTCGCAGCCCGCCAGAGCGTTCAGCTTCTCCATCGCGATCTGCGCCGCCGGATTCGACGCCGCGGAAATCGCCAGCCCGATGAGCGCTTCGTCGAGGTTGAGCGATGCCGAAGCGCCGCGCAGAATGTCTTCCTTCATGTGCCGGACCGACTGCACCACGTTCGGCGCGATCAAGGGAATCTGCGCGGGAATGCCGCTGAGCTGCTTGATGGCGTTGAGCACCATCGCCGAAGCCGCATGGAGGGAATCGGAATTCCTGCCGGTGACGATCGTGCCGTCGTCGAGCTCGATCGCCGCGCCGGAAACGACGCCGCCGGTCTTGCCCTTGCCGGCCTGACGCGCCTCCTCCGCGCATTTGCGCGCCGCCTGCACGACCGGACGATCCTCGGGGACAAGCCCCATCGATACCATCAGTTCGTTCGCGCGCTCCACGCTCGCGCGGTCGCAGGTGCCCTCCGCAAACTGGCACTGGTACCGCAGGAACCGGCGCACGATCTCCTGCTTGGACGCATACCGCACCGTCTCGTCGTCGACAATCCCGAACCCGATCCGGTTCACGCCCATGTCGGTTGGCGACTTGTACGGACATTCGCCATTGGTCATCTTCTCCCAGATCGCCTTCAACAGCGGATACGCATCCACGTCGCGGTTGTAGTTCACCGTCTCCACGCCATACGCCGCCTTGTGGTAGGGATCGATGAGATTCACATCGTTCAAATCAATCGTCGCCGCTTCGTATGCCACGTTGAGCGGATGCTTCAAGGGCAGATTCCACACCGGGAAACTCTCGAACTTCGAGTAGCCCGCCATCCTGCCCATCCGGTATTCGTGGTAGATCTGGGCAAGGCAGGTCGCGAACTTGCCCGACCCCGGACCGGGCGCTGTCACGACCACGATCGGCTTCGTGGTCTCCACAAATTCGTTCCGCCCGTATCCCTGCTCCGAGACGATCTTTTCCACATTCGCGGGATAGCCCTCGGTTTTGTAGTGGAGATAGACCTTGACGCCCTGCGCTTCAAGCTTCGCGCGGAACGCCTTGACGCCCGGCTGATCCTGGTAGCGCGTGATGACCACGCCCGCGACGGAAATCCCCAAGCCCGTGAGGTCGTCAATCAGCTTCATCGCGTCGGCATCGTAGCTGATCCCGAAGTCCGCGCGCATTTTCTTGCGCTCGATGTCGCCGGAAAAGATGCAGAGGATGATTTCGGCCTGATCCTTGAGGCTCTGCAAAAGCCGGAGTTTGACGTTGGGATCGTAGCCCGGCAGGCACCTTGCGGCATGGAAGTCGTTCATCAGTTTGCCGCCGAATTCCAGATAAAGCTTGCCGTATTTCGCCGCCCGCTGTCGGATATACTCGCTTTGCTCGGCGAGGTATTTTTCGTTATCGAAGCCGATTTTCTTCATAAATCCTCTATTTCCCGTTGATTTCGTCGAGAATCGCCTGGATCTTGGGGATGCAGCGCCCGCAGCCGCCGCCGGCTTTCGTGTAGTTCGTCACTTCCTCCACCGTCGTGAGCGAATTCTCGGTGATTACGCGCCGCACTTCATTTTCGCTCACATTGTAGCAGGAGCACAGGATCGTCTCTTCGAGATTCCTGTCCTGGTTTTCGCCGGTGCGGTAGTTTTTGATCGCCGCCTCCATGGCCTCGCGCCCCATCACGCTGCAGTGCATTTTCTGCGGCGGCAGACCGCCGAGATAATCGGCGATTTCCTGATTGGTGATCTTCGCCGCCTCGTCGAGCGTCTTGCCGATCACCATTTCGGTCAGCGCGGAAGAGCTTGCAATGGCGCTCGCGCAGCCGAAAGTCTGGAACTTCGCTTCGGCAATGCGCCCGTCCTCGCCGAGGCGAAACTGGAACTTCAAGGCGTCGCCGCACGCCAGCGACCCGACCGTCGCTTCACCGTCGGGATTTTCGATCTTCCCGACATTCCGCGGATTGCGGAAATGGTCCATCATTTTCTCGGAATAATCCCACATTTCTGTTCTCCCAAAATATTCTTGTATTATACCAAAAATCGCCGTGAAAGGCAAGTAGAGGGAGGACGCGTGAGACAAAAATCACGATGCTGAACTTCGCAGTCCAAGGCAATGGACTTCCTAGTCTAGCATGCCGGACTTCGCAGTCCAAGGATCTGGACTTCGCAGTCCAAGGCAATGGACTTCCTAGTCGAGCATGCCGGACTTCGTAGTCTAAGGTGCTCTTTTACATAATATGTAAAGATGAACAAGCAACTCGCGACGCGACGCGATAGAGTTACAAACTTTCGCGGAGGATTGAGATTACCTCGTCGCGGGTGAGTTGCTTGTAGCCGCCGTCCAGCAGGAATGTAGCATCGGCAATTCTTGGAATCATCTCCTCGGTCGCGCCAAGTTCGGTAATTTTCATCGCAACGCCAATCTCGCGCATCCACGCCTCCAGTGCGGCAAGCCCTTCGTCGGCAAGCCGTCCGTCGTCCTTGCCGTCGGGCGAAATGCCCCAGACGTTGACCGCAAAACGGGCGAACTTCTTGAGTCCGAACGGCTTGATAAGCCGGTAATACGGAAGCGACACCGCCGAAAGCGTCATGCCGTGCGTAGCGTCGGTATAGGTGCCCACTGCGTGGCCGATCATGTGCACCTCCCAGTCCGTCGTTTTGCCCATGGCAATAAGCGTATTGAGCGCCCAGGTCGCCGTCCACATGATGTTCGAGCGGGCTTCATAGTCCTCTGGATTCCTGACGGCGGCACGGGACGAGACGATAAGCGAGCGCATCAGCCCCTCGGCGATGTAATCGCTCGTATTGTCGTCGGTACCGCTGAAATACTGCTCGAGGATGTGGCTCATGATGTCGAAGAAACCGGCGACCATCTGCCGGCGCGGTACGGAGAATGTGAAGCGCGGATTGAGAATCGCAAATTTCGGGTACACCGCAGGATTGAAGACCTTGCCGACCTTGAGGTTGGCCTTGTGGTTGCTGATGACGCTGCCGCCATTCATCTCGCTGCCGGTTCCCACCATCGTGAGAACGCTTCCGACGGGAATTATGCGGCATGCCGGTTCCTCGAAGCGCACATAGTACTTCTCCCACGGATCTTCGTCGCACCATGCCGAAACGCTGACGGCCTTTGCGTAGTCGATGGTGGAACCGCCGCCGACAGCGAGGATGAGGTCTACATTGTTCGCCTTCGCGCGCGCCGCGCCTTCGAGCATTCGCTCCAGCGTGGGATTGGGCATTACGCCGCCGTCGTCGACGATCGTCTTCCCCGCCGCCTTGAGCGCCGCCACAACCTGGTCGTAGATGCCGTTCCGCTTGATCGAACCGCCGCCATAGCTGAGCTGCACGACCGGCCCGAAATTCTTAAGCTCCCCGGCAAGCGCATCCATCGCCTTTTCGCCAAAGTGCAGCTTAGTGGGGTTGTGATAAGTGAAGTTTCCGTTCATGTGTCATTCCTTTCGTTTAGAGTGGACATTACAATTCAAGGACGCGATTGAAGCACGGGGGGACGTCGTCGGCACGGTGCGAGACGAGAATCGCCGCCGCCTTGGGATTGCGCTTCAAATACGCAGAAATCTTGCGCTTGGCCGACGCGCGCTCATGCACCGGCATATTCATGAATGGTTCGTCCAGCAAGAGCAAATCGCGTCCCTTTGCCAACGCCTCATCCAAAAGCTCCGACGCGCACCGCCCCTCGTACGCCTGCATCTCCGCACTCACCATGCCAATGCGTCGGCGAACCGACTCCAGCGTCACACCCTCGCTGCGCGACAAGCCAAACACCTTGAGGTCGCATGCGTAAGCAAAGGGATTGTCGCCGCTCACCAGCGAAAGCAGCGTGGATTTCCCGCTGCCGTTTGCACCGCGCAAGACCCACCGCTCGCCCTCGCGCACCGTCCACGAAAAGCCGTCGAACAATTTGCGCCCGCATAGCGAAAGCGTCAGATTGGAGATTTCAACTAATGGCGGCGGCGGAAGGGGCGAGGGAGCAGAGACGACACCTTCTCCCTTCTCCATTGCAATTTCTTCCTTCTCCCTCGCGCCAGGAACTTCGTCGGGATGGCGATAGCTCATGGCGACGGCCATGCCGCGGCGGCAAAGCGCGACAATGATTCCTTTAAGTTTCTCGCGCTGCACGGGGTCGAGTCCTGCCGCCGGATCGTCGAGGATGAGAATGGACGGATTTTTGAGCAAAGCGTGCGCCAGCAATACGCGGCGCGTCTCGCCGTTGGAAAGCGCGATGAAAGGCCGGCGCACAAGCCGGCGCAGATCGAGCAGGCGCAAAATCCGCTCGCGCAGAGCCGCAAACTCCTTGCGGGTCATTGGCCGACGCGCCCCTACTTCAAAGGGATTTACTTCCCAGACCGAATTGTAAGCGAGAAACTGCGCGACGGTGAGGTCGCCATCCTCATGCCAGCGCGCTTGCAGCCAGCCCGACTGCTGCGCCATGGCCGCGTGCTGGGCGAAAGACAATACCGCGATGCGCTGCGCGATGGAATCGTCCCGCAGCCACTTGTCGAAGAGCGGCCGCGCACGATCAATTCGCAACGCCAGCAACTCGCCGGGCTTTGGAAATTTCCTCATTTCACGAGGCGCAACTTGCGCCAAATGCCAAGCGCAGGCAATTTTCGCCTTCATACGCGACCGTGTAGGCGCGATTCGTCGTCGTCACATATTGCCCAGTGGCGGATATTTCCGTCGTCACCGTCTCATTCGTGTCCGAGATTTTGAGCCCCGCCTGAATGCGGAACACGTCAGGACGCCAAAAACTCACGCGAAGCTCCATATTTGTGGAAGTATGGATCGTCCACGCCTTCGAGGTGTAACTCTCCGGCACGACTTTGACTACCATCCCTTGCGCTATCGCCGCGAATGTCATGGCGAAAACCGCCGCCGCAACAAATCTAACCATTGTCATTTTTCTTTGGACTTTCAAAACTAGCACCGCATATTTTACTATAATTTCACGGTTTTGGGAAGCATAAAATCAAAAATAAGCGGGGAACAGGGAACTGAAAAGCCTACCAACTCTGTGCCTCTGTGTGGTAAAAACAGAAAGCAGTGACCGTTGAACGGGGGATCTCGAATGGTTGCCTCGCAGGGACTCGAACCCCAACAAGCAGAATCAGAATCTGCGGTGCTACCATTACACCACGAGGCAACTAAGGCTCGTTCTTTCAGAATGGCGGGGTCGACGGGGCTCGAACCCGCAACCCCCGGATCGACAGTCCAGTGCGCTAACCAATTGCGCCACAACCCCGTATTCCAGAAAGTGATGCATATTATATCATATTAATCCGGGAAAAGTCAATAGGGAATTTCACGGAAGTTGTCACACCTTGCGGAATTCCACCCGGCGCAGAAAACGGATCTGCAAATACGCAAAGCCGATTAGCGCGACGCCCAAAAACCACGCCATCGTCGTGGCGGTCGAAAAACGCAGATTGTTGTAGGCCTCCTTCCAGATCTGGAGCGACAAAACCTGTGTCGCGTCGCCAGGTCCGCCGAAGGTCAAAAGGAATATGCTGCCAATTCCCTGAAAGGCGGCAATGAACGCACCGACGAAATTGATCACCATGAGCGGCGCAAGCTGCGGAAAGGTGACATGGCGAAAACGCCCCAAAATCCCCGCGCCGTCGATCGCCGCCGCCTCGTAATAGTCTTGCGGCATGGACGAAAGCGCGGCGACGTAGATGAGCGAACTGATGCCGGCGCCCGCCCATACGCCCGGCAAAATGCAGCAGGTCATCGCCAATGCAGGATCCAAAAGCCACGACTGACGCTCAAAGCCCAGCGACATGACAATCTGGTTCAGTATCCCGCTTTCGGTAGGGTCGAACATCAGTTTCCACAACAGCGTCACCACCAGCGCGGAAGTCAAATGCGGAAGAAAGTAGAGAAAACGGAAAAACACCTTGCCCCTCGGAATCTCGCAAAGCATGAGCGCGAGGAAAACCGGCGAAAGAAAGCCCAAGACGAGCGTGATGCCTACATATTCGAGCGTCCTGACCCATGCCGACCAGAAATTGGGATCGATCGCCACGCGGATGAAATTGTCGAGTCCCGCCCAAGTGGAATCGCCGACGATGCGGTAATCCTGAAACGCCATGAGCGCACCGCGCACCAGCGGATAATACGACCACAGCAAAATGCTGGCGCACGCCGGAAAAAGAAAGAGAAACCCGCAACGTTCCCTGTTCCCCGTTCCCAGTTCCCTGTTTTCTGTTTTTACCACACGCGAAGTCCGCAAAGTCCGCAAACTGTTCCCCGTTCCCCATGCCATGGCGGCGATGACGAGCAGCGAACACAAGACGACCCCGAGGATGACGCGGGCGTAAGGCCTTGCGGCATCGATGCGCGAAGAATCAGAATCGAACATCAATCCGCGGTTGGCGTCTTCGTTTATGGCTTTGAGCGCGGCGGCAAAATCGAAGGTCTTGCCGGCATCGGAGAGCAGAATCCCCAAGAATCGACGCTGCACGAGATCCGACGCCGCCTGCCAGAATCCGGCCCACGGCTCGGTCACCGGCTTGATCGAGCCGTCGGCCAAGCCTTGCCGGATATTGTCGGCCAGCCAAAACGCCCTGCCTTCGCGGATGGCGCGCCCGGTCTCCTCGTCGGCGAGCGATTCGTCGCACATGCGCTCGAGGCACTTGAAGGCGAGGTCGCGCTCTTCCTTGGGTTTGCGTCCGAGCGATTCGCTGAGGGCGTAGAAATGCTTGTGCGCCTGCAAGACGCGCGGAAAATTTCCGTTTGCGGCTGGAAACGGCATCATGCCAATCAGTTCGACCGGAAAATTCTGCGCTTCCAAAAGGCGTTTGACCAGCGTTTCGCCGCCGAAGACCATGGCGATATCGCCTGTCGCGAAGCGCTCGCTGATTTCATCGGCCTGCGTAAGCGTTGGAAAGCCAAGCACCAGATCTTCGCGCACGAGCGACTGGAGGAAGGCGGCGGCTTCGAGCGCCGCCGGGGAATCGAAGGTGGCGGCAGTCCCTTCTTCGTTCACGACATCGCCGCCTGCGGATTGCACCCAGGGGAGAAATCCCCAAGGGCGGTTTTCAATCGCGAACGGACGCATGCCGGGCTTTTTGAGCTTGCGGCACCACTCGCGGAAACCATCCCAGGTTTCCGGCGGCGAATCGGGGTCGAGTCCGGCGGCGGCGGCAAGGTCGCGACGGTAGATGATGCCGTAATATTGGATCCCGGGCGTGGTGACAGCCCAGACATGACCGTCCTTGACGCGGACTTTGTCCCAAATCGACTTGGCGGGATCGACGGACGCAGGGTCGATCCATTCATCGAGCGGATAGACGAAGCCCTGCTCGATGTCGTTGCGCAGGATGTGGAACCAGGCCTTGTAAATGTCCGGCGCGGTGCCGCCGGCCAAAGCGAGCATGAAAGTGGAGCGCCCTCCCGCTCCAGGCAAAACCAGCCCGCCCCACTTTACGGGGCGTATCGACTTGTCTTCGCGCGCAAGCTCCAGAATGGCACGGGTGACAGGCTCTTCAGGATGCTCCGGATCGTATGCCCAGAGAAAACTTACGGCGAGCAGAATCGCCCTGAAAATCATCCGAGAACGCTGGTGACCATGCCTGCGGCCACTTTGGCGGCAACATCTTCGCCGGCGAGCGCCTGCAGGACGACGAGCGAAAAAAGCATCGCCGCACCAGGCGCCTGACCGGTAATGACATCGTGGTCGGACACGACCTGGACCGGCGCCACCGGGCGGTCCATCTCCGGTGCCACGGAGGGATAGCAGGTCACATGGAGTCCGGGATCGACGACGCCCGCTTCGACGAGCACGGTCGGCGCGGCGCAAATCGCACAATTGAGACGCCCCGCCTCCTTCTGCACCTGCAACCGGCGGCAAAGAGCGTCGCAATTCATGAGGTTCTCGGTTCCTTCTCCGCCGCCGGGCAGGACGATGGCGTCATACTCCATGTCCTTGACTTCGGCAAACAGCGCATCGGCCCTGACGACCATGCCGTGGGCGCCCTCGACTTCCGTCTGCGCGGAGATCGAGGCGGTCGTCACGTCTACGCCGCCGCGGCGGAGAACGTCGATTATCGTCACCGCCTCGATTTCTTCAAAGCCCTTGGCGAGCGGAACCAGAACCTTGGCCATCTCAAGCCTCTACATTCTTGGCTTCGTTGCACTTCAGCCTGCGGCCGAGGATCTCCTTGTCGTTGAGAGCCTTGATCGCGGCCTCGGCCTCGGCGCGATTGGGCATGTGCACGAACCCGAAGCCCTTGGACCGGCCGTTGAAGCGGTTGACGATGATGCGCGCGGAATTGACCTGACCGAACGCGGCAAACTCCTTGTTGAGCTGCTCGTCGTTCATTTCATAGCTGAGGTTGCCCACATAGATTTCCACCGAACCGTCGGCCGGCGCGGGATGCAGCTTCTGAATGCGCTCAGGCTTGCGCCCCTGGCGGCGGTCGCCGCCCTTGGCGCCATGAGCCTTGTAGCGGCATTTGAGCCGACAGACCAACGCCGTAAGTACCACTCCGGCGGCAAAACCGCAACCTGCGGCAATTGCCAGCGACTTGATGCATGTCGTATCCATTTTTCTCTTCTTCTCCTTGTTCTTCTCTTGTTTCGTCTCTTGTTTCTTCGTTTTCCGTTTGCTCTTTTCTCCGGACTTGAACCGCACCTGCCTCAATTTTCCTGCTGGCTGCGGTAGTCCATCAAAGTCTTCATGCGGCTGGGGTGTTTGAGTTTCCTCAACGCCTTGGCCTCGATCTGGCGAATGCGCTCGCGCGTGACATTGAAGATCTTGCCCACCTCTTCAAGCGTGCGCGCATACCCGGCGGTAATGCCGAAACGCAAATCAATCACCTGCTTCTCGCGCTCGGTGAGCGTGCCAAGAATCTCGGTCAGACGCTCGCGCAGCAAGTGCCCTTCCGTCGCCTCCGACGGATTTTCGCTGTTGACATCGGCGATAAAGTCGCCATAGCTCGCATCCTCGTTGTCGCCGACCTTGCGCTGGAGCGAGATCGGTTGCTGGGACATCTTGCGGATGGCGCGGATTTGGTCCGGCGTGAGATTCATCTCGGCGGCGATTTCGGCTTCGGTCGCCTCGCGGCCAAGCTTCTGCACCAGCCGCTTTTGCGTACGCATGAGGCGGTTGATATTCTCGATCATGTGCACCGGGATGCGGATTGTGCGCGCCTGGTCGGCGATCGCACGGTTCGCCGCCTGGCGAATCCACCACGTGGCGTAGGTCGAAAATTTGTAGCCGCGCTTGTATTCGAATTTCTCCACCGCCTTCATCAGCCCCGTGTTGCCTTCCTGGATGAGGTCGAGGAAGCTGAGACCGCGGTTCATGTACTTCTTGACGATGGAGATGACGAGGCGCAGGTTGGCCTCGACCATCGTGGTGCGCGCCTGCTGGCCGCGCTTGAGAATCTTGCGCAGCTCCGCGAA
Source organism: Verrucomicrobia bacterium UBA3783 (assembly GCA_002369235.1). GTDB lineage: Bacteria > Verrucomicrobiota > Kiritimatiellia > RFP12 > UBA1067 > UBA1067. The sequence goes on from DFFF01000026.1 coordinate 63,641, forward strand.
CGACGTCACGAAATCCTCCGGCAGCATGCCGAACTCCGACTCCATCGCCGCCATCTTTTCGCGCAGCGCCTCGACCTCGCGGTCGCGGCGCTTGCTCGCCTTGGTCTTGAGCAGCTCGGCAAGCTGCGCACGGTAGCGGCGATAGGGAAGATAGAACTGTTCATCGGCGTCGGCGCACAAAAGTTCCAGGGTCTTCTGCTTGAACTTCATGTCGCCAAAGAGATCCAGGAGCGCCTTGCGAGCGTTCGCAAGCGACGTCTCCGCGCCGCGCATCTTCACCGTCGGCACATTCTCCCGCCCGATCAGCGAAAGATATTTGCCGCTCGCTTCGCGCAGACGGCGCTCGGTCTCCTTGAGCCGCTTGCGGAACGACGGGATCATCGAAATGTAGCTCTCGCGATCGTCTTCGTACTCATCGTTGACAATGCGGTCGAACCGGTCGATCTGGCCCTCCAGCCGGTTCAACACGTTGTTGTACATCACCGGCACGAAGAGGAAGCGGTTGAAAATGTCGCGCGCCTTCGTCTCCGCCTCGTCGATCGTCTCGTAGATTTCCACTTCCCGCTCGCGGGAGAGCAGCTCGACCTTGCCCATCTGGTGCAGATACATGCGAATCGGATCTTCGATCTCCGGGCGCACCTTCTCGTTGAGCTGCTGATTCTTGTTGTCCTGCCACTGCTTGACGTCTTCCTCGCGCATCACATGCACGCCGAGCATCTCCAGCAATTTCAGATAATGCTCGGTCTGGACCGAATCGAGAATATTCTGCGGGAACATCTTGTTCAGGTCTTCGTAGGTGACGAAGCCGCCGTTCTGCTCGCTGCGCGACACGATTTCGCGAACGACATCGTTCATCTCCTTTTCGCGGAGAACCGAAAGCCCGCCCATCTCCGACCCCGGCAGCACTTCCTCGCCTTCCTCGGACTGCTCGCGGATTTTGGCGGCAATATTGTCGTCTTCGGGCGTCAAATCCTGCGCATCGCCGGAATCGCCATCGTCTTCATCGCCCAAGTCATCCTCAGACCCGCTCAAAAGCCCCTTGGCTTCCTGCTTGTTGATCTGGTCGGTGAGCTTGTCGGCATCGAAATTGCGCACCTCTTGCTGGATCTGCTCCTCGTCGTCCTGGGCATCCTCCTCGTCCCCGTCGACGCCTTGATTGGCCGCCGCGACCGCCTTTGGCTTGCGACCGCGCTTCTTAGGACTCGCCGATTCGTCTTTTCCCGGATCTTGGATTTTGCTTCCAGTTTTTTTGGTTCTTGCCATTATTGCCGCTCCAGTATACAATTCACCCGACTGCAGTTTGTCAACTGTTGGCGGGTATTTTACCAAAAATCGCCTGTTTTGTCAATGGCAGGGCGACCCCGCGTTGCGTTGACAGGGAGTTCGCAGTCCAGATGGCCGGACTGCCAAGTAAAAAACCCTGGACTACGAAGTGGAGAAGGCTAGACTACCAAGTCTAAGGGGCTTGACTACGAAGGAAAGGAGGCTGGACTACGAAGTGGAGGATGAGGAACTAGGAGCAGTGGTCAAATGCCGGCGGCAAGAGATTCCAGGCGGGGAAGCGCATAAGCAAAAAACCGCTTGTATCCCGAACACATGACCGACGGCGCACGCCCCGCCGAATGCGTCGGACGGTTTCGCGGACAATCGCCCATGCAAAATGCGAGATATTCACACTTGCCGCACTGCTCCGGCCAATCTTGCTTGCGAAGCCCGAAATCGCGCATTTTAGCACTCTCCCAAAGCTCTTCAAGCGAATTTTCATGGATATTGCCAAGTTTCCACGCCTTTTCCACGTGAAAATCGCACGGATAGACATCGCCATTCCACTCGACTACGAGATAATTGCGGCAATCGGCGGCAAATTGACAGACTTGAGGCGTGCCGAAAACGAGTTTCGAAATAATGGAATCGAAAAGCCGGATGCTTATCCGATGCGTATCGCCGTCGAAGAACCAGGCATCGAAGAGCCGGCACAGGAATTCCCCCCACTCTTCGCCGCTTATCGCATAAGGCGCGGGGGCGGTGCATTCGATATATTGCTGATTCTTGCTGCCAAGTTCGTCGCGTAAAAAGCGGTAGACCTCTTCCGCATGGCCGATATTCGCCTTGGAGACGAGCGTCATGGTGTTGGTTTTCGCGCCCGCTGCCATGAGGCGGTCGTATCCGCGCCGCACGGCGGCGAATTGCTCGCGATAGCGATCGTGCAGCGGTTCTGGTCCATCGATGGAAAGCCCGACAAGCCAGTCGTCTTCGGCCAAAAATTCCGCGAAGGACGGCGTAATCAGCGTGCCGTTGGTCTGGATCGAGAAATCGATTCCGCCGGCGGCGATTTCCGCCGCCCGGCGGTAGAATGCCTCGCCCATCAAGGTTGGTTCGCCGCCCTGGAACGCAATCGAGCCCACAGGATAGCGGCGCAGAAGTTCGCGAAGCGTCTTTTCCGTCATCCGCGGATGCGGAGTTTGCGGATAAAGCGCCGCCTTTTCGCGGTAAAAGCAATATCTGCAACCGAGATTGCAGTCGGCTCCGGCCGGCTTGACGAGCAGCGAAAAAGGCGGCATCAAAGCCAATATTCGTGGGCGTCCTGGAATTGGTCGGTATCGCCCAGTTCTTCGCGAAGCTCCTGAAGGCGGCGCTTGAGCGCGGCGATGCGCTCCTGGTATTCGGGATCGGAATAGCCGTTGTGGAGTTCTTCTGGGTCTTTGACCGTATCGAAGTATTCCCACTCGCCGCGCTTGTAGTAGAAGCAAAGTTTGTCGGTCTTCGTCTTGAGCCCGTACCAAGCGGCGGTCTGGTGCTCGCCGCCCTCCACATAGTAGCGCGCGTAGCAGGCGTCGCGATGCTCGCCCTTGCCGCCCTCCAGAAGCGGCAGAAAGCTCTTGCCCTGCATCGGCGCGGGCTTGGCCGCGCCGGCGATGTCAAGGAAGGTCTCGGCGAAATCGACATTGCTCACGAGCTCGCCGTTCTCGCTGCCAGGCTCGATAATCCCGGGGCAACGGACGATAAGCGGCATCTTGAGCGTCTCTTCCATGATGAAACGCTTGTCGTAAAGCCCGTGGTCGCCAAGGAAAAAGCCCTGGTCGGACGTATAGAAGATCACGGTGTTTTCGTCCAGCCCCTTGTCCTTGAGATAGGCGACCATGTCGCCGACGCTGTCGTCCACCGACTGCACGCAGGCGAGATAGTCCTGCATGTAGCGCAGGTAGCTGAGCGCGGTCTTGGCGCGGTCGTCCATGCCTTCGGGCCAGTCGTCCACGAACTTTCCGGCGGCGTTTTTGCGCCCTTCATAGACGCGTCCCTCGAACTCGAAGGTGTGGCCCTCGGAGAAAAATTCCGCGAGCTTGAGATCCATCCCCGTGCGCATGTGCTTGAGGAGCGTCATGGCCGTAGTGCGGATTGGCGTGGCGCGGCCTTTCCAGTCGTCGAAGAGCGTTTCGGGGATCGGGATGTCTTTCAAGGTGAGGTTGCGGAACTTGCGCCGGTATTTGTCCGACGGCAGCCAATTGCGGTGCGGCGCCTTGTGATGCATCATCACGAAAAACGGCTTGCCGGCGGCGATGGACGCGTCTATAGTCTGCTGCGTCACCTTGGTGATGTTCTCGGTCGCGTATTCGCCCTTGTAAACGGTCCGCACGACTTCGCCGTTCTTTTTCTCGAAGAACCAAGGATCGAAATACTGGCCTTGTCCGCCGTAGATCATCCACTTGTCCCAATCGGCGTCGCGCATGGTATCGGGACCGCCGAGGTGCCACTTGCCGATAAAGGCTGTGTAGTATCCGGCATCGCGCATATATCCACCGACGGTTTTCTTTTCCGGCGAAATGTCGTTGAAGACCGGGACGCCGTTTTTATGACTGTATTCGCCGGTCAAAATGCCGCCGCGCGACGGAGTGCAGATCGGGTTGGTGCAGACGCAGCGCGAGAAGATCATGCCGCCTCTGGCGAGGGCGTCCAGATTCGGGGTTTTATTGACGCGGCTGCCGTAGGCGCTGATCGCGTGGGCGGCATGGTCGTCCGTCATTATGAACAGGACGTTGAGCCGTTTTTGTCCGAGAATCCGCGCGAGGGCGCCGCCGCCGAAGCCGGAGCAAAGCACCGCCGCACCCAGTCCCTTGAGGAACTCTCGCCTGGAGGTCGTCATAGGCAACCTCCGTTACTTGATGAAGATGGAGTTCTGACGGCGGCAGAGCTGAATCGCCACGCCCCACGGATCGCGCAGAATCGCCATGTGGAACGCGGGATTCTCGACCTTGAGCTGCTCCAAGGTCGCGCCGGCGGCGACGAGACGCTTCACATCCGCCTCGACATCGTCGGAGACGAACGCCACATGAAGCGTCATCGAATTCATCGCCTTGTAGTCGGGAGCGGCGGGAGTCTCGCCAGTGCGGTAGATCTCCAGCCCCGACTCCCCGGAGTCGTCCATTATGAAGCCGGGATTGGAAGAAACCCTCATTCCCAGATTCTTGCACCACCACTCCTTGAACGCCTCGGCGTCCGGCACGTCAATCGCGATATGCTCAATCTTCATAATGGACTCTCCTGGTTGGTTGTTATTGTTGTTGTCGGTTCGCTCAGCCTTCGGCTTCGAGCGCGGCGTCGACTTCGTCGGTCGTCTCCATGTTCGTGTAGACGTCCTGGACGTCCTCGAGATCCTCGAGCATTTCCACGAACTTGTTGATGGCCTTCGCGGCGGCGACGTCGCTCACCGGATTCATCATATTGGGCACGAGACCCACGGACGAATTTTCTTCATCCACGCCAATCCCCGCGGCCTTGATCGCCTCGAGCACGGTCGTGAAATCGTTGGGCTGGCACTTGACGGTAAAGCCGCCGTCTTCGGAGATGACGTCTTCGGCGCCGACTTCAAGCGCGACTTCCGTCACCTTGTCCTCGTCCACGCCGTCGGCGGCGGGGATCATAATCTGGCCCATGCGGTCGAAGAGGCGCGTGGCGCTGCCCTGCTTGGCGAATTCAAGGCCGTTCTTCTTGAAGACGTTGCCCACCTCCGCCGCCGCGCGGTTCTTGTTGTCGGTAAGGACGTTCACGACGATGGCGGTGCCGCCCTTGATGCCCTCGTACTGCGCATCCACGAGCGCGGCGGATTCGAGTTCGCCGGTGCCCTTCTTGATGGCGCGGTCGATATTGTCGTTGGGCATCTGCGCCGCCTTCGCCTTCGCAATGAGCGTGCGGAGCGTCGGGTTGTTGTCCGGATTGCCGCCCTTCGCCTTCACCACGATGGTGATTTCCTTGCCCAGCTTCGAGAAGATTTTGCCCTTCTTCGCGTCCGCCGCGCCTTTCGCGCGCTTGATTGTCGCCCAGTGGCTGTGACCTGACATTTTGTCGTTCCTTCTTTTGGTTTAAGTGTCTAGTTTGATGAAATCATGCCTGCGGCGGGAGAGGCTCCTTGTGGCGGTAGGTGATGCGCCCCTTGCCAAGGTCGTACGGCGAAATCTCCACCGTCACCTTGTCGCCAATCGCTATCTTGATGAAGAACTTGCGCATCTTCCCGGAGATGTGCGCCAAGACTTCATGCCCGTTTTCCAGACGCACCTTGTACATGGTCGCCGGAAGCACCTTGGTGACCGTCCCGGTCACCTCGATCGCCTGATCCTCTTCTTTTGCCATTTGGTTTTCCTTGTTTTTCCGCAAAGACTATTCGCAGTCCACGACCGACGCCCAGTGCATCAGGAGATCCATGTTCTTGGGGTTGGACTGGGGCTTGGCGGTTTCCGCCGCCGCGACAATCGGAAGATACTTCTGCACATCCTGGAGCTTGATCTTGGTCGCCTCGCACGCAAGCTGCATGTACTTTGTCGCCGCGACCACATGGCCATCGAGCCAGAAGAGCAGATAGGTGCGCGCGATATCCGCCGCCGGATCGCCGATGCGCACATGTGCCCAGTCGATGACCGTCCAGGTGCCGTCGGGACGGATGATTACGTTCGTGGGGTTGAAGTCGCCATGGCACAGCGCCTTGCCGCGCGGCAGGCTCTGCAGCTTCATGTGCAGGTCGTAGCGGATTTCGCGCTCCAGGGTGGAAGCGGAAATCTGCCGGTCGAGCTTCTCGGCGATGTTGCCCATCCGGGGCGAGGTCTTGGTGAATATCTCGCACTGGATCTTGACGAACTCCTTCAAATACTTGTCCATGTTGCGCTTGTCCGCCGCCATCACGTCGGCGAGCGTGACACCATCGACAAACTCGCGGCGGATGCACCAGTGACCGCGAAGTTTCATAACCTCGATCACCTTGGCGACCGGCAGCCCCGCCTCGAGCGCACGCACCTCGTTCATCGCCTCGTTGAGAATGTCGCTCACGAGATAGCTGGGGCCGAACACCTTGAGCACGGAATCGCCGTCCTTGGTGATCACCTTGTCCGTGCGCTCCATGAGCACGTTGGACTTGGCCTTCGCCGCCTTTTTGGCGACTGGCGCCTTCTTCGCCGCCGCAGGATTCTTCTCCGCCTTGTTCACGCTCTTCGCTGCTTTCTTGGTAGCCATGGTTTTCAAACTCCTTAGACTGTTTCGCGCTTGCCGTAGTAGGCGTTGAGGTACATTTCCTTGATCTCGCGCATCAACGGATAGCGCGGGTTGGCGCCGGTGCACTGGTCGTCGAACGCCTGCTCGACCATGTCGTCAAGCCGAGCGAGGAAGTCCGCCTCGTCGGGGACATAGTCTTTGATCGTCGGCTTGATGCCGATTCGCGCCTGCAACTCGCGGATTGCCTTGATGAGATTCTCGAACTGCTCGTTCTTGTCCTTGCCGGAAATGCCGAGCGCGGTGGCGATCTCGCAATAGCGTTCGAGGGTGTGCGGATGGTCGTACTGCGGGAACGTGCCCATCTTGCGCGGCACGGCCACGGCGTTGAACCTGAGAACCTGCTCCATCATGAGCGCGTTGGCGATGCCGTGCGGGATGTGGTGGAACGCGCCGAGCTTGTGCGCCATCGAGTGCATCACGCCAAGGAACGCGTTCGCAAACGCCATGCCGGCCATGGTGGCGGCGTTGGCCATCTTTTCGCGCGCCTTGGGCGCGGCCTTCTTCGCCACCGCCGCGTCGTAGCACTGCGGCAGAAACTCGAAGATCGTCTGCAACGCGCGGATCGCAAGGCCGTCGGTGTAGTCGGTGGCCATCATCGAAGCGTATGCCTCGAGCGCATGCGACACGGCGTCGATGCCCGAGGCAGAAGTCAATCCGGGCGGCGCCATCATCTGCACATCGGCATCCACGATCGCCATGTCGGGCATGAGCTCGTAGTCCGCGAGCGGATACTTGACTCCCGTCTGCTCGTCGGTAATCACCGCAAACGGCGTCACCTCAGAGCCTGTGCCGGCGGAAGTGGGGACGCAGACGAAATACGCCTTTTCGCCCATTTTCGGGAATTTGTAGACGCGCTTGCGGATATCCA
>DFFF01000026.1:71109-86720 GCA_002369235.1 Verrucomicrobia bacterium UBA3783
AAGCGCATCGCCATGTCCATGAAGTCGGCCTCGGGGTGTTCGTAGAGCACCCACATGATCTTCGCGGCGTCCATCGCCGAGCCGCCGCCGATCGCGATAATCACATCCGGCTTGAACCCGGCCATGAGCTTGGCGCCTTCCTTGGCGCACGCAAGCGTAGGATCCGGCGCGACGTTCGAGAACGTCGTGAACATGATGCCCTGCTCCTCGAGGCTCTTCTCGATCGGCTTGGTGTAGCCGTTGGCGTAGAGGAACGAGTCGGTAACGATAAACGCCTTCTTCTTGCCCAGCTCTTCGCTCAACTCGCGGAGCGCGACCGGGAGACAGCCCTTCTTGATGTACACCTTCTCTGGCGCACGGAACCACAACATGTTTTCTCTCCTTATCGCCACCGTCTTGATATTCACGAGGTGCTTGACCCCAACATTCTCGCTCACGGAATTGCCGCCCCAGCTGCCGCAGCCAAGCGTGAGCGAAGGCGTCAGACGGAAGTTGTAGATATCGCCGATGCCGCCCTGGGATGACGGCGTGTTGATGAGGATGCGGCAGGTCTTCATGCGCTCGCGGAACTCCGCGACCTTCGCCTGCTCGTTGAGGTCGTCCACATAAAGGCTGGATGTATGGCCGAACCCGCCGTCTGCGACGAGCCGCTCCGCCTTGGCGAGCGCGTCCGCGAAGTCCGCCGCACGGTACATCGCGAGCACCGGCGAGAGTTTTTCGTGCGCAAATTCCTCCGCGGGGTCCACGCTCGTCACTTCGCCGATCAGAATCTTGGTGTCCTCGGGAACCTCGAATCCCGCCGCCTTGGCGATCGTTACCGGCTTCTGACCCACGATTTTCGCGTTCAGCGCACCGTTGATGAGAATCGTTTTGCGCGTTTTCTCGAGCTCTTCGTCATTGAGGAAGTAGCAGCCGGATTCGGCAAATAGCTTCTTCACTTCGTCATAGACGCTATCAAGCACGATTGCCGACTGCTCCGAGGCGCAAATCATGCCGTTGTCGAACGTCTTGGAGTGGATGAGCGAAGCAACGGCGAGTTTGAGATCGGCCGTGTCATCAATGATTGCAGGGGTATTGCCCGCGCCGACGCCCAAAGCGGGCTTGCCGGAACTGTATGCCGCCTTCACCATGCCGGGTCCACCCGTCGCGAGGATGATGTCCGACTCTTTCATGAGCAGATTCGTCTTGGGCAGCGATGGCTGATCAATCCACCCGATTATGCCCTCCGGCGCACCGGCGGCAACCGCCGCATCCAAAACCACCTTTGCCGCCGCGATCGTCGATTGCTTGGCGCGAGGATGGGGGCTGATCACGATGCCATTGCGCGTCTTGAGCGCAATCAAGGTTTTGAAAATCGCCGTCGAAGTGGGGTTCGTCGTTGGGATTACCGCGCCGATAAGGCCGATCGGCTCCGCCACGCGCTGGTAGCCGGCGCTCGCATCTTCCTCGATGACGCCGCAAGTCTGCACGTTCTTGTAGGCGTTGTAGATATATTCGGCGGCATAGTGGTTTTTGATGATCTTGTCTTCAACGACCCCCATGCCGGTCTCCGCGACCGCCTGCTTGGCAAGCGGAATGCGCGCCTTGTCGGCGGCGATCGCCGCCGCCTTGAAAATAGCATCAACCTGCTCTTGGGTGAACGACGCAAACTTGCGTTGCGCCTCGCGCACTCTCGCGAGCAACTCGCCAAACTCGCGCATGCCGTCGTCAACCGGCGTCGCGAGCGTATCTTCTTCGCTCATTTTATCCTTTCCCGGTGCGGATCATTCCGCCTCTATCTTTTTCGTAATTATTCGCATTATATCAAAAATCGGCGCAAAATGCAATGGTGCAGGCGTAAAATCGTGTTGCAACACGCATCATCCCGCGATTGAACGGGAGAGGCGGCGAATGATTTCGTTTGCCGTCTCTTCTCCGACACCGGCCGTCTTGGCGATATCCGCCGCCGATGCTTTGGCAATGCCGTAGACGCTCTTGAACTTCTTGAGGAGCTTTATCTTCTTCGCCTCGCCGATTCCGGGGATTTCATCGAGAACCGACTCTCTGATCGTGCGGTCTCTGAGCGAACGATGGTAGGTTATGGCGAAACGGTGCGCCTCATCGCGCAGGCGGGTAATCACCATCAAGGCTTCGGAATCGCGCGGCAGGAAGATATTCTCGCGCCCGTCGTCCAAGACTACTTCCTCTTGGCGTTTGGCCAGCCCGATCGTCGGGATGTCGAAGACGCCGATTTCCGCAAACGCCGCCCTGGCGGCTCTAAGCTGGGTTATGCCGCCGTCGCAAATGTAGAGATCGGCGCGCGGACTTTTCGCGAGCAGCGTCGAATCCGGTCCGTACCGCCGCCGCACGACTTCCGCCATTGCCGCCGGGTCGTCGGCGCCTTCGAACGATTTGATCTTGAAATGGCGGTAGTACCGTCCGTCCGGGAGGCCGTCGCGCGCAACTACGAGCGACGCGACATTGTGCGTGCCGAAGAGGTTGGAGATGTCCACGCACTCGATGGTGCGCGGCGGCTTTTCAAGCCCGATCGCCGCCGCCAGTTCTTCGATTCCCTGCCGCGCCGCCGCTTCCTTCATGCGCGGCGACTTGCGCACGAAATGCGCTTTCGTCATCTCTTTGAGCGCAAACAGCAAATCACGCGTCTGTGCCGCCTCCTCGAATCTGCCGCTCTTGCCCAGCTCGCGCATCTTCGCATCAAGCTCCGCCAGAACGTCTGGACGCTTGCCATCGAGAAACGCGCACGCCTCGTCGAACCGCGCACGGTATTCTTCCTGCGAAATCTTTCCCAGACATGGCGCGGCGCAGCATCTCACGATATTCGCCAGACAATGCGCATGCGTCTCGCCATCCGGCAACAGCGCGTCGCATTCTCTTATCCCGTAGCGTTTCTCCACGAAATCCTTCGCCTTGCGCACAACCGGCGACGAAGGAAACGGACCGAAGTATTTCGCGCCGTCCTCGCGCACGATCCTCACGCACTCGAACCGCGGCCATGGCGCGTCGGAATCGGCGCGGAGCGCGAGATAGCGCTTGTCGTCGCGCATCAAGATGTTGAAATGCGGCTTGTATTTCTTGATAAGCGCCGCTTCGGTGAGCAGGCTCTCGGCCTCGTTCTTGACCGTCATGAACTCGAAATCGTAGACGGTGTCCACCATGCTGCGGACCTTGGGCGCGTGCTTGGCGCCCTTGCGGAAATAGGACGAGACGCGGCGCTTGAGATTCTTGGCTTTGCCTACATATATAATCGCGCCCTGGCGATCCCGCATGAGATAACAGCCAGGGCGGTTGGGGAGGGTCTTGAGCCGCGCATCAATCTGCGCGTTCATCTTCCTTTTCGCCCTCCTTGAGCCCCTTCTGGAACTCGCCCTTCGCCTTGCCGAGCGAACGCGCAAGTTCGGGGATGCGCTTGGCGCCGAACAATACCGCCACAATGGCGACGACGATGATTACCTGCCAGAATCCCGGTCTCATTTCAGTTTCCTCCATTCAGCATGTTGTTCCACTTCGCCTCTTCCGCCATTTTCCGGCGGCGTTCCACGAGACGGACGTATCCATCGCGGTTTTCAAAGAGGTCGGCAATAATCGGCGCACTCAGGAACGAAAGCCCGTGGGAGCGGCAGATGCTGGAAAGCTGCGCTTCGCTCGTCGCGGTCTGCATCGCCTCCGGAAGCACCGCGATGATTTTCTTCGCGGTGGCCGCGTCGCCGCTCGTCCCTGCGTAGTCGGAGCCGAAGAACACAAATCCGCCGGCGCGGAGCTTCTGGTCGATCACCGTGCGGCGCGAATTGATTCGTGCGACCATCTTCTGCGACGCGGCGTTCATTTCGAATTCGCCGTCGAATTCCACCTTGGTCGTCGTCACCTTGCGGGGACCCGCGGGCTTCTTCGCCGCCTTCTTCGCCTTCTTGGGCTTGGGTTCGTCGCCAAAGAGATCCGCGAGCGGATCGTCATCGTCGAAATCCTCCTCGATCTCGACCTCCGGCTCGGACGCGCCGTCGGCAGGGGCGATTTCCGTAGTGGAGGTGGTAACCTTCGCGCCTTCCTGCGTCCTGAGGAACGAATCCCACGGAATGAGCGGTCCCGTGACCTGGATGTTGTTGATCCTTATCGCCGTGCCGTAGCGTTCCACGACATAGGGCGGCGGAATATACTTGCCGTCCATGAAGACGATTCCCGTGCGGATCTGCTTGCCGCGCGTGGCCTTAAGCGCCTTGAGGGCCGCTACCGGAACCTTGGCCGGCGCCGCCTCGCAGACGACTGCCGCCAGCGCAATCGCCAGCATCGTCAAAATCCGTTTCATTTTTCTCTCCTTTCCTCTTTTCGTTTCGTTCAAAAAAGCCCCGCGCTGCCGTAAGGCGGAGTGACCCGGAACCCAATCTGATACGGGGCTATCAACCCATTTTTCAAAATGTCGATTCGGGCGCTTTCCCGCCGAGTCCGCGCGCAGCACAGGACCCACGTCATTGAGAAATCTCCTTCACTGCGTCGACTATCCGCTGGAACGTCCTCCCGACTTCATCATCGGTGAGCGTCCGCTCGGCCGAACGGAATGTGAGCGAATAGGCGCGAGAATCCTTGAATTCGTCGAACAACTCCACCTTCACGAGCTCTTTGCCGCCGTTCTTCTTGAACAGCTTCACAATCTCGTCGTGGGTGACGCCCTTCCTGGCCTTGAAAGAGATGTCGCGCACCACTGCGGGGAACTGCGGCGCCGCGCTCACTTTGCCGAGCCGGTCGACGTTCTTCGTCAGCATATCCACCTTTATCTCGCAAATGACGAGCTGCGTGGAGAGCCGGTAAGGATGCTTGAGAGCCTTGCCCGCCGCGCCCAAAATGCCGATCTCGCGGCCATTGAGTTTCACGGCCAGCGTCGCGCCCGGCGCAAACGCCTCGCGCTCGGCGGGAGCGAACTCCAGCCGCCCCGCATGGAGCTTCGCCACGAATTCCTCGAGCACGCCCTTCATCCACAAGACGGCCTCTTCCTCGCCAAGCGCCGCGCGGCTCCGCAATGTCTCGCGTCCCACCGGACCGACGAACCCGATGCACAAGCGCTCTTCCTCGGCAGGACCCGGCAGAAACACCTTGCCCATCTCGAAAAGGAGCGTGCGCTCTTCGCCGCGCGCGGCATTGCGCCCAAGCGTCGCAGCCATCTGCGGGATGAGCGAAGGGCGCATTACGCCATACTCCGCCGAAACCGGATCCGGGATTGCAAGCACATCCTTGAACCCGTAGACCTTCAATTCGCCAGCCGACAGGAAACTGTAGTGCATCGCTTCGGAAAAGCCCAGCGCACAGAGAAGTTCGCGCATCCGCTCGCGAGCACGGAACGGCGCATCGCTGAGCGCACTCACCGAGGGCGCCGAAGGCATGGTGTCCGGAATATTGTCGAGCCCGTAGAGACGCGCAATCTCTTCCACGAGATCCGCCTCCATAGAAATGTCGTAACGCCAGCTCGGCACCTCGAACGACACCTGCTCCACGCCTGCGAAATGGTCGCCTGCGACAACCGGAACGAATCCGAGACGCTTCAAAATATAGACCATCGCATCGTTGCCCACGGGAATGCCGATCAACCGCCGCGCACGCTCGAAGTCGAGCGCGACAGGGGCGTTGAACGGACGGGGGCGGCTGTCCGCATCGACGACGCCGGCGGCGATTTTCGCCTTGCCGTACTTCTGCAGCAGATGCGCCGCGCGGCGCGACGCGAAGTCCGCAAGATCCTTGTCCACGCCGCGGATGTAGCGGTAGCTCGATTCGGTAGCAAGACCAAGTTTGGTTGCCGTGTATTTCGTCGATTCCGGCTGGAACAAGGCCGACTCCAAAAGCACTGTCTTCGTCCCGGCGGCGATTTCGCTCTCCGCTCCGCCCATTACGCCGGCGACGGCATTTGGCCGCTCCGCATCGCAGATGACGAGCATCGAACTGTCAAGCTTGCGCTCGACGCCATCAAGCGTCTTCATAGTCTCGCCATCGCGCGCCGTGCGCACCACAATCGTGCGATCCTTGAGTTTCGTGTGGTCGAAAGCATGCATCGGCTGGCCGAGCTCGAGCATCACATAGTTCGTGACGTCCACCACGAGCCCCAGACTCCGCACTCCGCAAAGCTCCAGACGCTTGGCCATCAAATCCGGGCTAGGGCCGTCCTCGACCTCGGTCACCACGCGCGCCGTATAGCGCGGACACTTCACCGCGTCCTCGACCACCACCTTCACCTCGTCCTCGACCTTGCGGTCGCATTCGGTGAAATCGACGGCCGGGAGCTTGATTTCGCGCCCGAGGATCGCGCTGTATTCGCGGGCGATGCCGAGAACGCTCAAGGCGTCCGGGCGGTTCCACGTGACCTCGATCTCGAATACCGTCTCGGGCTTTTCGGCACAGACGGCATCGCGCACGAACGCGCCGACAGGCGTTTCCGCAGGAAACTCGATAATGCCGTCGCTGCCGCCTTCGAGCCCCAGTTCGCGATAGCTGCAGCACATGCCGAACGACTCCACGCCGCGCAGCTTGCCCTTCTTGATTTTGAAGCCGCCCTCCGGGATTACGGCGCCGATCTTCGCGAACGCAGTCTTGATGCCGGTGCGCATGTTCGGCGCACCGCAGACAACCTGATACTCGTTCGCGCCGTCCGTCACTTTGCAGACGTGCAAGTGGTCGGAATCAGGATGCGGAACGCTCTCCAGAACTTCAACAACCACGAAATCGTCCGCGAGCGGAACGCCGCCGACAGTCTCGACAGTCTCGACCTGAAGCCCAGCGCGCGTCAACTTTTCCGCGAGCTCCTTGGGGTCGATGTCGTCGATCTTTATATATTCGTTAAGCCAACTGAGTGGAATCTTCATTTGCTGTTCCCTGTTCTCCGTTCCCGGACTCCTCTGCGGCCTGCGCCGGCACCTCCGCCTCCGCAGGCTTTTCGGCTTCAGCAGGCTTTTCCGCCACCGCAGGCGCCACCGGGCGTTTCTGGTACTGCGGTCCGTACTTCGGGTGCTTCTCCACCGCGCTGAACACGCCATTGACGAACGCGACGATATGCCCGGTGGAGACGAGCCAGTTAAGATGCTTTTCGTCCTCTGGCGACTTCACGATATCCGCCTTGGGCAGGCATGGATGTTCCTTCACGAAATCTGCGATTTGCGCGAGTTCGGGAATCGCGTGGGCGCTGTCAAACTCCTTCAGATCCGCGCTCGTCACAAACTCCGGTCCGCGAGGGTCGTTCGCGCGGAAGAACTTCAGTTTGCGGCTGTGGAAAGCGCCGCGCAGCGCAAAGCACATGTTGTACGGCGCACGCTCCTCCGTGCGCAACGCATCTTTCACCGCATACACCAGCGGCTTCACCGGCGAATTGAGCGCCTTGTCTGCCGTAATCGAAAGCACTTTCGGACGCGACACCATCTGGGCGAGCATCACCCGCTTGAATTCGCCTTCCGCCTGCTCGCGCGTCAGCGGCTTCGCCTTTTCCGTGTCGCTCTTCGCGAAGTAGACGCGCTTTTTGGTCGCGCTCTGCCGCCAAGCTTCAATCGTCTCGGCGTCGCGCACCATCTCGATGTGCGAGCGGAATTCCTCTTCGCCCATCTGCGGATATTTCTCGCGCCAGACGGCCTTGACGACGGAATTGAATTCGTGGATGTTGGTAGGCCCCAGCAGTTCGCCGCCGAGATTGCAGCGCGCCACCGCCGTGAAATTGCCCTTCGGCGGCTCGCAATCAATCGTCTCCTCGGCGTAGTAGTCGCCAAGATGTTCGCCGACAAGGTGGGCGATCACGTCCTGCTCGTCGGTCGACGCAAATCCGCACGCCCCGCATTGGCAGAACTTCACCGCCTCGGGGTCTTTGGGAGTGATTTTGAGGAGGATTGACTCTGGATTGTCCAGAAGAAAATAGGCGAGATCCTTTAGTTTGTAGGCGTGGAAATCGCTCTGAAGCCGACGGATTATCACGCCCAACGCCTTCTGTTCAGGCAAAATCCTGACCTCGACATCAAGCGGCTTCGGCGGCGGAGCCATGCGCTCGGGGCGGCGCGGACGGTCGAAGTGCGGCTTGCCGCCCTTTTCGCGAGGCCGATTCCCCGCACCCCGCTCACCGCCACCGGCCGGTCTATCCTGCCTTCTGTCGCGGTTTTCGTCGCGAGTGCCAAATCCCGAAGTCCGGGATCCATTCCCGGACGACACCTTGACCCCTGCATCCTTGCGCGCCCAATCAGGAGTGAAATCGAGTGCGCCCAAATTCAGTGCGTTGTTTTCCATAATTGTTTATATTATACCATATTTCCGCCGAGAATACAAGAGGAAGCGGCTTTTTCAATTTTCGACCGGAATCGAAAAGCCGTTCCATTCTCTATCCGAGAACGCTCTCGAAATATGCTATCGTCTGGGCGAGGCCGGCGGCGAGAGGGACTTCCGGCTCCCAGCCAAGCAACGCCTTGGCGAGCGCGATATCCGGTTTGCGGTGCTTGGGGTCGTCGGACGGCAACGGACGGAAAACGAGGCGGGATTTCGATTCCGGAATCTGACGCAGCACCTCTCGCGCAAGTTCAAGTATCGTCCATTCGCTTGGGTTGCCGAGATTGAGAACCGGGGCTTCCAAACCCTGGGCGGCGAAAAACGCGTCGATTTCCGTGCGCGGCTTTTCCATGTAGAGGCGCATTGCGCGGATGAGATCGGTGCAATACTGGAAACTGCGCGTCTGGCTGCCGTCGCCGTAGACGGTGAGGTCTTCCCCCTTCAACGCCTCGATGATGAAATTGGAGACGACTCTGCCGTCCTCCGGATGCATATTAGGCCCGTAGGTGTTGAAGATCCTGATCATGCGCACATCGACGCCATGTTGTCGGCGGTAGTCGGCGCAAATGGTCTCGGCGCAACGCTTGCCTTCATCGTAGCAGCTACGGAGTCCAATAGTGTTTACATTGCCCCAATAGCGTTCGTTCTGAGGGTAGACCAGCGAATCGCCGTAGATCTCGCTTGTGGAGGCGTGCATGACTTTCGCGCCGGTTTTTTCCGCCAGCTCCATGATATTCAGGATGCCGAGGACGCAGGTGCGCACCGTCATAACGCTGTCGCGCTGGTAGTGCGGGGGACTTGCGGGGCAGGCGAGGTTGTAGATTTCATCAAACTCGCCGTCGATAGGATCGGCTACATCGCGCTCCCGGAACGAAAACGCGGGATGGGCAAGAAGCTGATCGATATTTCGTCTGGAGCCAGTGTAGAGATTGTCGAGGGCGGTCACCTCGTAGCCGTCGACCAACAGGCGGCGGCAAAGGTGGCTGCCGAGAAACCCGGCGCCTCCGGTTACAAGCGCTTTCATCGCCTACTTCCTCGCCACTCCGGATTCGCGCGCGGCTTTGGCCACTGCGGCAGGCACCACATCCTTGAGGCGCTTGTCGAACGGTTTGGGGATTATATAGCCGGTGCCGAACTCGAGTTTTTCGTTGGGGTAGAGCGACTGGACTTCTTCCGGGACTTTCTCGCGTGCGAGGGCGGCCAGCGCATTCGCCGCCGCGACCTTCATCGCGGTATTGATCGTCGTGGCGCGGCAATCCAAGGCTCCGCGGAAGAGGAACGGGAAGCACAGGACGTTGTTGATCTGGTTGGGATAGTCGCTCCTGCCGGTGACCATGACATACTTGCGCCCGGCTAGGGCTTCGGCGACAACTTCGGGCGCGATCTCGGGATCGGGGTTGGCCATCGCGAAAATGGCCGGGAAACCGTCCATGCCTTGGACGTCGGCGGCGGAAAGGACATTCGCCTTGCTCACGCCGATGAAGACGTCGGCCCCCTTCAAGGCTTCGCCGCGGGTCATGGCGGGATCGACATCGGCGCGGACATGGGTCTGGGTATATTTGCTGAGACCCTGCGTAGATGGAGTGAGCACGCCCTTGGAGTTGAACATCACGAGGTCTTTGACGCCGGCGGCCTTGAGCATGTCGGCGATGCGCGTCCCCGCCGCGCCCGCGCCGTTCACCACGACCTTGAGCGCATCCATCGGCTTGCCTTTGAGCAGCGCATAGTTCATCACGCCGGCGGTAGTGATCACCGCAGTGCCCCACTGGTCGTCGTGGAAGACCGGGATGTCCAGTTCGCGGTCGAGCGTGTCTTCGATTTCGAAGCATGCCGGGGCGGCGATGTCTTCGAGATTGATGCCGCCATACTGCGGCGCGATCATCTTGACCGCCTCGATGACGCGCTTGGGGTCGGTCTTGCCGGTGTTTTCGCCGCCGATGCGGCAGTGGTTCAACGGAACCGGCCACGCGTCCACGCCGCCGAAAGCCTTGAAGAGCACGGCCTTGCCCTCCATCACGGGAATGGACGCCGCGGCTCCAAGATCGCCAAGACCCAAAATCGCCGTGCCGTCGCTCACGACGGCAACAAGGTTGGATTTGGCGGTATAGTCGAATTTGGCCTCGTCGTTCGCGGCGATCTCCTTCACCGCATGCGCCACGCCCGGCGTATACGCGAGGCACAAATCGTCGCTCGTCGCCAATGGACGCGTCAGACGCACCCCCACCTTGCCGCCTTTGTGGAACTCCAGAACTTCTTCTCTGCCGTATTTTGCCATTACATTATCTCCGTTTCCGCAAGATTGAAATAAGACACCTTAACGCCGGTCGGACCAAGCGTATCCTTCACGACCTTCATCCATCTGCCGTCGATCTCACAGGCGATGACGACGGAATCGACATTGAGACTGTTGATGATTTCCGGCGCTTCGAGGAGCGTCCCTTTGATCTGGATGCCGCCGATGTATTTGCCCTTCAAGACAAGATCGTCGTCGAGTATCCCGACGATAATGCGCGAGTTCGCGGTGGCGGTGCGCACAAGTTCGCGCCGGAACGAGCGATACCTGAGGCCGGAGCCGTAGACGAGAATCCGGCTCACATCCTTGCGGCCGACGAGCCGCGCGGAGTCGATCGCATACAAGAGATCGCGCAAGACGATTCTCACCATGCGGATCGAAGAAAGCGCAAGCACGCTCGCAAGCGCATAGCCGCAGTTGAAAGACATCCAATCGCGGATCGCCATGGGTGAAATGTAGTAGATGATGACGCCGCCGATCATCGAACCGATGAAGCAGGCGACGAAAAGCCGGAGGTAGTTGCTGAGCATCGCGCGCGACCAGATGGTGCGGTAGGTCTTGAAGAACGCGAGGCAGGCGAAGACGGAGAAGACGCGGATCGGGACGAGCGTGCGCAAAACGCGCACGTCGATATCCCGCGCCCACATCCAGCACATGACAAGCGAGATGAGCGAGAGCGCGATTACATCGCAGGCGATATAGATGGGGACCGCGAGCATGGCTACCTTGCGGCGCGTCTTGACGGTGTGGTCGCGCGCGACGGAGTTGAGCAGCCGCCCGGCGTCGAAGAGTTCGACGCGGTAGATATCCTTGAAGATGATTATCGTGGCGATGGTGATCGCGAGGAGCCAAAGCCCGCCGGCGCGGGATTTCAGAATCATGCCGAGCAGCCCTACGCCCACCAGAAACGCCGCAAACGCATAGAGAGTCCATGCGGTCTTTTTCTGGTTGAGCCCCATGGTGCGGAGAATGCGGTGGTGGAGGTGGTCGCTGTCGGCGGTCATCACGCGGCCGGCGCCGTCGGCGGAGTTGCGGAGAATGAGGCGGCGGATCGAACGGCGGACGATCGCGAGGGAGGTGTCGAAAATCGGCACGCCCATCGCGAGGAGCGGCACGCCCACGGAAACGAGAAACGAGTCGCCCGCCTGATGGGTGCAAAGCGGCAATACCGCGATCACGAAACCAATGTACATGCTTCCGGAGTCGCCAAGGAAGATCGAGGCCGGATTGTAGTTGTAGCGCAGAAAGCCCAAAAGTCCGCCGGCGAAGATAAAATAGAAGATTGCACTGTCGGGGATGCCCAAGAAGAACAAACTTCCGCCCATGCCGATCGTCGCGATGAGCGCGAGGCCGGACGCCAGACCGTCGAGTCCGTCGATCAAGTTGAACGCATTCACCGCGCCAACGATCCAGAAAACCGTAAAGAATGCGTCAAGCCACGCCGGAAGCGACGGGAACGAACTGCGGAACCCGACGCCGCCCCATGCCCAAGCGAGAACCGCCACCAGAATCTGGCCGAGAAGTTTAACCTTGGGCGGAAGACTGAATTTGTCGTCGGCAAGGCCGATGATGCACATTGCCGCCGCAAGAACCGCCATTTTACGGAAGTAGGGATTGGCAAACAGTGCGAGTTCTTTGCCGTACAACAGCCACATGAAAAGGACGGAAAACTGCACGCCCAGAAAGAGCGCAATTCCGCCGCCGCGCGGAATGGGAATCTTGTTGATGCGGCGAGGGTCGGGCCTGTCGACCATTCCGAGCGCCCGGTTCAGTGCACGCACCAGCGGCGTCAAAACGAGCGTAAAGAGAAACGCGGAGACGAGCGCGGCACCATAGACAATCACTTTTTCCATAACGTCCCCTCCAGTTTTTCCAGGAATCCGCCGAGCGCCGCCTCGCCGGCGCGGCTTGAATTCACCGTCACCATGACCCAGCGGTCGAACCGGCCCTTGAGGCTGCGGTCGAGAATATCGCGCATGATGCGGCTAATGTGCGAACTCGTGGCGAAATTTTCCTGATTGAAGAATGTGTACGCAAAACCCAGCGGACGTGCATAGCCGCGCTCAAGCTCCATGATGCGCCAATCGCGTCCGGCGAAAGCGCGGCTGCGCGGATTCACCATTTGGAATCCCTGGCTGGGGAGGCAGAGTTCGGGACGATGGATCGACCGCTTGGATTTGCCGCCGATGACGCAGGTGACCAGATACCAATCGCCCGTAGTGTCGTCCGTGTACATCTTTTTGACGAATGTGGTATCGTCCGGGAGGTTGGCGATTTCCGCCTCGGCGGGCGGCAAATCTTCACCGGAAAAACCTGCGAGTTCCGCAAGCACGATCTGCGGCGCATCCGTCAAAACCGTCTCGGGCATGTGCGCCTGCCACACCATGAAGGCGGCAAGGAAAACCGACAGGGTGGCGGCGCCTGCCGCACCGCAGCCGACGACTGGTCGCGACGACCCCGTTGCGCCGCCGCAGCTGGCTGGACGCGACGACCCCGTTGTGCCGATCTTATCCAACAACGCGCTTACGCCTAGCATGCAGCCGACGGCGACAATGAACACCACATAGCCGGAATAGTCGTGATAGAAACCGGTGGCGAAATCGGGGTCGCACCAACTGGCCGTCGCGACGATAGTGAGGATGCGGCAGATGTTGCCCAAAACCGCAAGCGGCACCGAACTTGCGAACAAAACCGACCAGCGCCAGAACTTTCGCTGCGCGAAATAGCCATATCCCGCCGCAAGCGCCATAAGTGCAAAAATGCTCCTTAGGCCCGAGCACGGAGCGGCAATGTCGATTGCAAAACTGCCGTCCGCCGCCCCAATCATCGTGCCTTGGCGGATGATGTCCGCGCCAACCCCCTTGAGAACCGCAAACGATACAGAGGTCGCGAAAAGCCGCAAATGCACCGTGACTATGTCGAGGTAGGAATTGAGCGGAATGCAAAATAGCAAAAACCAGCAGGGAAATGCCGTTTTCCGTGCGACCTTCCAGCCACCAAAAATCCAGCTCAACGTCCACAAAATACCGGCAAAACCCACAATTTCGAAACGAAGCTGCGTCCCGCGCACGCCAATAAAACCGACAAACAAAAAGAAAACAAGCAAAAAGAAAAGGCCGATTGCCTCAAATCTGGAACGTTGTGCAGGTATCGATTCTTCATCCGCCCGGTTCTTGGCCCATGGCAACAATTTTTTTCCAAATTCCCTCCACAAAACATAAAGCGAAAAGAGTGGCACGAACCAGCCATAGGAAAGATCTTCCTCGACCGCACTGAATGCGCCTGCGGCATGGGGAAACATCGACTGGAAACCCCAGAAGACCGACGCAACCGCGACTAAAAATGCCGCCGATTGCACTCCAATGCCGCCAAATACGAATTTCTTCAAATATTTCTTCACTAGAATATAAATTATACCAAAAATCCCGTGAGAATACAAGGGCTAGGCCGCATAAGGAGGTAAATACAGGGGTGTGTCGATTGAAAAAGCAAGTGGGCAGGGGCGACGGAGTTTCCTGCCCGTTTAGTCGTACAAACGCAAATGCCCACTTTCCTTTGCAAGCATTTTATGCCATAATTCCCGCAAGTGCGGCAATTCCGCCGCGCATAACAAAAGAAAGGATGCCATCATGGCAATCAAGAAAGAAAAGAACAAGCACCTGACGGACGACCTGCGCCTTGAGTTGGAGACCGCTCTCCGCACGCGCAAATCGTTCTCGCAGATCAAGCGCGAGCTGGGGATTCCCCGCTCGACCATCAAGCGCGAGATAATGAACCGCCGCGTAGAGTCCACGAAGGTCTTCTACGGCCGCAGGTTCAATCCGTGCGCCCACCGCATCGGCTGCAAGGCGACGGGGATGTGCCCAAGGCCTGACTGCGCTCGCCTGTGCACTTTCTGCGGCATCGGGTGCAATGCGCAGTCATGCCCGCGCTTCAAGGAAGAAGTCTGCCCGCGTCTCGCAGCGGCTCCGTACGTCTGCAACCGGAAAGCGAAAACCGTACATTCTCATAGGCTGGCTATGCCCGTTTTCTCTTGCTAAAAATGGCGATTCCCGCGATAAACACCTGAAAACATTGGCGATTCAATGCAAAACCGTGTGAAAAAAAAAAAAAACAGCAAAAAGCGCAATTTGCCGCCCAACCGTCGCCCCTGCCCACTTACTTTTTCAATCGACACGTTCCCTGTTCCCCGTTCCCCGTTTTAACCACTGAATACGTGGAATACACGGAATTGGCAGGGCGTGTCGCCCCGCGACCGCCGGTGTTTTATCTCACGCTTTCGTCCGCAAAGTCCGCAAAGTTTTTCCGGTAGGGCGCTTTTGCCCCCATCGCGCCGGGAGGGCAGATTCGCCGCAGGCGAACCCGAAGGGTGCGCAAGCATCCGCAAGAGTTGGTATTTGGATATTGGCTGTTGGATATTGGGTATTTGCACATTCAACACCGTTCTCCGTTCCCTGTTCCCTATTCCCTTATTCCTCTGGAAACGGGGCGTCGCTCACCCAGATCTTGAAGAAGCCTTTGCCGTCGCCGGGCTTGGGCGCCGTGAGCGTCGTTGCGCCGGTGGCGGGCGCGGACGCGCCGGGACACGCCAGGGCGTCCAGCGATTCCGCCGAATCCGCCGCGTAGTAGAGGCCGGGGACGACCGTGATGTTGAGCGTGACCGTCCCGTCGCCGTTCTCGGTCCAGATCCCGTCCGCCGCGCCAGCCTCCTTCGGCACCTCGTAGGGCGCGAGCAGCACGGCACTCGCCTCGGTGCCGTCCACCGTCACCCGGAAGCCCTTCGTGACATCCACGCCGCCGATGTCCAGCTTGACGTCGCCTGCAACGGTTCCCGCCGCGACGGCAAAGGAAAGCGTCTTGCCGTCCTCGCCGCGCACGACCTCCCCGACCGCCACACCGCCGACCGTCACCGCCGTTTCCTTGACATGCGGCTCTATCGTCAGCGTGCTGCCATCCTCCGTTTGCTTCAAACCCTCGGCAATAATCACTGGAGAATCCACAGTGCCAATGGGATAGCCCCCCTTGATGGTTGCAACGACCTTTG
>DFFF01000001.1:0-3246 GCA_002369235.1 Verrucomicrobia bacterium UBA3783
GGCTTTCAAAGATCGGCGCGGTTTTTCCGCGTGTCGTCCCTTGCGGGGCGAACGGTCGTGTATTATATCATAAATCGCGCACATAAGTCAATAGGGTATTTTTCGAAATTTTGCCAATCCCTTGGATTGCCGCAGTTTTGCCTCACGCTTTCGTCCGCTTTCGTCCGCAAAGTTTCTTGGGATGCCTTCGGCGGGTTTGATATTAACCACGGAATACTCGGAATACACGGAATTGACTGGATGAAAATAACCTTTTATCTCACGCTTTCGTCCGCAAAGTTCGCGAAGTTTTCTGGTAGGGCGACCGCCATACCATTCTTTGTGCGGTTGATTTAAGAGGCAACGAACAAGAGGCGGCTACCAGCCGTATTCCAGGCGGCGGCGAGATTCGTTGCGCTCGTAGAGGAGATGCGTATCGATTATAAATCCGCCCACGACCGTGAAAATCCACTTAAAACTGCCAGTGCCGCCAGGCGAAAAGAACTCCGCTTCGCCCATATTCCCAATCAAGAGTAGGGTAAACATGGTTGCTGCAACAAACAACCTTCGCTGAATCGCCGAAACATAGAATGTAATCAAAAACACGATAAAGAATATAAATCCGACAACTCCAGTTTCGCCCAAGACCATCACTGGCAGAACACCCTTCTCGATTGGCGCAGTCAAAATCAATCCCTCTGCGTCCTTGAGATAATAGGCATTCCAGCGACTAACTTGAAAGCCCATGCCAAAAGCAGGATTCATCCGGAAATCTTCCATTGACTCCTCAATCAGCCCCATACGGCTAGAGGTCATAGCTTCCACGAGCGACCGGTCATCTGCTTCGACATCGTTTGTCTTGCGCAGCCACTTGGACATCGTGTCGCCACGGATTTCCAGCACAATCGCTCCGGCAACGAGCATCGCCAAAAATATAAACATACCATTTTTCAAATGCTGCTTAAGCCTAGCTTCAACACCAATCATATTCATGGTATAAAAATAAGTCATGCACAAACCACCAGTGGCGATTGTAAATGCGACCCTCGACCTAGACATCAAAAGCAATGGTAACGAAACAAACACAATCACTAAATGCGGCAGTCTTACCCGTTTTTCAACAAAAAGCATATCGCACAACACCCACATCATGATCTCAGGAACAATTCCGCCCAGCGTTTGCGAATGGTTGAACATTCCGCAAAAGAGAGATTTCCCGCCGCTAGCTATGAGATCTCTGAAGGCGGCTTCTGCCTCTTCCGCGCCGATGCTACGCGTCAAACTCATAGTACTCATATACGAAATAGCTGGGAAAAGGCGCAAAACGGCACTGCCAAGAATGAAGAATGCGGCCGTCGCAAAAAAGAATGCACGAATCATTTCAGCGTCTTTTGGGTATTTCTGCAGATTCTGGGTTCCCAGCCAAACGCCGAGCATAAATAGAAAATAGTTGAGTATCTTGGCGAGACTGACGCCTGGCAAATAGCCGTTGATCGAGGAAATGATCGCAACACATAAAAAAGGTATCAGCCCGATGAATGGCAGACGGTGGTTGCCGACGCGCCGGATTCCGCCAAGCGCAAGCGAAACGGAAATCGCCAACATGCCCAATCGGAGCGAATAGTTCCAGGCCGCACTCCCCTTGGGAAGAATGTATGGATTGGTACCAATGAATACCGAGAGTAGTGCAAACATGCAAATCGCCAAACCGGTTTTATTGCTGAATGCGCCGACTACGCCGATCATCACCAGCACAAAACAAAATAAACCATTAGTAAAACGCGACAGCAACAATGCTGCAACCAACATCAACAGCATTTTGAAAGACTTCTTGTAAAAAGCATTGTCGTTCATCTATCTTCGCCCTTGTCGATTTCTGCCACCCAAGAATCAAATTGTCGCGCATAGAGCGCATAATCCCACGACTTTATTCGCTTTACAGTATTAGCACTCAAGTCCGCATAAACTTTAGCACCAGTCGCGAGTTGGCGCATTTTATCAGTCAAATCGTCGACATCGTTCCATTTAGCAACCAATCCGGTTGCCAATTCGCCTTCAACCAAATCGCGCCTAGCACCGACCTTGTCGCTCACCACTACGGGAATCCCGCTCGCAAGTGCCTCGTTCACGACCAGACCCCATGGCTCGAAACTAGAATAAAGCATCAACGCATCGAGATCATGAAGCGCGTCGATTTTCTCTTGCCCGAATAAAGCGCCACGAAAAGCAATCGGCAGTCCTTGCGCCTGACGCTCAAGCTCTTTGCGACATTCACCATCGCCCACGACTACCAGCGCGACCGCAACGCCTTCAGACTTTAATTTTCTTATGGCCTCGATTAGCTTATCTACCTGCTTTATCGGAACGAGCCTGCCGACATAACCGAATTTAAATGGAGACGATGGGCTATCTTTGGCTCTCTTCCTCCGGTAAAGAGAATTATCCACCATCATCGGCATCAGAAAAATCCGCGATTCCGCCATGCCATAATGACGGAAGAGGTCTTTATGTCCGTAATTGCCGCCGGCAAAGCCATAGCAATATTTATGCGCGAAGAGAAACTTGAGCCACAGCCACTTTGCCGCCCGCTTTACGGGATCATCGGGGATTTGCAATTCGGTATCAGAATCGAGCGCCATCGGGCGGCGAAAGAAAAGGATATTTAGCCAAATGGCAATCAAACAAGCCTGCCCCGTGTAGCCGTTTATTATTATCGCGTCATGCGCACTTAACTGCCGCCACAAAAACTTGATGCGCTCCAACAAACCTTCGCCGATTGCGCTCGCGTTCCCCGCCGCCGCCGTCGAGTCGCTACGGATATACGCAAAATCCACTCCTCTTGGCGCGTAGATATTCCGCACCAAACTTTGCGTATAATTCGCCGGCTCCTGCAATAGCGCAAAAATCTTCATTTTTTCAATCTAGGTTTTAGAATGTCTTTCAACACCCGAATTTGCATCCTACACAATGCTATAACTCTGCCAGTGCAAGACTTTGAGCATCTGATGGAATACAACGGCTCGAGTTTCGGTCTGAATGTGCCGATTTTGTACGCATAAGCACCGACACCAAAATCGAAAACGATTGAGCCCCGGTAATCGTCCTTCGCCATCGCATCGAGCAGTTTGATATACAGGATTGTCGATGCATTTCCGTTTTTGTACAGAAATATCCACGAAAGGAATCGCGAACCTTTTTGGAGCAAGAAATTGAGGGCAGTAGTTTCTCCATTTTCTTTGAGCATTGCAATACCCCCCCCCCCCCCCC
>DFFF01000001.1:3309-29494 GCA_002369235.1 Verrucomicrobia bacterium UBA3783
CCCCCCCATTGGAGTCCATATAGACAGAACGCATGAAATTGACAAGGTCGTCTGTCAAAAACGCCTCTCCGCGCATATTGCTTCCCAGCATGAATTGGCGAAGATTTTCGAGTTCCTTTTCCGGAAACGCATCGCCCTTCGCATAATCAAGAATTTCTAGCTCGTAACCTTTTGCCTTGCGCAAAATATACTTCAGATCAGCACGATCCTTACTGTGCAATTGCTTTTGTCCTGCAATAAAATCGCCGCCCGTGTCGACTTCAAGATATGAATACGCATTGTCCTTATAGACAAATGCTCCGCGCAAAAGTTCGCTAAATTGATTAAATGCCTCCGACTTCCCGCGCATTTTCTGGAAATGCACATTCTTAATTCTCTTTTCTTTGACAATACACTCCGTTGCCGCAGAAAAAGCCTCCGGTTCAATATTCCGTGAACATATTACATCAAGCACATCACTATGTCGATCCATGATGAAACGCAAGCAACTTTTGCCGTCTATGTAGAACGGAAATATTGCCTTGCCACCGCCTTCTTTGTGCCAATACAGAATCCAGAGCGACGCTCCCGTTTCTTTGGAAACAACCGCGTCCCATGCATTCAGGCACCATGAATAAGTCTGGAATATGCGAACATCTTCACTAGCCTCAAGTTCGCGCCAAACATGCTCCAATCTATCAAATCCAGCCAGGCTGTCGATTACCTCAATCATTTCAATCCCCTTACTTATGGATTCGCGGCTTCAAAACATCTTTTACCAGTCGCACGTCCGCCTCAAGCAGACACATGAGATTGCGAATTGCATTTTTGGCGTAACGAAGAGAGAATGTCACTCCGACCTCCGGACGATATGTACCCAACTTATAGCCGTAAGCACCTACTCCGAAATCAAAAATCCAAGCACTATCTTTTGCCTTGTCAATCATATATCGTAGATAAAGTTCCGTCGTAAGGATTTGATTGCGGTATAGAACGATCCAATAGTTAATTCGCCTGTTTTTCAAAAACCGGAAGGCCAACGCACATACACCATCATCATTTTCCAAAACTGGGATTTCGCTCATCCCTGCGTCATATATTTTTCTGGCAAAACACAGCATGTCATCATTCAGAAAAGAATCGTCATGCCGAAATTTGCCGACCATCGAACTACGAAGAGCGATTATGGCTTTCGCAGGAAATTCATCACCGTTCTCAGTCGAGCAAATTCGGAAGCGAAGTTCTCCCGTTTTTCGCAAAATAGCTTTTAAGCGGTCGCGATCTTTTCTGCGCAATTGAGTTTGTGCCGCAATAAACTTATCGGTTTTTTCGGATTTAATCCACGAAAAAGCGTTGTCGCGGCTGACGACGCATCCAGGTATAAGCACAGACATATAATTGAGAGCTTCACCGCCGCCTTCCATCTTCTGAAGAAAAACCGATTTTATTGCCTTATTTTCAAGAATCGCAGCAGTCGCCTCTTTGTAAACCCAGTGCCGATTAAGATTTCTGCTGTCATACACCGCGTTGCAGACATCGCTGTGGCGGTCCATGATGAAGCGCAGGCAACCCTTGCCGTCGATGTAGAACGGGAAAATGACAACATCGTCCTTGCCGTCCTGATGCCAGCGAAGAATCCAGAGCCTAGTGCCTTTTTCTTTGGAAACGCAAATATCCCACGCATTGCGGCACCACGAGTAAGTCTGGAAGATCCGCATATCGGGATTTTGCTCAATCCGCTCCCATTCGTCCTTCAGGGCATCGAATTTTTCCAAAGTGTCGATTACATCAATCATATTCCGATTTTCTCCAAGAATGGCGGGATGAGGGCATCGAACGAGACGGGGCCGACGAGATGCTGCACCGGACGGCTGGCGATAAAATTAGCGATTTTCGCCGCCAAATCCTCTGGATCCCTCGGCTTCACCAACCAGAGTTTGCGCTCCGATGGCAACACCAATTCCGATGCTCCCGCGGTTTCAGATGCTATAAACGGAACTCCGCAAGAGAACGCTTCGGTATAGACACATCCAAAGCCGTCAAGCCATGTAGGCAGAACAAACAAATCCAGAGAACGATAAAAATCCGCCAATTCTTCATGACGCATTTCCGGTAAGAAGTCGGCATCTATATTATTTTCGAAAGCAAAGCACTTGCACCGCTCTAAATCGTGTCCGCTACCAACAAAGCGAACCTTTATCTTCGTCTCAAGATTAATCGCGCTTATCGATTGGACGGCTTGCAAAAGCTCATATTGCCCTTTCTCAGACTGAAAGTTCCCAACGCATCCAATAATCAAAGAATCGTATTTCAATCGTCGCGGACTTGGAGAAGGCTTGAAGATTTCCCCATCAACGCCATTGTATAATATATATGAGTCTTTGACCTTCACCGGCTCTAGTTTGCGCACGGTATGAGCCTGGAGAGAATAATCCTTGTCACCTAACCAATCAATATCTGGAAACGACAGGAAACTGCGCTTGCAAAGTCCGCTGATAAATACATGTAAATCTATTGCTTCATGAAATCTCCGCAAACCTCGTGCAAGAATGATATTGTGAAGGCGTGAATGGCGAAGCCTGCCATTGTTAAGACCGAAAGACATCAAATCGTGGTGATGGAGGAGCGTCTTGATTTGCGGATTTACGCGCTTGGCCGCCAGCGGGTAGATGAGAAAATTGGCGGTATGGCCATGGCAGATTTTGACATTCCGCAAATCCACTCCCGCCCTCGCAAGTGCGGCGAGGAACGATTTCTCATTATACCGGCGGAACAGGAACGGCAGGATATTGCTCGGGAGTTCGCGCGTGGGGAATCGCCACACCTTGATGCCGTCGATTTCATAATCGCCGCCCTTGCCCGGCACGAACACTTCAACGCGCAAGTCTGGCCGCAACCGCTTGAGCGCCTTCACGAAATCAAAACAATACGCCCCGCGCCACGTCTCCGGCGACGGGAAAAACGGCGTCACATATATATAAGTATTAGATTTCGCGGTTTTGTTCATTATTGAGAAAATTATACCAAAAATCGGCGGAAATCACAAGCAAATCCGTATGGCGTCGGCGAGGGCGCGGAGGCGGTCAAACGAATGCGCGGCGGAGACGACGATGCGCAGCCGCGCCGCGCCGCGGGCGACTGTGGGATAGCGGATAGCACCGGCGAGGAATCCTTTTTCCTTTAGCGCGGCGGCGATTTGCATCGTTTTCTCCTCGTACCCGACCACGACCGGGAATATCGCCGTCTCGCTTTTCGTCACAATCCCGCGACTGGCAAGGCACTCGCGGAAATATGCGATATTCTCATGAAGTTTTTCGACACGCGAGGAATCGGACGCGACTTTGCGCACGGCGTCAAGCGCCGCCTTTACCGACGGGATCGAGGGCGCGGTGGAGAAGATGAACGATCGCGCCTTGTTGACGAGATAATCGCGGATAAATGCGCTCGTGGCGACAAATCCGCCTTCCGCGCCAAAGGCCTTGGAAAGCGTCCCCAACTCGATATCGGGGTGATCGCACCCGAAATGCTCCACCAGCCCCCTTCCCGTCTTGCCGACCACTCCATTGGCATGCGCCTCGTCGATCATTGAAATTGCGCCATGGCGTCGGCAAATCGCCATAAACTCCGGGAGCGGCAGCATATCGCCATCCATGGAGAACACTGCATCGCTCACGACCAGCTTGCGCCGGGCGGCGGTTTGCGCCAGTTTGCGCTCCAGATCCGCCATGTCCAAATGACGGTAGACGACGACCCTCGCGCCGGAGAGCCGGCATCCATCGATTATCGAGGCGTGATTGAGTTCATCGGAGAAAACCGCGTCTTCTTTACCCGCGATTGCCGAAATCACGCCGACATTAGCCATGTAGCCGGTCGCAAAGCAAATGGCGGCTTCGGTGTTTTTGAATTCGGCGAGCGTCCGCTCAAGTTCCAGATGATATTCGGTCGTACCGGTCACCAGCCGGGATGCGCCGCTGCCGCCGATCGATCCGGCAAGGCCAAGATAGTCGTTGGAGGCGAAATCGGCAAGCCCCGGCTCGGCCACCTTGATTTCGCGGCGGCAGCCGGATTTGGCGATTGCGTCCAATTCTCCGGCCATGGACTCAAATGCGCTTTTGTGCTCCGGCATCGTTTTGGAAAGGCAGACGACGACCGGCTTGTGTTCAAGAAAGCGGATGGTTTCGGCAACTTGCCCGCGCGGTCCGCGATAGAGGAAGATGCGTCCGCCGGACGGATCGCCCTTCGCTTTCATCGTCATGATGCGCCGATAGCCAAGTTTGCGCGTAGCGACATAGCCGGTCACATACCCCGGATCGTCGCTCATGCAGATTTCGCCAACGATCCCCGGCGCATTCGCGACTTTCGTCGCCAGGACGAGCGCCTCGCGGAAATGGTCTTTGCGGTCGGACCGCACGGAGAGGTCGCTGTCCATATTCGTCGCCCTGACGCCGCGGGCGGAGTCTGGCTCGAGGCGTTCGAGGGTGTCGGCATCCAAGAGCATCGCTCCGCGCATCGCATATGTCTCGCGGAACAATTCGCGGATTTTGCGCGCATTGCCGAAGCCCTCGGCGGCAAGGATGCGCTCCACTTCATTCCAGCCCGCTTCCGGCGTTTCGGACGCAAAGGCCGAAACTTCGAGCGCATCTAGCCTGAGCGGATTTTCCGCTTTTTCGAGTTTGACGTTGATGAAATCGGCGGTGCCGGAGGGATGCGCGAGTGCGCGGCGCACGAGTCCGGCGGCGACCTGCGGGGCTTCCGCGCCAGAGACGATGCGCTCGGCGCCGCTGATGTGCCGCCCCGCTTCCGAGGCGCGCATTTTTACGGAAAATAAACTCACCGCTGATGAATGTCCAGCTGCGGGAACGGAATTTCGATCCCCGCCGCGTCGAACGCCTCTTTGATCTTCTGGCGCGCGGCGAAGCATACCGCCCAATAATTTTTGTTCAGCGTCCACGGCCGGACGAGAATCCCCACCGAACTGTCGTCAAGCGAAGAGACTTCCACGACCGGAGCTGGGTTTTCAAGGACGCCGTCGATCTTGGCGAGCGTCTCCAGCACGACCGTGCGAGCCTTGGAGATGTCGGCGCCGTAGGCGATCGAGAAGACCATATCCACGCGGCGCGTCGGATTGGCGGAGAAATTGACGATCGGGCTGCCCCACACGACCTTGTTTGGAATGACGATCTGCTTGTTGTCGCCGGTCGCGATTATCGTCGCCATCATATTGAGTTCGCGCACGGTGCCTTCCTTGTCGCCGGCCTGGATCCAATCGCCGACCTTGAACGGATGGTTCATGGCGATCATCACTCCGGCGGCGAGATTGGCAAGCGACTCCTGGCACGCAAAACCGACGATAAAACCGGTGACGCCGAGACCGGCCACGAGCGGAGTGACGTCAATTCCGATTTGCTTCAGGAATACGATGATCAGTATCGCCCAGGCGAATTTCGTCGCCACGCTCACGATGAACTTGGAGATGAGACCATCTAACTTCTCGTTCTTGGCGAGCAGCTTTTCGAGCGCACGGGTCAACAGCGTAATCGCGAGCGATCCGGCGGCGAGGATCCCCAGACCAATCGCAAATTTGATTACATACGGCAGAATTTCCTTGATCATCGTCTTTTCCTTTGCTTACAGAGCCATGTCGCAAATCTCGTCGATTGCCGGCGAAGAGGTCAGCGACTTCAAAAACCTGCGGCGGAATTCGAGATGGCCGCGCTCGCGCACAAGGCGGCGCGACGTGGCATACTCGAGGCCGCTTATCATCCAGCCGACCTGAATGAGGACAAAGTCCGGCAAGGTGCGGATATGCTGATAATCGACAGGCCGTCGCTCGCGGATGGCCGCGATCACTTCCGCGCTTGGCGCACCGTTTTCAAGTCCCCAGAACGCCTGCTGGCGGAGATCGGGATTTTCGGCGAGTTTAGATTCGAGAATGCGGAAGATGTCCAGCTTGTCGGCGTCGCGCACCACCTTGCAGAGCCGGGAGCGGCGCTCGTCCATTCCCTTGGGCAGTTCGCGCCGGTTGTGAAAGAGGACGGCGGCGAGGATGTCTTCGTCGTTCGTCCAGCCTTCGCGGCGCACGATGTCGTGGCTGAACACGGCATGATCGACCGATTCCGAATCGCGGAATGTATTGTAGAGTTTAAGCTGCTCGTACCGCCCGGTGTCGTGCAGCAAGGCGACAATCTGCGCCTCTTCCTTTTCCGGTGCGCTCCAGCCCTCGCCATCGGCGATCAGGGCGGCGTTTTCGACGACTTTGCCGGTGTGGCACAGTTTGAGCTGCATCATTTCCGGCAGCCTGCCGCCAGCGTCGCGGAACGTGTCTACATACGCGCTATAGAGCCGCGTCAGCCTATCCAGCTCCATAGCTTGGCGTTTTCGTTCTTCGTGCCGCCGCCGGTCTTGAGGAAGAAAGTCCCCGGCTCCACCTGTCCGGCGTCGATCGTCTCCGCCGGATTGCCGTCGGCTGAAAATTGCGCGCGCATAACCGGAACCCATTCGCCGTCGGCCGTATGCTTGACGCGCACATTGCCGAACTTCGCACTGCGCGATTCTTTGGCGCTCACGAAATTGCGGCGGAAATCCTCGACGAACGACGCAATGAACACGAGCCCCGACTCCAAGCGCGTATCGCGCAGCGTGGAAATCGTCGCCACCTTCTCCCATTCGCCGTCTTCGCCGGTTTTCACAAAACAGGTGAATGCGGTGCGGCGGCCATCGTCGGCGGGGGCGGTTTCAATCCGCACCGAAACCGGAACGCCCACAGTCCAGTTCAAGCCGCAGAGCGTCTTCGCCCCGGAGCCCTCGCCGCCGAAACGCGAGACCTGGACCAACGGATGATTGTAGAGCACGCGGGCGCGGCGCGCTTCCTCCATATCGTCCGGCTTCGCGCCGAGGTCGAACGGGTCGGTAGGATCCCAGACCGAGAAGATGAACACCTTCTGGTCGCCCCAATCCTGGATTCCGCAATATCCCTGATGCCAGCAAAGAATCGAAAAATACGTCTGCGGCGTCGTTTCGGTCACGGTCACCGTCGCCTCCGCGGCGGCGATCGGACGCTCCGCGCCGTAGCGCAGGTGCACGCTCCGCGCCTGGCGCTTGGCGAGATCGCCGTCCTGCCGGGTCGCATTTGCTTCTTCCGCGAAAACCGTTGCGGCGGCAATCGCCGCCAAGGCAAGCATCGCTTTCTTCATTTCTTTATCTCCCTGGGATTGTTTATGGTTTCGTCTGCCTGCAAAAGTTCTTCCTTCGTGCCATAGCCCCATGCGACGCCAATGGACCTGACGCCATTGGCTCTGGCGGCGGCAAAATCG
Organism: Verrucomicrobia bacterium UBA3783; assembly: GCA_002369235.1. GTDB lineage: Bacteria > Verrucomicrobiota > Kiritimatiellia > RFP12 > UBA1067 > UBA1067. Next base: position 10,602 of record DFFF01000001.1, read on the forward strand.
TTCAGCGTGTCGCCGACCATGACGCACTCGTCCGCCGGCAGCTCCTGCTCCTTTAGGACGATGGCGATCAATTCCGGCTTCTTCACGCCATACATGTCGCCGGTGTAGAGTTTCTCGAACACCTGGTCCCAACCGAATTTTTTCGCCATGATCGAAGCTCCGGCATGGCGTTTGTTGGTGACGATGAACACCCGGTCGCCCGCGGCTTTGAGTTCGCGCACCCGGTCGATGACGCCGGGATATTCTTTCGTATTGGGGAAGCCGTCGTTGTCGTAGTGGCGCCCGAACGCCTCGCGCATCTTCGCCGCCAATTCCGGGGTGTACTCGGCCGGGAAGAGATTCTGGAGCATCACATCTATCGGAGGGCCGGCGACAAACACTTCGTCGAAATCGGCGCGGGCAAGCCCCAATTCGGCCATTGCCGCCTTCCACGCTTCGCGGATGTCGCAGTCGGTATCGGCCAGAGTGCCGTCGAGATCGAAAAACCAGGCTTTGATCATATCCTCAAAACCCCTTCTTCGGCGGCATGGATGACCACCATCGCGTCTTCCGGCGTCGTCACGTTTTCGAGAATCTGCAGAAACTCGGTCGCGTGCGCCATTACCGAAAGCCGCGCGAGCATGTGCAGGTGCATATCATGGCTTGTTGCCGCCACGAGGAAGAAGTGGCGCGTCGGTTCGCCGTCTTGCGACCCGAAGAACACCGGCTTCATCGCCCTGCCGTAGGCGATGAACGGCTCTTCGAAGAGAAACGGATCTGGATGGCGCGGATGCAGAAACGCCGCGCCTTCGCCCACGGCGGTGGCGGCGATTTCTTCTCTGGCCATGAGTTCGCGGAAAAGACCGTCGGGATCGTAGACAAGCTGGGTGCGCGCGGCGAGATCCGCCATGTCGCGCACGATTCCGGCACGCGTCTTGCCCGGCAGTGAAAGCTCGATCCCGGTCAGCCGGAACATATCGCGCATCCGCCAGTCCTCGCGATGGGCCTGATGCCATTTCTGCTGCATGGAAACATGCTGGCGCTTTTGCTCTTTGTGCGTGGCCGACAACAAATTGCGCTGAGCCCATTCGACGAGGTCTACGCTGTCGAATTGCCACTCGCCGCGGACGAGCGTGGCGTTCAATTCGCCGCGCTGGGCCGCGTGCTTCAACTCGTTGGCGGGTATGTGTATAGACGCTGCCGCCGTCGCAAGTGGCATTATTTCATGGGTCATTTGCAGATATTATATCAAAAAACGACCACCGTTTACAAGCACAATTTGCCAAAATCGCCTTTTGTGGGTGAATTTTATCAACATTTCCGCAGTCCAGCCATCTAGACTGCGAAGTGGAGGCGGCTGGACTTCGTAGTCGAGGGAACTGGACTTCGTAGTCGAGGGCGCTGGACTTCGTAGTAGAGGGAGCTGGACTTCGTAGTAGAGGATGCTCGACTTGGCCGTGGAGGGTTCTGGACTCGGCAGCTTGGCGAATTGATTTTCTAAACGCAAAGATGTTGAGTGCGCGGAGGTCGCGCGTAGCGCATTTTTCCATATATACTTGTGTTTGACGCCAGAATTTGATATAATTATCACCAATAAAACGGAAAATCCCAGGGAAAACAAGAAATGACTGTCAAAAGCCGGACGGAATTTCTGCGTTATGCGGTGCTTGCGCTCGCATCGCTCATCATGGCGCTCGATTATCGCACATTTGTCGATTGGGGCGGACTCTACCCGGGCGGCGCGGCAGGCCTCGCGCTCCTCATCCAGCGCGTGGCGCAAGCGGTAATCGATGCGACCAGCTGGAACGCGACGGTGCCGTTCGGCCCGATCAACCTGATTGTAAATGCCATCCCGGTGTGGATCGGGTTCAAATATATCGGCAAAAAATTCACGCTGCTTTCGCTTTTCGTGATTTTCCTCTCCGGCTTCCTTGCCGACCTCGTGCCGGTCGAGGCGATCGAGGCGGCGATTCCCGCGCACGATCTCGCCAGGCTCAAAGGCGATCCGTTTTTGATGAGCCTCTTCGGCGGAATAGTCTTCGGGTTCGCAATTGCCTTGTGCCTCCGGTGCGACGCCACGAGCGGCGGCGCCGACTTCATCGCCATCTACCTTTCCGAGAAAAAAGGCCGCGAGACCTGGAACATCATTCTCGCGTTCAACGCCGTAATCCTGCTGTGCGGCGGCTTCCAGTTCGGCTGGACGGGCGCACTCTATTCGATCATCTACCAGTTCACCTATCTGCAGGTCGTGCATCTGATGTACCGCACCTACCAGTATCAGACGATCCTCATCGTCACGACCGAGCCGGAAAAGATCTGCAAGGCGATCTATCACGCCACCCACCACGGCGCGACGGTGATCGACGCGCATGGCGGATTCCGCAACGAAGAGAAAAGCATCGTGTTTTCGGTGGTCGCGGCCGACGACACTACGAAAATCCATTCGCTTTGCAAGACGATCGATCCCGAAGCGTTCATCGACGTAATGAGCACGTCGCGCGTAATCGGAAGATTCTACCTCCGACCGCGCGACTAGCCGGCGCACCTTTACCAGGATACGGTGCGCTCTTCCCAGTGGCCCGGCTGCCACACCCTGACCACCGTGCCGTCGGCGGCGATCTGGTCGACATATTGTCCGGGCACCCAGACGCGCTTCACCTCCACCACCGGTGCGCTCTGCACGACAACGGGAGCGCTATGGACGACGACGGGAGCGCGGTGCACGACGACCGGCGCAGGCGCCGGGCGGCAAGGTCCGATTACCGCATCGTGGAGGAGTCCGCCCACGACGCCGCCGACAATGCCGCCGAGGAAAGCCTGGTGTGCCTTGTGATGTTTGCCGTGGTGGACGCCGCGAGGCGCATGATGGTGCATTGGCGCGGGAGCGCGTCCGCCGCCACGAGGCGCGGGAGCGCGTCCACCGCCGTGGGGCGCGGCCCAAGCCCCGGCGCACATCATCATTGCACATGCCGCTGCGATTATCGTTTTCTTGTTCATGGTTTCGTTCCTTTCTGCCCCATATTCCCTTGAGCGGCAGAAATCTTACGCGGAAAAGAAAAAAAAAAATCGCGGAATCAGATTTTCCGCGATTTGAAGCGGCCGCGTGAAAGCGAGGCGGCGGCAAGGAGCAGGCAGATGCCGGGAACAAGGAAAAATCCGAATCTTTCGCCGGCGCGCTCGTCTTCCTCGCGCTGTTCTTTTTCGGCGACCTGACGAAGGAAGCGTCGGTAGATTGCGCCGAGCGTAGTCTCGGCGGTGCCCGCCGTGGCCAGCGGAACGTAACGGCCGCCGGTTTCATCGGCGATGAACTTGAGCGTCCCCTCCTCGAGCCGCACCTTTACGCTCTGACCCTTGAATTGCAATCCGGGGATTTCCGTATCGCGCCCGGCATCGCCGATGCCCACGGTAAAGACCGGGACGCCGCGCTGCTTCGCGAGCGCCACGCATTCGCGCACTTCGCCGCGCAAATCGCCGCCGTCGGAAATTATGATGATCGCGCTATGGTCGTCCGCCGCAGGATCGAGCGCATCGAGCGAAGCGCGGATCGCGCCGCCCAAGTCGGTCTCGCCGCGCGGCGCGGAATCCGGCGTCATCGATTCTAGCGCACTGCGCAGAAAACCGTGGTCGGTAGTAAGCGGACAGATGCAAACGCCGCCGTGGCGAAACGCCACCAGTGCGCAACGGTCGTCGCCAAGCGAATCGATCAAATCGGCGATATCCGCCTTGGCGCGTCCGAGCCGGTCGGGGCGGACGTCGCGCACGAGCATCGAGTTGCTTACATCCAGCGCGACGACGAGATTGCGGGAACGCTTCACATAGACGTCGGTCGCCTTGCCCCACTGCGGACGCGAGGCGGCGAAAAGGCAAAGGAAAAGCCCGGCCAGCGCGAACACGAATTGCACCGATCCAGCCTTGCCGCCCGGCTCGCGCGAATCGAGCGAAAAACGCGCGATCGCCTTTTCGCGCCGGGCGCGGAGAAACGTCCAGTAAAGTCCGGCAAGCGGAACCAAGGCGCAAAGAAAAAGCAGAAAAGGATTTGCGAAGCGCATCGGTCGAATCAGTGATCGTGCCGGCCTTCGCCGTGCCAGGGAACAAAATCGGGAACCTTGTCGATCCCGGCGGCAATGCGCTGACGAACGGCCTCGTAAACGAGGATCGTGGCGGCGGCGCTGACATTCAGGGAATCGGCAAGACCGAGCATCGGGATCCGGACGCGCAAATCGGCACCGTCCATCCACTTGGCGGTAAGACCGTATTGCTCGGCGCCAAGCGCGATGGCGACATTGCCGGTCAAATCCACCTCGAAATGGAGTTTTTCGGCGTGGGGAGTTGCGGCAAGAATCGAGAAACCGCGAGACTTGAGAAACTCCAGCGCCTCTTCGCTCGTCGCTTCGACAATCGGCACCGAGAACATCGTGCCGGTGGAGGCGCGGACGACATTGGGGTTGTGGATATCGGTAGTGCGGTCGCAGACGATCACCGCCGCCACCTTGGCGGCATCGGCCGAGCGGAGAATCGTGCCGAGATTGCCGGGCTTTTCGATCGACTCGGTGACAATCACCAGCGAATTGGGCGGCAAATCGAGATCGGAGAGTTTCCTGCTCACATGCGGCCCGATCATCAACAGCCCGTCCGGACGCTCTTTGTAGGCGATTTTCTGGAAGCAGACTTTCGAGCATGTATAGATTTCCGCACCGGCGGCGGCGCATTCGCCGACGATTTCCGGCTCGTTCTCGTTCTTGAGGTAGAAATCAGGACAATGGAAGAGCGCATGCGGCCGGTAGCCGTTGTCGAGCGCACGGCGGCACTCGCGGTAGCCCTCGACAATCATCTCGCCAGACTCCTCGCGCGCTCCGCAGCTGCGGAGCTTCACGACATGCTTGAGCTTGGGATTGGACGGCGATGTGATTTCGATATTCACTGCTGAAGAATCTCAAACGGTCCGAGCGGAAGCGAAAGTTCGTTGTAAAGCGTTCCGCAAGTCTTGTCCCGCCCCATGTAGCGAACGCCGCAGGGAGCCGCCACGCCTTCAGCCTCGAGGACGAGCGAAGGACCGTAGTTGACGACGCCGCGCATATTAGGGTCGTGCGAATATCCGTTGGTGATCGTGGCGGATTTCCACTCGCCGTCCGCGCCGCAAAGCTCGAAAGCCGGACTCTCCGAGCGGTCGGCAGAATAGATATACCACTTCTTGACATTTTCGAAATCAACCGTGACTTGTCCGCCCTGGAACTTCGCCTGGACGGCTGTCGGCGAATCGTCGCCATCCATCTCGAAGCCGTAGTCGCGCCGCAGGGCGTGCATCGCCAGACGCGCACCGACGATGTCTTTGCGGTTCGGGTGGATGTCGCGGAAATTTCCGGAGTCGGAAAGGACGACCATCGCCGCATTGGGATTTTCGGCGGCAAATTGCGTCTGCGCCATGCAGATATTCATCCAGCCGGTCTCGTAGGGCGCAAGCTGCGCAAAATACATTTTAAGGTCTGGATTCTCGAACATCTGCGTCCACCCGGCATAGAAGCGGTTCATGCGGTCGAGATACCGCGCAGAGCTGTCATGCTTGTTGGAGCAGCCTTGATACCAGATGAGACCGCGCATCGGCATGGGGCAGAAGTCGGCGACCATCCCGGTGAAAAGCGCAGAGGGCGTGGAGCTGGAAATCCTGCCTTCGCTGTTCGCGAGGCTTTCTTCAAGTTCCTGGTCTGAAATCGCACACCGGGGAGTCCACGCCTCGATCGGCGTTCCGCCCCAGGCGGATTCGACAATGCCTACCGGCACATCCAAAGCGAGATAAAGCTCGCGCGCAAAATAGAACGCCACCGCGGAAATCGTATAAGTCTCGCCAAGCCGCGGCTTCAAGCCCTCGCGCGTGAATTCGCGCCATCGGGAGCGTTGCGGCTCCGGCTCGAGCTTGTGCTGCGGGACGCCGTCGATAAGCTTCTGGTTCACCGTGAAGCGCACATACGGCAAGTTGGACATCTCGATCATCATGGCGCCCTTCTCGTCGCGGAAGCGCGGATTGTCGCCCCAGATTGGGCATTCCATGTTCGACTGCCCGGAAGCATACCACACCTCGCCGAAGATAATATCCTCGACCGTGCGCTCGTCGGTTTTCTCGCCGATCGACAGCAACGTCTTCTTGTGTTCGGATACCGTCAGTTTCACGCCCTTCTTGCTGGCGCCGCGCGGCGGCAGTTCCACAGACCACCGCCCGTCTTCGCCGGCGACGGTCTTCGCGGCGTCTTTTTCGAGCACGACCCTTATCACGCTGCCCGGCGCGGCTTCGCCCCAGATGCGCACCGGCATCTGACGCTGCATCACCATGCCGTCCGAGAACGGCGCGGCCAACCGCAACACCGCCAACATCAAAACAGTATCAAACATTGGGACGCTTCCTTAGTGGTGGTGGTGTCCGCAGCCGCAATCGTGGCCGTGCGCATGCGCGTGCGCAACCTCTTTGTACTCAATCGACGCCTTGGCGCGAAGATCGGCCACATACGCATCCATCGCGCGGCCGCGCGCCTCGTGGCGCAGCAGATCCTTGATCTGATCGTGCACATCGACGAGATCCTGCTTCTTGCCGCCGCGCTCGTCGGCCTTGTAGATGATATGATAGCCGAACTGCGTCTGGACGATAGAGCTCACTTCGCCCTTCTTCATCTCGAACGCCGCCTTGTCAAACTCCGGCACCATCATGCCGCGTCCGAACCAGCCGAGACTGCCGCCGGATTTGCCCGACGGACATTCCGAATGCGCCTCCGCCTCCTTGGCGAAATCGCCGCCGGCGACGATGCGCTCGCGGATCGCCTTGATGGTATCGAAATCCTTGTGCAGAATGTGCTGGCAGAGAACTTCGTGCGGCTCGACATACTCGGCCTCGTGAGCCTTGTAGAACGCTTCCACCTCGTCTTCAGTTGGATCGGAGACGTGTGCGCAGGCCTGGTTCACGAGCATGTTCACCTTCACGCCCTTCTCGAGCTCCTTGCGGAACGTTGCATCGCTGATGCCTTGCGCGGCGAGCGCCTTGTCGTAATTCTCCTTGCCGCCTACCTGGGTCACGACACGCGCCACCTCCGCATCGATGTCAGCCGCCGTCACGGTGAGCGCCAGGCGCATCGATTCGTCCAGCAAAAGTTTCGCGCCGATAGCCTGCTCAAGCGCCTTTTCCTCAAGCTTGGGCATATTCTTCTTCACTTCGTCCAAGGTCATGCCGTGGCTCATGTAGAACCTGACCAGACGGTCGAGTTCGAAATGCACGGCCTCGTGCGAAATTTCCTGTCCGTTAACTACTGCGGTCTTCATCTCAGAACAACTCCTTTACTGCTTCATCTATTTGTGCGATTTCGACTACCTTGGTCTGCGCGACCGGCATGGATTCAAGGTCCTTGAAACTCGGCGGCGGATTGTCGAGGACATTTTCCCCGAACGCCTTTTCGCAAGTCTCGGGGAACTTGTACGGCGTTGCGGTCGCCGTCACGAGAACCGGCAGCTCCTTCGTTCCGCAAGTGCGGCGGAACAGATAATCTCTCGCCACCTTGGTCGCAACCGCAGTATGGGGATCGAGCACATATCCGCACGCTTCTTTCATGCGGCGCATTTCTGCCAGCGTCTCCTCCTGCGTCGCCACGCCGCCGGCGAAATCGGCGAAAAGCCGCATTTTCGCCTTTTCGCCCAGTTCGTAGCGACCGGTCGTTTCGAGGTCCTTCATGAGCCGCGAAACTTCCTCGCCGTCGCCATCGTTCAAAAGCCACAAAAGACGCTCGACGTTCGACGACTTCTTGATATCCATGGACGGCGAATTCGTAATCGTGAAATCCTTGCCGGGATCGTAAACACCGGTCTTTACGAATCGCGCAAGCACATCGTTGACATTCGAGGCGACGATGAACTTGCGGATCGGGGCGCCCAGCATTTTCGCGTAATACGCCGCGAGAATGTTCCCGAAGTTTCCGGAGGGAACGACCATGTCGAATTCGCCGCCGATTCTCGACGCCGCAAGCACATAGTAGCCGATCTGCGGCACGAGGCGTCCGGTGTTGATCGAATTTGCCGACGACAGCGTCACGCCCTTCGCCGCCGCTTCGGCGTTGATCGCCGGGTCGGCGAAGATGCGCTTGACCGCCGCCTGGGCGTCGTCGAAATTGCCCTTGATGGCGACGGCATGAACATTCTTGTCGGCCGGAGTCGTCATCTGCAGACGCTGGACGCGCGAAGTGCCGACATTCGGAAAGAACACAAGAACCTCCGTCCCCTCCACGCCGGCAAATCCTTGCATCGCCGCCGATCCCGTATCGCCGCTCGTCGCCGTCAAGACGAGAACGCGCTTGCCGCCGGCGGCATGGCGCATGAAAACCGGAAGCATCGAAAGCGCCACATCCTTGAACGCGCCGGTCTTGCCGTGGAAGAGTTCGAGAATGTCCAGACCGTCTGCCTTCACGAGAGGCGTGGGGTCGCCATCGGGGAAACGCGAAAGAAGCCGGTCGACCGCCGCCGTGCGAACTTCCGCAGGCATATCGTCAAAGAGGACGCCAAGGACGAATTCCTCCGCCTCGCGAAGGTTCTTGACTTTGGGCATCTGCGGCAAATCGCCGCCAAGAACCGGAACGTAAAGACCGCCGTCCGGCGCAAGCCCCTGAAATACACTCTCGGCACTTGTCGCCTCGATTCCTTTTCGCGTCGATACAAACTTCATTGCGTCTTTTCCTCAATTGAACAGAAATTCGACTACATCGCCGTCCTGCATTTCATATTCCTTGCCTTCCGGACGCAGTGCACCCGCGCTGCGGGCGCCGGCCACGCCGCCATGCTTCACATAATCCTCGAACGCAACGACCTCGGCGCGGATAAAGCCTTTCTCAAAATCGGTGTGGATCACGCCTGCGCACTTCGGCGCCTTCCAGCCGCGGCGGAACGTCCAGGCGCGAACCTCCTTGGGTCCGGCCGTGAAGTACGACGCGAGCCCAAGCGTGTGATACGCGAGCTTGATCGTGCGGTCCAACGACGACTCGGAAAGCCCGTAGCTTTCGAGAAATTCCTTCGCTTCCGACTCCGAAAGCCCGGCGAGATCCGCCTCCATCTGCGCACAGATCACGACCATCTCGCTCCCGGCCTTGGCCGCATATTCCTTGAGCGCGGCGACATGCGGATTGCCCTCTCCGGCGACATCGTCATCCGCGACGTTGGCGCAGAAGATGACCGGCTTTTCGGTAAGGAAGTGAAGTTCCTTGAGTACCGGCAAAATCGCATCGCCTTCGCCGCGTGGGAACGAACGCACCGGACGGCCGTCTTCAAGATGCTTCAGGAGCTTCGCGCACGCCTCGGCCTCCGGACGCAAAGGCGGCTTCGCCTGCGCTTCCTTCTTGACCTTGTCGTAACGACGCTGAAGCTGCTCCATGTCGGCAAGAATAAGCTCGGTCTCGATAACCTCGGCATCGCCGACTGGATCGATAGGAGCCGACTTGTTGCCGCCCTCCTGGACATGGATTATGTCGTCATTCTCAAAGCACCTCACCACATGGAGAATCGCGTCGCATTCGCGGATGTTGGCGAGGAACTTGTTGCCCAGCCCCTCGCCCTTGGATGCGCCCTTCACGAGCCCGGCGATGTCGGTAAAATCCACCGTCGCTTTGATGATCTGCCGGGGATTGACGATTTTCGCAAGTTCGCCGAGGCGTTTGTCCTCTACGTCCACCACGGCGGTGTTTGGCTCGATCGTGCAGAACGGATAATTCTCCGCCGCCGCCTGCTGTTTCTTAGTGAGCGCATTGAACAATGTCGATTTGCCGACATTCGGAAGCCCCACGATTCCTACTGAAAGTGACATTACCGTTTACTCCTTAAATGGTTTCAAAATCTGCCGCTTCGCATCACTCGCGCTTCTGGCCTTTGTATTCCCAGTCGGGATACATCGACTTGATGACTTTTGCGTAATAAGTCGCATCGACCATCCGGTCTTCCCTTAACGCATCTTCGTAAAGTTGCTCCATGCGCGAGACGATTTCCGCGCAAAGTTCCGCGCGTCGCATTTCGTCAGCCTCGCGCACCAAACGCTCCCGCCGCGCAAGTTCGCGCGAACTTCTTGGGAGTCCGGCATCGTTTTCAGGAAGCGCCGCTTCCGCTTCCCTCTCCGGTTCTTCGCCGAGGACCACCAAATCGTTCACGGTTTTCTCGGGGCGCAGCGCCGCCTCGCGGGCATCAAGATCGCGCTTATAGGCGTCAAGTTCGGCGAATCTCGCTTCGCACCGGATCCGCATCGCTTCGACCTCTGCGAGCGAAGTGCGGAGTTTGAAGGTGTCGGCCTCCGCCTTGCGTGCGGCGGCTTCCGCCATGTCCGCCTCGGCCTGCGCGGTCTTGGCGCGCGCTTCCGCGGCGGCCTCGACGGACCTTTGCGTTTTCAGTTCCGCTTCCTTGGCGGCACGTTCGTCGGCCCGCGCCTGCGCACGCTTGTTCGCAGTATCGTTGGCGAGCCTGGCCTCTTCCGTCTTGAGCTTCTGCGCTTCGTTCTCGCTGCGCGCCTGCTCGGCTGCAAGCTTGTTCGCTTCCTTCTTGTCGGCTTCAGCCTTGGCCTTTTCAATCGCCGCGTTTTCCTTTGCGCGTTCCACCGCCGCAAGTTCCTTCGCTTCACGCGCCTTGGCAAGCGCCGCCTCCTCTTCGCTCGCCGCCTTCGCCGCTTCGCTCCGCGCAATCGACGCCGACTCCTTGTAGCGCACTACAAGCGCATACGACCCCGCGCACACCGCCAGGCACACCGCAACGACAACTGCCGACTTGACATTCATTCCGCCGCCGGAGCCTCGACCGGCTCCGCCTCTTTATTCTGTCCATCGACCTCTGCGGAAAGCTCTTGCAACAGCCCGTTGTTCGCACGCGCCTCCAAATCGGCCTCGGCACGAAGCTCCGCCTTTTCCTGCTCAATCCTATTGAGCCGCTCGATACGCTCCTCGGCCTCTTCCCGCGTCATCTTGTTTTCTTCAAGCGCCTTCTTCTCAAGTTCCACGACCCGATCGAGTTTCGCCTGTTCAAGCGCCAGAGCGGTCGCGCGCTCTTCGTCTTCCTTCTGCCATTCATCCGTCTGGCGGCGCAATTTCTCCTTCGCGCTCACGGGGTCGGCAAGCACCGACTTCGACCAGCCGTTGTCATCCCACGGCCGCGCATCGCTGAGCGCACCCTTGCGCCGCGCGGCTTCAGCCTTGGCGTCTTCGGCGTCTTTGAGAACGTAAGGAGTCATGAACACGAGCAATTCCTTGCGCTCCTCGGTGTCCTGGGTGCTGCCGAACAGATAGCGTCCGATCCATGGTATATCCTTCAAGACGGGAATGCCCGTTTCCTTGACGGCCTTCTTGGTCTCCGTCAAACCGCCAATCACGACCGATTGCCCGTCTTCAAGGCTTATGTCCGCGCTCATCTTGCGCGTGACCGTCGTATCCACATTTACGTCCATCAGCGCCGTAGCCGTGTTGTTGCCCGTCCCGGAACCAAGCCCGCCGTTCGTCTGAATGGTCTGTCCTTCGCCAAGCTGGGAATATTCTTCCTCGACCGTGAGCATGACCGTGCCATTGGGGTTGATCTTTGGCGTAGTCTTGATGGTGATGCCGATTTGCTTTTGCTCGTAGTTCGGCACTGCAATCGTCGAATAACTCGTACCCGAAGACGTGAAACCGGTGAGCATGTAGCGCATCTGCGTCGCCTCGATCACCGCCTCCTTGTTGTCCACGGTCATGATAATGGGGCTCGCGATATACTTTGTGCGGTTGTCGCTTTTTGAAGCCTCGACCACCATGCCGAGATTCAGTTTTTTGTTGAGTCCGGCGTAATTGAGGCCTGAACTTATCGGAATTCCCGTCGTGCCGTCGACTCCAGACGCCGCCACCGCCTCAAGAGGAGCGTATGTCGTAGTCGATCCGCCGCCACCAGATATGGCGTTGCGCTCGTTGAGCTGCGACACCCAGTCGATGCCGGTCTTGATTTCATCGGTAAGGCCGACTTCGATAATCACCGTCTCGATCAAGACCTGGTTGAGTTTCACATCCATAGCTTCGATTATCTGATGCAACACCGGCATATCCTGGGTGCGGGCCATGATGACAAGTCCGTTTATACGCTTGTCGGCCAGGACGACCACATTGTCCTTGTTGAGTTCGCCCGCCTTGGATTCGCTGGTGCGGTTCGCCGCATTCGCCGCCCCGCGCGACGTGCCGCTCGTCACATTCGCGCTCGTGCCGCGCTGCGCGTTCTGGTTCGTATTGTTCTTGGTGTTGCTCTTGGAGCTTGCCGCATTGCCGATCAGGTCGTTGATCATGTCGCTCACTTCTTCGGCGTCGGCATACTTCAGCCGCACCACTTCCACCTTCACGTCAGGCGTCGTCTCCACATCCATCTGCTCGATGATCTTGTCGAAGAAGTCCATGTTCGCTTGCTGGGTGATGACGATGAGCTTGTTGCTGCGTTCGTCGCTCATCATGATCACCTTGCCGCGGATCATGCCGCGATCGGCGTCGGAAACGCTCATCACGAGACTCTCGTTCGTCGGCGTCTGCGGCTGTTGCTGTTGCTGCTCGTTGCGCCGGTTGCCGAGCGTCCGGCGGTCCGGCGGTCCTTGGAAGCGGGACGCATTCTGGTTCGCCGCAGTGGTCGCGCCCTTGCCGTTCTCCTTCTCCTGCGCCGCCTGCGATTCCTTGACGATATTCTCGAGTATCGTCTTCACGTCTGTCACGCTCGCATACTTGATCTGGCGCACGAACACGTTTTCAAGAACAGGACTCGCCACATCCACGGTCTTTGCGATTTCGATCATCCGGTTGATATTCTGCTCGGTATCGGTCACGAGAATCGAATTCGTCCGCTCGAACACGAGCAGAATGCCCGTGTCGCTCTTAAGACCCTCGAACAGCTTTTGCGCCTCGGTCACGGCGATATTCTTGAACGGGATCATCATCGACACCACTTTCCCCGATTCCCTGAGTTCGGTATCCGGGTCGAGGATAAGCGGAATGCCTTCTTTGCGCGCCTTGCTGCGGGGAATCGCCCGGATGAACTTCTCTCCATACGGCTCTAAGTGCACCCCGTTCATTTCCAGCACCACTTCGATCGCCTCGAGATATTCATCCAAGGTTAGCTGCTGGCCGTCGCGCGCCTTGAGCGTGATGTTCGCGCTGGGGAGTCCCGGATCTTTGAGCACTATTTTGTTGATGCTCTCGGCGTAGGCCTGAAGCACGATATCCACCGGCGCCGCGTCCCAGTTCAACGGCGGCGCCTTGCCGTCGCCCTCGGCGGCAAACGCCGCACCCGCGAAACACAAAACCGACAGACAGGCCAAAAACCGGAAATGCTTCATATTACCCCTCCCTCATGTATGCACAGGTGAGAACGAACGAACCTTTCAAATATCCCTTCTTGCCGCTGGGCTTAAAATTGAGACTCCGGATGTCAAACATCCCTTCGGTCGTGTTTTCGAGCTCGTGCATGAATTTGACGAGGCTCTCAAGGCTCCCTTCCCAGCTCTTCACTTCGATCGGCAGCTCCAGCACCTCTCCGGACTCGGTTTCCCTGCCGCTCTGGCGCTGGGCGATTGCGATGTGGTATTTCTCGGCGAGATCGTCCATCTTCTTAAGCCAAGTCGTATCCGTCGCCTTGCCCGATTCAAAGGTTGGCATCGCCGCCTTCTCTTCATCGTAAGCCTCGGTCCATTTGGACTTTTCCGCGATGAGGCGGCACTCCGCATTGTAGGTGTCAAGCGCCTTTTCGTAGCGCTTTTGCGCCTTCTTCCACGCCGCCTCCTGGCTCAAGAACCAAAGCCCGACGGCGAGCGCATACATCGCTACGACGCCAAGCACCGCCAAAACGGCCTTCTCCTTAAGCGATATCTCGTTCATTCCCCGCCCTCCTCGGTTTCATAGGTGCAGTCGAGATCGAATTTGTATTTTCCGGCTTTGGAGGAGGAGGGTCCCTTGAGGTTGACGGTAGGGAATATCTTTTCTCCGTCTTCAGACTCGATTTCAGCCATCTGGTCCTTGAAGAGATAGATCGCGTCGCCGCTCGTGCCCTCGCCGCTAACTCTCACGCCGTCTTCGCGCTTGAAGTTCCAGCTCGAAAGCTCGATTCCCTCCGGCAGGCGGTCGCTGACCGCCTTCATTATCTCCAAGGCGCCGCGGTCGTGGTCGGAATACTTCCGCACGAGCTTCACTTTGTCGCGCATCTCCCGCACGGCGCGATACTCCCGCGCATGTTCCTTGGAAAGACCCTTTTGGTAGTCGGTCAGGAAATCATACCCCAGCGGCACCCCGAACAACACCGCCATCGCCAGCACCCAAATGCCGCCGGCGACCGCGAGGAAACGGTTGAGTTTGCGCTTGAAGCGCGTTTCTTCGAGCATCTGCCGCCACGATTCGGGAAGCGCGTTGAGCGTATCGCCCTCCGAGGTCCGGTCCCTTATCGCCTTGAGCGCATCCTGCAACTCGTCGCCGTTCGCAGCAAGCCGTCTGACCGGCGCCAGCCGTTCGATGGCGGCGGTATCGACCTCGCCGCGGACGAGAATCTCCGCAAGCGGCTTGACGCCGCCGAAGTCCTCCGCTTCGATGAGACTCAAAATGACTTCGCGCTTCAAATCGCTTTCGCCGTCCAGAGCGCGAATCGCGACCGGCACGCCGTCATCGAGCACCAACAGCGAAATGCAGTCCACCGACCTCAGCAAGACCAGCGTGCGCACCCCGCTCTTGAGTTCGCTCCACAGCGTGCGGATTTCTCCGAAGCACAAGGCGTCGATGCGCGTGACATTGAGTTTGGCCTCGTCAAGCGCGGCGGCAAGTTCATCCGCAGAACTCTCCGGCATCGCGGCGGCGACATAGATGTTGGCATTCGCCCCGGCGTGGACCTGCTCGCAGGAAACGGTGAGCGGCTCGTCAGGATACGGGCTCATCGCCTGAAGGACCGGCAGCGCTTCCGCCTCGACATCGCGGCCGGCTTCTATCCGCACCAGCTTGAGGACGAGGCGCGAAAGCGGCAAGGCGATGACAGCCTCGCGGGAGGACTCTTCGCCCTCCAGTTTCACCAGCTTTCCGCCCTCGAATGCCGCCGTCATCTCGCCTTACCCGAAGAATGTCTTGTAGAGCGCACGCACGGCAGTATCCTTGTCCGCGCTCCTCACCGCAATCATGAAACTCACTTCGCTCGATCCCTGGTTCACCATCGAAATGTTGATTCCGGCGCTCGCCAGCGCGAGACACGCCTTCGCGAACATGCCCGACGTATAGCACATGCCCTCGCCCACGACCATGATCATCGTAAGATCGCGCTCGACCGTCACATAGTCCGGCTTCAACTCCCGCCTAATCGCGCCCATGACGCGCGTTTCCTTCTCGCGCGGCAGATATTGGTCCTTGACGATTATGCACTGGCTGTCCACGCCCGAGGGCATATGCTCGTAGCTCACGCCCTCGGACTCCAAAACCGCAAGCAGTCGCCGCCCGAAGCCGATTTCGCGGTTCATGAGATATTTTTCGACCACGATATTGCAGCACTTGTCCATCGCCGCGATGCCGACCACCGTGCCCGGCACGACGCGGCGCGACTGCTGGATCATGGTTCCCGGCTCGCCGGGGCGGTTGGTGTTGCGGATGTTGATCGGGATGCGCGCCCTGACGGCGGGAATCACCGCATCATCGTTGAACACGCCAAAGCCCGCGTAGGCAAGCTCGCGCATTTCGCGGTATGTCATCGTGGGAATGCCTTCGCCTTCGGCCGCTTCCGGCACGACGCGCGGATCGCACGGAAAGACACTGTCGACATCCGTGAAGTTTTCGTAGACATCGGCGCAAACCGCCGCCGCGAGGATGGAGCCGGTGATGTCGCTGCCGCCGCGCGGGAATGTCGCTACCTTCCCCTCTTTCGTGTAACCGAAGAAGCCCGGATACACCACAATTCCCTCGAAATTGGAAAATGCGCGCGAAAGCGTATCGTAGCTGGAGGGATCGAGTTGCGCGTCGCCGTGCTTGCCCGTCAGGACAAGCCCGGTTTCCCTGGGGCCGGCGTAGCGGCACTTCTTGCCGCGAGCCTCGAACGCCACCGCCACAAGCTTCGCCGAATTGTCTTCTCCTGCCGCCTTCAAGAGATCAATGAACTCTTCCGGCGAAAGCGTGGAAACCTGAGCCAACCGATCCATGATATCCATCTCGATCTTGCGGATTATCCCGTCGCCGAGATTGAGGTGCTGCGCGATTTCCGCGTAGCGCTCCACAACCGCACCGAACTGGCGGTCGGTATTTTCGCCCTTCAACGCCGTGTCCGCGAGCTCGATCAGGAGGTCGGTCACCTTGGTGTCGCCGGAATGTCGCTTGCCGGGCGCCGACACGACGACAATGCGCCGCGAAGGATCCGAGAGGACAATCTCGATAACCTTGTTGACCTGTGCCGCGTTCGCCAGGCTGGAGCCGCCGAATTTGCAGACTTTCATTATTTAACCATCCTCATTACCACCGGAGTGCCGCGCACGATGCCCGACGCCTCGATCTCCGCAATCGCCGCCTCCACATCGCTCGTCTTGGCGACATGCGTGCGGACCACTACCGGAATGATCCCTTCCATTTCCTGCCCCTTCAGGAATTCGTGCGAGGTCGCAAGCCGTATGGAGACATTGTGGTTGCCGAACATCGTACCGAACTGGCCGAATGTGCCGCAACGGTCTTCGACCATGAGGCGGATGTAGAACTCGCTCCTCACCTCGCCAGCCGGCATGACCGTGAGTTTGCCTTCGTTGTCGTAGCGGATCGCACTCTTGTAGCGCGCTCCGCCGCCGGCCAGATTGCGCGCGATGTCGCCAATGTCGCCCACGACCGTCGACGCCGTCGGCGCGCGCCCCGCGCCCTTGCCGTAGAACATCAAATCGTCGGAAAGATCGCCATGCACCATCACCGCATTGAACACTCCGTTCACCGCAGAAAGCATGTGCTCCTCCGGGATGAGCGTAGGATACACGCCGACCGCCACCTGATCGCCAACGCGGTCGATCTGCGCCAACAGCTTGATGGAATATCCGAGCTTCCCGGCATAGACGACATCCACATTCGAGAGATTGCGGATTCCCTTGACCTCGATCTTGTGCGGATCTACGGGAATCGAATACGCGAGACTTGCGAGCAGGCTCGCCTTGTGCGCCGTGTCCCAGCCGTCGATATCGAGAGTCGGGTCGGCCTCGGCGAACCCAAGTTTCTGCGCATCGGCCAAAACCTGCGCAAATGCCGCGCCTTCGCGGATCATCCGCGTAAGGATGTAGTTGCAGGTGCCGTTCAAAATGCCCTTCATCGACTCGATTTCGTTGCCGGCAAGGCCTTCGCGCAGGCTGCGGATGATCGGAATGCCGCCGCCTACCGCCGCCCCGAAGTAGATATCCACTCCCGCCGCCGTGGCCGCCTCGAAAATCTCGCGGCCAGACTCCGAAAGCAGCTTCTTGTTCGCCGTGACTACATTCTTCCCGGCTGCAATTGCCGCCAGAATAAGTTTCTTCGCAATTCCCGTGCCGCCGATCAACTCAACGATGATCTGGATTTCAGGATCGTTGATCGCCTCCATCGCTTCCGTCGTCAGCACCTCGCGCGGCACCTTCACGCCGCGGTCGCGTTCGATATCCAAATCTGCAATCTTTTTGAGGACTACATCCACGCCAAGACGCCTTGCGAACGTCTCGCGGTTCCTCAATAAACCATCGGCCACTCCGGCACCCACAGTGCCGAAGCCCAGTATGCCAACTCCAATCTGTTTCATCTCGTGTCCTGTTTAGCCTGTTCTCCTGGATATTATTGATTGTATTATACCAAAAATCGCGCGAAAAAGCAAGGGACGAGTGGTGCGCGTTGACCCCGCAACCGCCGCACCTAGTCCAGAGAGCTGGACTACGAAGTCTAGAGAGCTGGACTACGAAGGAAAGGAGGCTGGACTAGGCAGTAGACGTAGCTTTTTTACATAAAATGTAAAACCAGCGCACCAAGTCGGGGGTCGTCAACGACCCAAGTGGCGGCTGCCTACCTGTAAATGAGGTCGGAGAGGACTTCTTCAATCGCCAAGCCGTCTTTTAGCGGAATATCTAGCGCAATTGAGCGTTCGATTGCGTGGGCGGTGAAAAGATTGGCACTGTCGACCGCATTGATAAATGTCTGGCCATTGATCATCTCCCCTAGGACGACCGACGCGAAAACATCGCCGGTGCCAGAGCGGTCGGGGCCTAGTTTTTTCACCTCGATAACCGTCGCCTTGCCGTCTTCATAGACAAAATCGACGAGATCTTTGCCGCGCGGCACGCCGGTTATCACGGTTTTCGCGTTGTTTGGAGCGCAAATCGCCGCCGCAATCGATTCAAGTTCGCGATCTGACGGTTCCGGGATATAGTCAACGCCGGCGAGCACACACGCCTCGGTAAGGTTGGGCGTCAAGATGTCGGCCACGCTCAAGAATCTGCGCATGGACTCCGCAAGCGAGCGCGAATATGTAGAATAAAGCTTGCCGTAATCGCCCATGACCGGATCGATGAAGATTTTCGTCCCTGGGAATGCCTCGATGAAACGGAACACGAAATCTATCTGGCGCTCGCTGCCGAGGAATCCGGTCTGAATGGCGTTGAATTCAAGCCCCAGTTTGAGCCACTCCTCGATATAGTCGTCCATGTGGTCGGTATAATCGGTCCACTTGAAACTGGGATACCCGGTATGGTTTGTGAAGATTGCGGTCGGAACTGCGCAGCATTGCACCTTCATCGCCGAAAGAATCGGGATGGCGACAGCCAGCGAGCAGCGTCCAAAACTCGCAAAATCATTGATTACGACTGCTTTTCTCTGCATCTTTCGAAATAGCGCCGCGAATCGCCGCGCTCTCCATAGAGTATTTTTTCGCCAATCGACGCAATGCGCCGGTCGAGGCAGTTTCTGCAC
>DFFF01000040.1:0-1253 GCA_002369235.1 Verrucomicrobia bacterium UBA3783
TCGCACCAAGAGAGATGTTGTCGGTGAGGGCATAGTTCAACGCGACGCCGTTGTCCCAGCCGCCAAACACGGTGTCGGTAAGCGTCGGCCCGTTGTCTCCATCGGAGATGTACTTCGCGTACTGCGAGGTGTAGAGCGTCGTCTTGGAGGTAAGCGTGAGCGAGAGATCCTCGGTCAGTTCGAAGCCCTTGGATAGCGCGAAGTCGATCATGAACGCCTCGTCCGGCTTGTTCTCGTGGGCATATTCCCAGTAGAACTTGACGCTGGGGACTACGAACTCGTTGTCATATTCGACGCCGACCGTCCAGAACTTCTGGGACGACCACTTGCCGCTGTCGCCCTTGTGCGTGCAGCGCGGATAGGTGTACCAGAGATGGGACATGGTGAAGTTCACCGGCCCGATGGAGTTGCCGTAGACGATTTCATAGTCGAACTCGCCGATGCCGCCGAACTGCTTGCCGCCGTTGCCGCGCGAAGGCGAGCTGTGGCGCTTGTTGAGTTCCTGGCTTGCCCAAATGTCAAAGGCGAGCCATCCGAAGTTCTCCGGGAGGTTGAACTGCATCCAGAGGTCGTATTGCGCAACCGGAGTATCGGAGAAGATGCGGTTGTGGGAGACGTATGCCGATTTGACGTCAAGCGCAAGCGAAACCTCGAACAGCGAAGAAGCTTCATCCTCTTCCTCTGCCGCCTCGGATGCCGCCGCTCTTTCGGACTCGGTCGCCTCCGGCTCGGCAGTTGCGACTTCGGTCGTCTCCGTTGCCGCCGTCTCGTTCTCGACCGGCAATTCCTCGGCGTGCGCTGCAAATGTCGCCGCGAGCGCCATTGCACCAAACGTTATCATCATTCTTTTCATGTGTTTTATCCGTTGTGTTTTGTTAGTTTAGTTTTGAAATCAGTTCGTTCCCGCTTCTCGCCACGCGACCGCCGCCATCGAGCAGCGCCTTGAGCCGCATGAGCTCTTCCTCGGAAACCTCGCGGTCGCTGAGGATGTCAAAAAGCTCGGACTTTACCCGGTCGCGGAACACGGTGCCGACGCGCACCTTGCCAAGAAACTCGCCGAGGCGTCCGTCGTGCCTGCCGTCGAAGATCTCTGCCGGCGTTCCCTCGGCGGCGATCCTGCCGCCCTCCAGGAAGAGGACGCGCGTCGCGACGTCGCGCGCGAAGCGCATCTCGTGGGTGACGACGACCATCGTCATGCCGTTCTTCGCAAGGTCTTTCATGACATCCAGGACCTCGCCGACCATCTCGGGGTC
>DFFF01000040.1:1299-7711 GCA_002369235.1 Verrucomicrobia bacterium UBA3783
ACCATCTCGGGGTCGAGCGCGGACGTCGGCTCGTCGAAGAGCATCACCTTCGGCTCCATCGCAAGCGAGCGGACAATGGCGACGCGCTGCTTCTGTCCGCCGGAGAGCTGCTGTGGATACGCATTGGCTTTGTCTTCAAGGCCGACGAGTTTTAAGAGCTCCATTGCCTTCCGCCCGGCATCCGCGCCCGACATGCCGCGCACGAGTTTCGGGGCGAGCGTTATGTTGTCGAGAATCGTCAAATGCGGGAACAGGTTGAAGTGCTGGAACACCATTCCCATCTCGCTGCGGACCCGGTTCTTCGTCTTGTCGTCCGCCGTCACGATGTCGATTCCGCCAAAGACGATCGATCCGCCGGTCGGCTGCTCCAAGACGTTCATGCATCTGAGGAACGTCGATTTGCCGCCGCCGGACGGACCGATCATCACGACGACCTCGCCCTTCTTGATCTCGGTTGAAATACCCTTCAAAACCTCAAGCGACCCGAAGTTCTTCTTGAGGTTTTCTATTTTGAGCAAGGTCTCGGCCATGCCGCCTGCCGCGCCACTTACTTCTTCGCCGCGGGCTTCTTCGCCGCCTTCTTTGGCGCGGCTTTCGCCTTCGCAACCGGCTTCTTGGCAACCGGCTTCTTCGCAGGAGCCTTCTTCGCCGGAGCCTTGGCGGCAGGCTTCTTCGCAGGCGCCTTCTTCACGGCGACCTTCGCCTTCACCGCAGGCTTCTTCGCCGGAGCCTTCTTTGCGACCGGCTTTTTCGCCGGAGCTTTCTTGGGTGCGGGCTTGGTTGCGCTCTTCACTGCTTTATTGGTGGCCATATGCATATCTCCCCTGATTTGAGTTATGATGCGTGTATTATAGCAGAATTTCGCGCAATCCTCAATGGCAAACTTCAAAAATTTCATGCGCCGGGGTCAATCCCGGCCGCCCTGCGTTCCCCGTTCCCTGCTCCCTGTTCCCTGTTTTAACCACACAGAGGCACAGAGGCACAGAGAAATTTCATCTCCGCCCGTCCTCGCCAAATCTACCTGCTCACGGCCAAATGACCTTGATGCCGGAGCAGGCAGGGCGCGATGACTCCATCGCGCCTTCCAGCCGCCGGACGAGCGGTGTCCAGTCGTCGCCAGCGTCTTCGAGCGAACCGTCTGCGGCGAATACCGAATACCCGGCGCCGCGTTCGTCGGCGTAGACGACCGTCTTGCCGCCGCCCTCGCGCCGCCCGATCAACAAAATCGCGAGGCGGATCGCGGCACCGATTTCGGCGTTGCGCTCGCGGCGCGATTCCTCGTCGTCGAGTGCCAGACCCCACGGAAGGCGGAAGTCGATTTCGAGCGCATTGTCGCGCCACGCGAACTCGAAGAGGCGGCTCTGGATGCCGTGTCCGCCCAGAAACGGCGCCGGGGCGTCGCCGTCTTCAAGTGCGGCGAGGGCGGCGGTCAGTTCGGCTACCCTCGTTTCGCGGTCGTTTTCCATGACATCTGTCCTTTCGTTTTATTTGGGGAGTATGGAGCCGATGTAGTCGCGCCGGTAGTACGAAGGACACATCTGGATGCCGTACTCTTCGACGAGTGGGCTCTGAAACTTGTCGATGAGCAGTTTCTGCCCGGTGACGGTAGGGATCTCAACCATTGTCTCGATCCTTCCGAGCTGTCCGAGGCGTCGCGGGGAGTTCCAGTCGTTGTCGGAGAAAACATTGCCCTTCGTCTGGAGCTTCTTGGCGTGGGCGATAGCCTCGTCAAGGCGCATGCGCGTCGCTTCGAGCGCCGCCTGCGGGATGCGCCCGGCGAGCGAGTCGAGATACGCCTGCTTCTTCGCGGGGTCTGCGTCAAGCTCCATGAGCTTTTGGTATGTCGTCTCGTCGATTACGTTAGGGAGCGCGAAGGACTGTGCACCAAGCACGTTCCTCAACGCCATCGCGATTTCCGGCGTCTGCGCCTTCGTCAAATCCACCGTGATGGAGCCGTCCTGGTTGCGGACGATCGCCGGGTCGTTCTTGGCGCGTTTCTCGAATTCGTTCTTCCCCTGCTTGTCCGGGTGCAGTTCCTTGCAGACTGCGAGCAGACTGTCGAAAAAGCTCTTGGCAACGTTCTTGTCGAGCGCGTATTTCTGCAAACCGGTTCGGTAGGCCGGGAACGAGGCGTCGCAGTCGATGCCCTTCACGGACACCTTGTGCGTCGTCTTGTCGATGTTGATGAAGTAGTTGTTCCAGTGGCGGTCCATCTGGCCGGTCACGATATCGAGCCACTGCAGCTGGCAGAGTTTTCGCGCCGTCTCGCCGCGGATGTGCGCGTTCTCGGCATTGTCCCGCAGTTCCTTGCCGAGCTCCGAGGGCTTCACGGAATCGTCGCCGCCGGCGTCTTTTTTGTCGACGAACTGTGCGCCGGTCGCGCCCTTGGCCTTCTCCATGAAGATGCCGAACTTGCCGTCGTGGTTGCCGACGGTGTACTTGACGATGACATCTTCGCAGCCGAGGAGTTTTGCGGTGTCCTGCGTGGCGAGGTTGAGTTTGGCGGTGGTCTGCGCGTCGCCGAACGCGCCGCCCTGCGCTATGGCGAGTTGATCTAGGCCGAGACGCCCCTCAAGCTCCGGCTTGAAGACGTATTCCTTTCCATCCTTCATAACGAGGAGGTAGGTGGTGCCGGCCGCGCCGCTCGCGAGCGTCTTGCTTGAAACTACGTTCGCGTCATCCGTGGCGGAATCGACATCCTCCGGCTTGAATCCGCGGACCTTGGCGTCAATGACGCTGGAGATGGACTTTTCGCCGAGGAAGATGCGCAGCACATCGGAACCGGCGGTGGCTCCGCCATCGCCGGCGGCGAATTCCTCCGCCCTGCGGAGCATTTCCTTGAACTGCGCCTTGACGATGCGGAGCGAGTCGAGACGGTCGGCGAGAGCCTTTGCCGTCGCCGTGCCGAATCCGAGGCTCTCGAGGATGTCCTGCGAGAGGTTGGTGTTCCCAAGCCTTTTTAGCGCGGCATCGATCTGCGCGTCCGCCTGATCGCGCTTGATCGTGCCGTTCGCGATGCCGGCGAGAACCTTCTCCAGATTGATGCGGGCGAGCGCGAACTCGCGGATGAGCGAGTTGTTGAGTTCCAGCGAACCGGCGAGAGCCTTTTCCTCCGGGTTGCCGTCGAGCGAGAGGCTTTTGACGACCTCGCCGATGAACTCCGACACCGCCTTGTCCGCCATCTCCTTGCGGGCGGCGGCGATTTTCTCGGCGGCCTCGTGCAGCACCCGCTCCATGGCGGCGAGGAGCGACTTGTCCACTTCAAGCCTGCCGCCATTCACTTCGATGCCGTTTTTGCGGACATTGTCGAGCGCGGCCTTCATCGTCTTCATTTCGCTCTCGAGCGCGAGGATGTCCTCGTTCGCGAGGATCTTGCCGCTATTGGCGCGGAGCGCATCCAGCTTTTCGGCGAACGGGCGCAGCGTATCGCCCAGATGCTTTTCGATCGCCTCGGCGGTGCCGTGCATGAGGATCGCCTCGCGCGGCATAAGTTCGGAGAATGTCGCAGAAAGAAGCTTCTTCACCTGCGGGTCGCCATGCGGCGCGATGGGGGCATCGCGCCCTGCCTGCGCTGCGTCCTGCAACGCCAAGTCGTACATGCGCAGGACGACCGAGTATATTTCGGTTGAGCGGCGGTCGGCCTGGAACTGCATCTCCACGAAGGCGTCCTGGAGCTTTTCATCCATCTTGCCAAAGCGGTCGTTGAATTTCGCCAGCCCCTCGGAAAGCGCCTGCTGCGCTTCGACCGCCGCCTTGACGGCCTTCGCGGTGGAGTTCATGAAGAAGAAGCCCTTGCGCCAGACGAGCTCCCCGGTTTTCCCGTCGGGCATGAGCGCCTTCGCGAGTTCCGCGCCGGTGAACTTGTCGAGCGCCTTGAGGGTGTTCGACGCCTTTTTCGCGAGTTCCTGCAGTTCTGCGGCTTCCTTTTCCGTGATGACGCCCTTCTGCACGAGCACCGCGCCGACGGTCTTGGCACGCATGGCCGCGCTGGACGCTACGGACTTGGCGGCACCGCCGAGAAGCAGCACATCGAGCTGTTGCAGGACATTTGCGGCGCGTGGCGCATTTGGCGGCTCCTGCGCATCCGGCTCCGGTTGAGGCTGCGCATTGACATTCGCCGCCTGCGCATTCTGCGCGGCGCTCGCGATTTGCGGCCGGTAATCTACCGGCACGCTGTTGAGCCCGCTCAAAGAGTTTATTCCACCCATGTTCCGTCCTCCAATTTCACATCTTTTGCACCCTGTCTACACGGATGAGGAAGAAAGGTTACACGCCGATTGGTCGGCTCTGACGGATATTATACCATAAAATCTGTCGGAAAATCAACCGATTTCGCCGCAAATCTGCCGCCATGGCGACCGATTCGCCAACAACCAAGAGGAATTTTCGATTCCCAGTTCCCGATTCCCAGTTTTTACGCACACACCATGGGAGGGGAAATCCGCTTGAAACCTGCGGCGCATATCGCCTTTTTGGACGGAATATTTGAAGGGTTCACATAAATCACGCCGCCGCCATTGTTCGCCAAATGTCGCAAAAGTCTTGTGTACCACCCTTGATTGCGATATTGCTCCGGCGTACAGAAATCATACAACACTAGCGACCCCTTCACTGCGTCCGGGAAGTTCTTTACAACATCGGTTCGCATCGTCTCCCAGCCGTATGTATAGATATTGTTGCCGTCGGCAAGACAGACAAAATGCACAGTGTCGTCGTTTTTGAATCGCTCGTATTGCCATTTCAGAATCTGGAAGTCGCGTTTACAGGTGAAGTCGCAGAACTTTTCCCAGCTGTCGATGCGATTGAACAACTGGTCATGGCTTTTCTCTGCCTTGCTTTCTGCCATGTAAAATTCCCAGCATTCCTTCATCCCGGCAAGTCTTGCGCGGATTTTGCGCACCAACTCGATAAGTGCCGCCGCCACGCCGCGTATGTATCTATTGGCAAATGCCAGCCCGATGACCTTGGCGGCAAAACCGCGCATGGAAAGCGGTCTCTCGCAATAGCAGGTCTCACGGCAGGCATTGCAATAGGCGTCCTTGTACGATTCATCGCCAAGCCCGAAATCCATCCCGCGCAAACCGCACTTTTCGCAATACGCCGCCGTCTCCGCCAAAAGAACGCGCAAGGGCGACAATTTGAGATATTTCGGATTTATAACCGGCGTATGCCACAATAACATGTCTCCGTAGATCATACCGTAATGGCACGCGATTATTTCATCCCCGACCATTACCCGCAAATAATGCTTGTTCGATGGATGGTTGAGATACTCTTCAACACGTTTTTCATGCACAAACGGACTGGACGATCCTTCAAATCCCCATCTCCGTTTGTGAAGCTCGCCAAGGTGCACAATATGTTCGCGCTCAAGCGCACCGGTTTCGGCCTCTACATGATATTGCCCGGCGCGTCTAGCTTCCTTGACAAACCGCTTCATGCTTTTCCGTCCGTAAATGGACGCCCAGCCGCCGCCGGCTTCAGCATCAAAAATCTTTTGCTCGCGTCTTGTCCTCCAAACTCGCGGTTCGGGAACAGATTCTACAAGGACATTGTCCGCACAGATCATATCGCATTTCATCGCCTTGGCTTCCAATATCATCTTGCGCCATAGCGACTTGAATGCATCAGCATCGACCGCATAAATCTTCGAATAGTCGTGCAGTTTCCCGTTATACAACTCGAATACTTTTAGTGTGATTCCGTGATGCCGACGAGTTTCGGAATGCATCAATGCCCGCGCAGCCAGCCTATCTCCTCTATACAGGCGAATATCATGCAGTTTGACGCCTTCCACTTCGGCCAGAGCCAACAGTTCATCAAAGTCCGGACACATTGGATTTCTCGCTTTCACTTTACGCCACCGGCAGCAATTTGCGGTTTTTGATAAAATACTTCAATCCGCTAAGTTCAAAATGCAACATGAATTTATCCGCCGGTACGCTCATGCGCGGAAGAAACCAGATGGAGTGAGCTCCTCCAGCCGCGTTGGTATTTGAAACTGCGCACGGATAACCAAGACTGCGCACCATTTCCATTGCCGCCTCGCCAACTTCCTTCATGTTTCCGTACGGATAACTGAAGCATACATTCCGCATTTCTTCAGGCGGGACAAGTTCTTCTTCAAGACAGCCTCTGCTCAATCCGGCAAGCGGGAAATGGCTGCGTGTATGATACCCGATTTTCCATCCGGCCAGACGCATTTCCTCGCATTCTTCAGACGAAACACCAACCAACCGTTCGCGAACATATTCTTGAGGCAACGAGGCAACAATCCTATCGATTGAATAAGCGTTATCGCAAGCCGCCAACACCCGTTGACCACAATGTTCGACATCCCCGACAAATGCCGGCCAAATCAGCTCCTCCCAGATTTGCGCACGGTTTTCGTCGTTAATGGATATTACCCCCC
>DFFF01000022.1 GCA_002369235.1 Verrucomicrobia bacterium UBA3783
AGAACGAGCGGCAGCTCGTTGACGACCGGCGCGTCCACAAACTCGCTCTTCGTGAGCGTGAAGCCGCTCTTGGCGACCTTGTCGGGCGTCTTGTTGCCGCTGACGAGTCCCAAGTAGTCGCAGGCCGCGACCTTGTCGGCGGTGCCGAAGGCGACGGTGAACGCCTTTCGCGCCGCGATGTTTGCCCAGGTCTTGTGCGAGGTGTCGATGCAGATGGTAATCTCGTCCTCAAGCGTGATGCCGCCCCACGCCGCGTTCATCACATCGGGCGTTCCGTCTTCCCCGTATGTGCCGATCATCAAAACCGGCATCGGAAACATCCAGTTCTTCTTTCCAAGGTTCTTTTTCATGGTGCTGCCTCCTTTTCCTTTGTGGACTTGCATGATTCTCTTTAGCGCTGCCAACCCTCTATCTTGCAGATGCGCTCTGCCAGCTTGCGTTCGGGCTTGCCGGAGTCTGGCTTGAACCACACTTCTATTCGCGCCGCATACGGCTTGCCCCAGTCACCTTCGTAGATCGTGAACTCGTTTTCGTAGAGGAACTTCTCGTCCGGATCCTGCGACCAGCCAATACGCTCGTTTGAGCTGCCGTAAAGACGTCCCTCCGACAGGCGCGTTTCTTTCGTTACCTCGTATGCCTTCAGATAAGCCACGCCAGGTTCACCCGGATTGAGTCGCAATGTCAGATTGTAGATGCCTGGCTGCATGCCGTCGCGAAGCACGAATTCCTCAGGTCCGCGCTTGACCGCATCCGCCGGCAATTTAAGCTCGGCAAACTCCGCCTTCAGGAATGACAAAGCCGCATTGGTGATGCGCCTTTCGCGCGCCGTTGTCTGCTCGAACACCTCTACGCAGAAGTCTTTGTCGCCGAAACACTCGCAGCTTGTGAAATCGCCAGGATTAGCCGTGGAACCTCCCCATTCGCGCAACCCGGCCACGACCGTTGCCGTTGCCGGATGCTCCGCGCCTTTCTTCCACCCGAATGGCGAATACGGAAACCCGAGAGTCGTCCGTGTCTGAAAGCGCGTGGTTCTCTGGTAGGCCTCGAAATTCTCGCCGGGACGCATCGTGCGCGAATTGCCCGAATAGTATCCGTGAAGAGGATGATTCCAGATTTCTCGCACACGCAAGCGGCGTGTCGCACTTAGGTGTCCATGGTCTTCGTGCAGCCACCAGCCAGGATGGCGGGCGAGATATGCCATCAGTTCGTCACGCCGATTGTGGACTAAATCCGCTAGCCCGGAAAGATCGCAGGTCACCGTGGCATCTTCGCCGCCGTCTTTTGCAAGGCTTTTGAAAACGCTCAGGGCGAAGTCGTCGTCATAGACATCGGCAGTGCTGAACTGGCAGCCTTCGAAACCGCTTTCGGGCGTTACGATTGTCGCCTCGACTTCCGGAGGAATCGTCAGCGCGTCGGCAAAGTGGTCCTCGCTTGGGCCAAACATCACCATGAAAAACAGCATCGCAACCGCGCAAAGGAAGCCGACCATCCATGCCACGCCAAGAACTGTCTGCAACAATGCTCGCTTCCAGCGTCGCTTGAAAAGCGAAACAACCCATGCGACAAAATACACGATTCCCGCAATCAGCAGCAACGCCAGCAGCGCAAACCCGACATAGCGCACAATCGGTTTCAGCACCGTTCGCGCAAGAAAAAGATCGAGAATCGTCACAGCGACAAGCAGAGCCGTTGCGCCGCACAATACGACGAACGCGCCGTACCATGTGTCGAACAGGAATTGAACAAGGCCTTTCTCAGTTTTCATCCTGATTAATTCCTTACTGGAATCTTGGTGTCAGCCATTGGATTGAAAGCGGTTATGCACGGAAAGCCCTCGCATCGAGCAGCGGGACTTCCTTGAAGTGCTTTGCGTTTCCGCTAAGAAGCGTGTCGCCGTTTTCAAGAGCAGTGGCGAAGATCAGCGCGTCGCATACGCCGAGGTCGCTTTTCAGCGCCGTGGACTCCATTATGGAAATCGCGCGGGTTGAGATTTCCGCCGTCACGGGCAATGTAGCGAAGCCGAGTGTCGAAAGGAAGCGCTTCATTGAAAGCATTTCCGCCTTGTTCCTGATGCCTTGCAGAAGCTCCATGTAGGTGACGGAGGAAATAGAGCGCGTTGTCGTTTCGTCTATCGCATCAAGTGCCTTTCCGTTGCCGCGAAAAGCCCATATCATCACGTCGGTGTCGAAGATCATACGAACCTCCGCCGCGCACGGAGATTGCGGACATACTCGGTCGGCGACGTAAGATCGTCGCGGTCCGCCCACATTCCGGCAGCTGCGCAATCCCTTGCTGACGGCGTGTTCGGCTTCGCGTCTTCCCATGCGACCATTATTGCCCAGGGCCGTCCGTGTGAAGAGACGGTGACGCGCTCGCGCCGAGAGATCGCGCCTTGGATTTCGGGCATGCGCCTTCTGAAGTCAAGCATTGTGGCATTCATCTTTTGCTCCAATATGCTCATTTAAACTGTGCATATTGTATCACATGCAGTTGCTTTGTGCAAGGGGGC
>DFFF01000010.1 GCA_002369235.1 Verrucomicrobia bacterium UBA3783
CCAAGTCTAGAAGGCTGGACTACGAAGTCCAGGGAACTGGACTACCTAGTAAATGGAGCTGGACTACGAAGGAAAGGGAGCTGGACTACGAAGTCTAGAAGGCTGGACTACGAAGGAAGGCGCGGACTTGTTCGCGGTCGTCAAAGGGATGTTTGACGCCCTTGATTTCCTGGGTTGTTTCATGTCCTTTGCCGGCGATAATCACGACATCGCCCTCTTCAGCCATTTCCAGAGCCTCGCGGATGGCTACGGCGCGGTCTTCGTCCACCTTGAAAGGGTTTCTCTTCATTCCGGCGAGGATATCGCGGATAATATCGAGCGGATTCTCGCTGCGGGGATTGTCGCTCGTGACGATCGTGCGGTCGGCAAGGCGCGAACACACCTCGCCCATCAACGGCCGTTTCATGGGGTCGCGGTCGCCGCCGGCGCCGAAAACCACCCACAATTTCCCTTTGCAGAACTTCCGGGCGGCGGAAAGGACTTTTTCGAGTCCGTCGGGGGTGTGGGCGAAATCGACGAATACCCGCGCCTTTGCGGCGCACGGCACTTCTTCCAGCCTTCCCCAGCGCGGACGCAGGTCCGCGATGGCTGATTGGATTGCCGCATGATCCGCGCCCGCCGCCTCGGCAAGCGCGGCGGCGACAAGCACATTGCTCTCGTTGTATTCGCCGGCGAGCCTGAGTCCGGAAAGATCGTATTCCGGTTCGCGGCGCGTAACCGGAATGACCTTCAAAGGGAGTTTCTTTACCGCCGCGTACATTTTGCCGCAGTTCTCGCCGTCCAGGCACACGACGAACGGCGCGCCGGGCGTGACGGCGGCAATTTGTCCGGCAAAGGACAATTTCACCCGGAAATATTCCTCCATCGTCTTGTGGTAATCAAGATGATCCTCGGAAAGATTGAGGAATGCGCCACCCGCAAATACGGTGTCGCCCGTGCGATGCTGATGAATCGCGTGACTCGAAACCTCCATCACGCAATTTGCCGCCCCGTTCGACTCCATTTCGCCGAAAATCGCCTTGAGCTGCGCCAAAGGCGGCGTCGTGTAGCCCGTGTAAAACCGGCGCGAAAGCGTATTTACTTCGACCGTGGTAATGTATGCCGCCTTGAGGAACTCGGCGGCGATCCAGGTCGTGGTCGTCTTGCCGTTCGTGCCGGTTATGCCGTAAATCTTCAATCCCTGACTCCGCTGAAAGCCGCAAAACGCTGCGCCGCGAGCGCTTTGAACTTTGCGCCACGCCCGCCATTCACGAACGGATCGATGGATATGCCGCCGCGGGCGGCAAATTTCCCGAATACTTCCATGTATTTAGGCTTGAGGAGTTTGTCGAGATCGTTGTAGATGATGTTGATTACATCCTCATGAAAATCGCCATTGTTGCGGAAGCCGAAAAGATAAAGCTTGAGCGACTTCGATTCCACCATCCTTTCGCCCGGCACGTAGCGGATCGTCAGCGTGGCGAAATCGGGCTGACCAGTCTTGGGGCAGAGCGTCGTGAACTCCGGAGCGGTAAACGTGACCCAATAGTCGTGCTCCTGATGCTTGTTCTCGAAAGAATCCAAAACCGCGGGGTCGTATTGCATCGGCACCTTGATGGTCTTGCCGAGCGTCTTCAGCGTTTCGAGGTCGTTTCTCATTCAGATTTCCTCCAAATGGTGATTTTCGTCTTCCCGTATTCGCGCTCCTTGAGAAGGGAGAAGGAACTAGGGAGAATGGACGGGGCAGCGCCGGTTTCGGCGACTAAGATGCCGCCGGGTTCGAGAGGCATGGTCGCCATTAGCTCCTCCAAGCCGCGTTCTTCGGCAAGCGCGTACGGAGGGTCGGCAAAGACGAGATCGAAGGTTTCGCCGTTGCCGGAAAACTTAAAGGCGTCGGCGACGACCACGCGGGCAGAGAGGCCCAATGTTTTAAGGTTGTTTGAAAGTATTCGCGCGTGTTTGGGATTTTGCTCCACGAACACCGCGCTTTTGGCGCCGCGGCTCAAGGCTTCGATCCCCAGCGAGCCGGAGCCGGCGAAAAGGTCGAGGACTCTGGCGCCGGGCACGACCGCCTGAAGCATCGAAAAGAGCGCCTCGCGCACGCGGTCTTGGGTAGGCCGCACGAGGTCGGTATCCGGCACCTTAACCGTTCTGCCGCGCAGAGTTCCGCCTGAAATCCGCATAGCCCCTGTTCCGGAGTCTGCAACTCGGACATTTGCCGCAGCCGGAGCCGGGAATGCCGTTGTAGCAGGTAAGCGTTTCGTTTTCGATGATGTCGAGAATCCCCAGTTTTTCGGCAAGCGCCCATTCCTCGGCCTTGGTCTTGTGCATGAACGGCGTGACGATCTTGACCGGGAAATCGAGCGCGAGCCGTATCGCCTTTTGCTGGGCTTTTATGAAATCCTCGCGGCAGTCGGGATATCCGGAGAAATCGGCCTCGCTGACGCCGGTCATGATTTCTCCGGCGCCAAGCTCCTTGGCCCAAACCGCCGCCGCAAGCAGAAAGAACGCATTGCGCCCTTCAACGACGGTATTCGGACACTTCGCGCCCTTCTTGCGCCCGATTTTCGCGTCGGGGCTCATGAGCGCATTGGTCGTGAGGTCGCGGTAGAAATCAAGCCTCACGAGTTTGTGCGTTTTGACGCCAAAGCGCTTGGCGAGACGCTGGGCGAATTTCGTTTCGAGCGAATGGCGCTGACCGTACTCGAAAGTTATGGCGGCGGTTTCATCCGCGCCGAATTTCTTCACGGCAAGCGCAAGACAAGTGGCGGAATCCTGTCCGCCGCTCAAAACGACGACACACTTCATTCAGGGGATTACTCCTCCGCCGCAGAGGAAGCGGCGCCCGCGGCTGCGGCGGCGGCCTTCGCCGCCTTCTCTTCGCGCAAACGCAAAATCCGCTCGGAAACAGTCTCGGATTTCTCGACGGATTTCTTCGGATGATCCTTGCCCTTAAGCTTCGTATGCTGGCGGCAATACGACTGCGAAGAGAGCATATCCCAAGAGAGCGGTTCGCCGTTCGCGGTCTTCGGCATCGATTCCAGCGTCTGCGCCATGCAGTTGGGAGCTTGGCAAGTGTGCTCCTTGCAGAACTTGCCTTTGTTGAGCCGCTCGTTCTTGCAGGCGATGCGCTCGAGGAGCGTATCTTCGGAGAGCCCCGCGAATAGCGGACCTGCGCCCTCGTTGATGCGCGGGCAGAAGCGGTTGCACGCATGGGCATTGCAGTGATACCACACGACGCGCGGCGGCTCGTATTTCTCCTGCGCCTGTCCGGGAATGAAGAAATCCGACTTCTTTTGCTGTGCCCAGCCTGGCAACCCGCCGACCTTTACCGCCTTATGGCAGCCTTCAGTGGCGCAAGTGTGGCGCTCGCAAAAGTTCGACTTTTCCATCGCCTCGTTTTGGCACTGGGACATGCGGCACAGAGCCGCGAGCAGAATCGTGCAGAGCATGTTTTCTCCTTTCCTGGGTTTTGTTTCAACGATTAGATCGAGCGATAGCGCCCTTCTCTGACCGGGTGCGGAGCGGGCAATTCCATGTCGGCGTAGCCAAGCGCGAGATGCCCCACCCCGATCCACTCGCCCTCGAGACCGGCGCGTTCGAGGATTTCCTTGCCGAGCGGCGTTTCCATTTCTTCGCGGGCGCGGTGGATCCAGCACGATGCAAGCCCCAGCTCGTGAGCCTTGAGCATCATGTTGCCCATCGCGAGCGAGCCGTCGTATACCGCAGTATCGGCGGCGGCGTTCGCCACCACGAGCAATATCACCGGCGCGAGATAGAAAGGATCCGGAAGTCTTCCGGGCGGCGGCGGACCCATGATCTCCGCATTCAGTTTGCGGATGCGAGATTGCAAATCCTTGTCGTCGATGCGGATTATGGCGCTGGATTGGCGGTTGCGGCCGGTCGGCGCTTCAAGCCCCGCCTGCACGACCGCGTCAACGAGCTCGCGCGGCGGCGTTTTGTCCGCGACAAACTTGCGGATCGAACGCCGCGTGCGCACGATTTCGTCGAATGTCATCTTACCGGGCCTCCGTCGCCTTGATGCGGTCCCAGGCGCGATCGTAAAGCGCCTTCACGTCGGGACGGTCGTCAAAGCTCTTGATCACCTGACCGTATGCAATCACTTCGTCAGGCAGGATGATGAGCGCGCGATAATCGTCGTCAAGCGCATCGATGCCGGGCTTCACGGGGTTCGGCCCGCAGATGTACTCCATGTTCGCCTTCGCGATTTCGCCGTCGTAGATGTGGTCGATGAACGCATAGGCGAGCTCCGGCTGCGGAGCGTCCGCGGCGATCACCATTTCGTCGAACGCGATTGCATAGCCCTCCTTGGGCAGCGCGAAACCGATATCGTCGCGCGCCGGAGCGCCGGACTCTTCGTCCCCGACGATCACCTGCGTCGCGTCGGTGGAATAGCCATGACCCACGAAAGTTGCGCCGGAGGCGACTTCGGTCTTGTAGCTTTCGGCGTCGAACTTGCGCACGTTCTGACGCCACTTGAGAACCTGCTCGACGGCGGCATCGATCTCTTCCGCCTTGTCGGAGTTGATCGAATATCCGAGGTACATGAGGCCCGCGCCAATCACTTCGCGCTGGTCGTCAAGGAGCGAAATCTTGCCGCGCAGCGCATCGGTGCCGAGAATCGCCCAGCTCGCGATGTTGGCGTCGGACGGAATCTTGTCCTTCAAGTACATGAAGCCGGTGTAGGTCACGGCATAGGGAACGTTGAACTTGAACGTGGGGTCGAGAATCTGTGCGGCAAAGCGCGGATCGAAATTCGCGCGGACGTTGGGGAGCTTCGTGTGGTCAAGCTCGACAATCATTCCCTCGCGGGCCATGGTGGCGATCTGATAGCTGGACGGCATAATGATGTCGTAGCCGGTGCCTCCGGCCTTGAGCTTCGCATACATCGCCTCGTTGGAATCGAAGGTGTCGACGACGACAGTGCAGTCGTTCGCCTCTTCAAACGCCTGAATGACTTCCGGCGCGATGTAATCGCTCCATGTATAGATGTGAAGTTCCTTCTTCTGTTCGCAGCCTGCAAACACAAGCGCGGCCAGCGCGAGGGGAACGAGTTTCTTCATTTTATTATTTTCCTTTCTTGATTGGAGTCTGTTTGCCTGATATCAGTTTGCTGAGTCCCACTAGGACGCAAGTGAAGATGAGCATCAGCGTGGAGAGCGCGAAGACCGTGGGGAGATTGCGGCTGTGCTTCGTCATGGAACTGACGTAAGTCGGGAAGGTATTGGTTCCCGCGCCGTTTACGAAACTCGTGATCACCACGTCGTCGATCGAAAGCGTGAATGCGAGCAGCCCGCCCGCGATTATGCCGGGCATAAGAATCGGGAGCTCCACATGGAAGAAAGCGTACCACGGTCCGGCACCGAGATCGTAGGCGGCCTCGGTGATGCGGTCGTCGAAGTCCTGCAAGCGCGCGAGCACCGTCATCACCACATAGGAGACGCAGAATGTGACGTGGGCGATGAGGATCGTCCAGAAGCCGCAATCAACGCTCGCCGCGACAAACAGCATGAGGAGCGAAATGCCGATAAGAATATCCGGCATGATGAGCGGAGTATAGACTAGCGCGTGGTGGATCGATTGCAGCCGTCCGCGGAAACGGTGGAGCGCAAGGGCGGAGGTCGTGCCGAGGACGCAGCTTATCAATGTCGCCAGTCCCGCGATCGTGAGCGAAAGCCAGAACGACTGCATCAGACTCTTCACCGAATAGTCGCCGGTGAAAATAAGCCGGTACCACTTGGCGGTAAAGCCGATGAACTCGCCCTTGGAATCGAAGAACGACATGGAAATGCCGTTGGGGATGAAACCGTAGACGACCACGAGAATGATCGGCACGTAAAGGAACGCGAGCGAAAACGCGAGCACGATATTGGCAAAGAGCGAACGCTTCATCGTCACACCCTCCCTACCATGGTTCGCGCGGTCTGCTCTTCGAGACGCTTGCGCCCGATGGCGTCCTGGCGCTTCTTCCACCACATCGCAATCGCGATCGGCACCAGGACGCTGACGGCCATGAGCGTAGCCAGCGCGGAGGCGTGGGGAATGTTGCGGTTCTGGATGGCGCGCATGAAAATCTTGTTGCCGATCAAGACGCAATTCGTGCCGCCGAGCATCTGCGGAATGACATAGGATCCAATCGCCGGGATGAACACCATGAGAATGGCGGAAACCACGCCTTGGCGGATGCCGGGAATGAAAATCTTGCGGAAGGCGTAGAACGATCGCGCACCCAAGTCCCTCGCGGCCTCAAGGAGCGAAAAGTCGAACTTCTCCGCAGCGGTGTATATAGGCATGATCGCAAAAGGAAGGAAGGAATATACGGAAACGAGCACGACCGCCGCCTCGCTGTCGAGGATCGTGGAACTCGCCGGATCGATCGGACCCGATCCCGCGAACCCGAGCCACACGAAAAAGTCCTGGAGAAAACCGGGCAGCCAATCGAACAGCCAAGCGCGAACGCGCAGAAACACGAAATAGCAGCTCTGCAGCCAGCCTTCCGGATGAAGCATCGTCTTCCACGCAAAAACCCTCACCACGAAACTGGTCCAGAACGGCAGCATTATCGATCCGGCGATGATTGCGCGCCAGCGCTGCGGCATCCTCGCAATCGCGTATGCGCACGGAAGAGCAAGCAAAATGCACCACACCGTGATTTCAAACGAAATCCTGAGCGTATTCCACACGATCGCAGGATAGTCGGGATCGACGAGTTCGCGCCAAGTATCCATGACTCCATTCGCCAACGCCGCCGTTGGCGGTATGGCCGTGGAAGGTGAACGCGAGAACGATAAGCGCAGGCACCGCGAAAAACAGCGCCAGCCACAGGAAGCTCGGCAGCGTTATGAGCCACTCGGCCTTGCGCGAACGAAGAGGGTTGGAGGTCATTGCACCTCCACCATGTAGCCGTCGTCGGGATGCCACCAGACGAACACATCGTCATTCCACGTGATGGGCTCCTGGTCGAGGAGGAAACGCGAATGAGGCTTTATTGCGGCGATCCGAAGACCCGACGACTCGATCCAGTATTTAGTGTATACGCCCTGGTAGACAATGTCCTTCACCGTAGAGGGGAACACGTTGATCGACGCGCCCTTCTCTGGGAGCGGCGGCGCAAGGGTGACGCGAATCTTCTCTGGCCGCACGGAGAGATCGACCTTCTGGCCGACCTTGAGCGACTTGTCGTTGAACGCCTTGATCTGCGGAAAGCCGTCGACCGCGAGATAGCAATAGTCGCCGTCGATTGCGGTAATTTCGCCTTCGAAGAAATTGGTGTCGCCGATAAAGCTCGCGACGAAGCGCGACGCCGGAGCCTCGTATATCTTGGCCGGACCGTCAAGCTGCTCAACCTTGCCCTTGTTGATCACGGCGATACGATCGGACAGGCTCATTGCCTCGCCTTGGTCGTGCGTGACATACAAAAAGGTGATGCCGACCTGATCATGGATCGTATCGAGTTCGATAAGCATGTGCTGACGGAGCTTGAGGTCTAGGGCGGCAAGCGGCTCGTCCAGCAAGAGCACGCTAGGGCGGTCGACCAGCGCACGAGCGATGGCCACGCGCTGCTTCTGTCCGCCGGAGAGCTGGCTTGGATACTTCCACGCCTGATCGGAAAGCTGGATCATTTCAAGGATGTTGTCGACCGCTTCCTCGATTTCCGCCTTCGGCTTTTTCGCGAGTTTGAGCGAGAATGCGATATTGTCCCAGATCGTCATCGTCGGGAACAAAGCATAGTTCTGGAACACGGTATGGATGCGCCTTTGATTGGGCGGCAAATCCGTTATATCCTTGCCTTCCAGATAGATGCGACCGGAATCTGGACGCTCGAATCCGCCGAGCATTCTGAGCAACGTTGTCTTGCCGCAGCCGGACGGTCCCAAGAGCGAGAAAAACTCGCCTTTGCTTATGGAAAGCGAGACGTCGTTCACCGCCGTCATGGCACCGAAGCGTTTCGTCACATGATCGAAAACAAGGAAGTCGTTCATGGAATGGTATTATATAAAATATCCCCCTGAAACGCAATACCCAAAAACAAAAATTTTCCGCGCCCCGCCGCGACCATCGCCGCGAACCCCCGCCACCATCATCATTTTCTTCATCGCCGTTTTCCTTTCCATGGTCATTCAGGCAGGCATGGCGTCAAAAGCGCTACAGTCGCGATTACTGCACATATTATCCAAAGCATTTTCAATGCCACTTTTCGCTACACATGTCTGGTTCCTTTCATTTACCGCCACACAGGGATGAACAGGAAATCGACGGCGGTTGCGTCAGTTTCGGGGTCTGACTCATAGCGGAAGAACCGCCAGAGGAAGGACATCTTCCTGTAGCCATCCGTCCTTGAATCGTACGTAAAGCCAGGAAAGACGTCCAGCGAAACATTGTCGTCATTCTCCGTCCAATCCCAAAGCTTCCAAAGGATGTTGTGCCGCGTATAGGTCGTGCCTTCCATCCTGTCTGCCTTGCGCGTGTAGTTGTAGAGGAACACCAAGAATGAAAATGCATCATCCTCCTTGTCCGAAACCTTCCTGCGCGTCTCGGTATCGAACAAAACGCGGCGTATCTCCTTTCGGTTGACGAATAGATAGTTCCCGACCTTGCGCGACGCCGCGATCTCGTATCTGTTCGTAGCCACGCGATTCCATTTGTCATGCTTTCTGCCGCGAACATCCCTGTCGTCGTCGGATAGGAGAAAATATGTCCGGCAGTCGCTGGCGTGGAATGGTTTCGCAGCCGGCAACTCCTCGGCATCAATCCACGCCGCCTTCTCGTCGTAGTCCGCATGCTTCTTCGTGTCGAATATCGGGAATACCCAGCCTCCTTCCGTGCCGCCCGACCTAAACCCGGCCAGACCCGCAATGAAATACTTGTTGGTAGTTGTTCCGCCATTATACGCCGTAGCTTCCCGGCTGTACGGGATCGACCAGAACGACACATCATCGCGGATATAGAACGGAATGAACCATTCGCCATC
The DNA here is from genome assembly GCA_002369235.1 of Verrucomicrobia bacterium UBA3783. Classification (GTDB taxonomy): domain Bacteria; phylum Verrucomicrobiota; class Kiritimatiellia; order RFP12; family UBA1067; genus UBA1067. Next base: position 8,972 of record DFFF01000010.1, read on the forward strand.
ACCCGCCTTGCCGTATAGCGGAGAGACGAACGAATCCTTGTCGCGGTAAAAGAGCGGGAATATCCAGTCCGCATCGCCGCTTCTGCCGTAAAGCGGCGTCACGAACGAATCCTCGTCGCAATACCAGAGCGGAAACATCCACATCGCGTCCCCGCTCATGCCGAAAAGCGGCGTCACCAGCTTGTTCGCGTCATGGTAGTAGAACGGGAACACCCACGACGCCGCATATCCGCCGTTCGTCGCCGTGTTGCACCCCGCCAGCCCCGCAAAGATTCGCATCTTCACCATACCGTTCTCTTCGTAGCGCGAATACGGCAGCGAATAGAAGTCCCCGCGATCCCACAAATAGAACGGCAGGAAGCGGTGATCGCTCCATTCCCCGCTCCTTCTGTTCCACCCGGCAAGATAGCATATCGCCCAAAACTCGCTTTGGTCGGACGGGTAATGCTTGTCGGACTTCGGGAACGACTCGTAGTAGTAGAGTGGCCATATCGTATTCCAACCACTCCCCGATGCCGTCCACTCTGCCCACACGAGTGGAAAGACGCAAAATCCACCGCCTCCTCCGTCTCTAGACCAGAAAAACGGGAACACCCCCGCAAATTTGTGGTTCCACCACAAGGCCGGGAACAGGCAGAGGTATGGGTCTTTGTCGTAACCCCTGCCCCAGAAGAACGGAAACACTCGATGGTCGTTATTGCCTGTATCGAACTGCGCAATCGGCCACAGCACGTTGTGTTCTTTGCCGTACTGCGAATAGAGCGGCCTGAACGCGAAATGTCCGTCGCCCCACGACACAAGCGGCCAGGCCACCGACCCGACCGGCTCGCGCCAGTACGCAACCGGCCACAAGTTCACGCGATCCTCCACCGCGCCAGTGAACTTAACTTCGTCGCCCGTGTAGAACGGCGTCGAGGAAAATTCCTTCGTCGAACACCCTACCGCCGCGAGCGCGAGCGATGAGACAAGAATCAGCCTTCGCAAGGATACGGCTTGACAGGTCATTCGTGCA